>DATLDA010000219.1:0-4125 GCA_035526135.1 Flavitalea sp.
CCTCACACCCCATACCTCATACCTCAATATTCAGTCAACACATCTTCTGCCGCAACTTCACGACGAATTACATTCAGTGCGCCCCCGGCTTTGAACCATTCAATCTGTGATTGATTATAAGTATGATTGAGTATGATCTCATCTTTTGATCCGTCTTTATGACGCGCGATCATCTTTAATGGCCTGCCAGGCGCAAATGAAACCAGACCGGTGATATCAAACCTGTCATCTTCCTGTATCTTGTCATAGTCTTCCTTACTTGCAAATGTCAATGCAAGCATTCCCTGTTTTTTCAAATTTGTTTCATGTATGCGGGCAAAACTTCTTACCACGATCGCGCGCACTCCCAGGTGACGTGGTTCCATAGCTGCATGCTCGCGTGATGAACCCTCTCCATAATTTTCATCACCGACAACGATACTACCAATTTTGGCTGCTTTATATGCGCGCTGGGTAGCAGGAACCGTTCCATAATCTCCGTTCAACTGGTTTCTTACGCTGTCCGTTTTTTCATTGAAATAGTTTACAGCACCTATGAGCATATTGTTGGAAATGTTATCGAGATGGCCGCGGAACTTTAACCAGGGACCCGCCATGGAGATATGGTCAGTTGTACATTTTCCTTTGGCTTTGATCAACAGTAGTAAACCGGTAAGATCCGTTCCTTCCCATGCGGCAAACGGCTGTAACAATTGCAAACGGTTGGATTCAGGACTCACTGCTACTACAACTTTACTTCCATCTTCCGCTGGTGCCTGATATCCTGCATCTTCAACGAAAAATCCTTTCGGAGGAAGTTCCATTCCGGTAGGTTCTTCGAGCATGACGTCTTCCCCCATTTCATTGCGCAATTTATCTTTTAAAGGATTGAAGGTAAGATCGCCTGCAATGGCAAATGCAGTCACAATTTCCGGTGAAGCAACAAAAGCATGGGTAGCTGCCAGCCCGTCGTTACGTTTCGCAAAATTCCGGTTGAAAGATGTGATGATGGAATTTTTCCTGTTCGGGTCATCAATGTGCCTTGCCCATTGTCCGATACAGGGGCCACACGCATTCGCCAGAACTACACCCCCGATCTGGTTGAAAGTTTTCAGAAATCCGTCTTTTTCGATCGTGAATCTTACCAGCTCACTACCAGGTGTAACCGTAAATTCAGACTTAGTTTTCAATTTTTTGTCAATCGCCTGTTTGGCTATCGAAGCAGATCGACTTATGTCTTCATAGGAAGAATTCGTACAGGATCCGATTAGTGCAACTTCCAACCTTTGGGGCCAGTTGTTTACTTTAACAGCATCGGCGAATTTGCTGATTGGCCAGGCGAGATCCGGTGTAAAAGGTCCATTCACGTGGGGCTCGAGTTCGCTCAGGTTGATCTCGATCAGTTGATCATAATATTTTGCAGGATCCGAATATACTTCGTCATCAGGTCGCAAATGTTCTTTAACGCCATTTGCAAGCGCTGCAACTTCTTCTCTACTCGTTGCTTTCAGGTAGGCTTCCATTTTTCTGTCATACGGAAAAAGCGAACAGGTAGCACCGATCTCGGCTCCCATATTACAGATCGTAGCTTTTCCCGTGGCACTCAGGCTGTCTGCACCCTCTCCAAAATATTCCACAATAGCACCGGTTCCACCTTTCACTGTAAGAATACCAGCCACTTTCAGGATCACATCTTTAGCAGCTGTCCAGCCATTCATTTTGCCGGTTAATTTGATGCCGATCAGTTTAGGCATTTTTAATTCCCACGCAAGTCCTGCCATGACGTCAACGGCATCAGCACCACCGACTCCGATCGCAATCATTCCCAGCCCCCCTGCATTCGGTGTATGAGAATCCGTTCCAATCATTAACCCACCGGGGAAAGCGTAATTTTCCAGCACTACCTGGTGAATAATTCCTGCGCCCGGACGCCAGAAACCTATACCGTATTTATTTGAAATCGTGGCCAGAAAGTCAAATACCTCCCTGTTCGTATCGAGGGCGTTGGCCAGGTCGATAGCGGCTCCTGTTTTAGCTTGTATCAGATGATCGCAATGGACGGTACTGGGCACAGCTACGGTCGGGCGCCCACAGGTCATAAACTGAAGCAAAGCCATTTGAGCTGTAGCATCCTGCATTGCCACGCGATCGGGCGCAAATTCCACATAATCTTTTCCTCTGTCGAATGATTTTGTCAGCGGCTGAAACAGATGTGTATATAAAATCTTTTCGGAAAGGGTCAGGGGCTTACCCAGAAGTGTCCGTGCAACTTTAATCTTATCAGGCATTTCTGCGTAAATCTTCCTGATTAATTCCAGATCGAATACCATACAATCGGGTTTAAATGAGGAGGTAGCGACTGGTGTGCCACCCCAATGACCAATGACCATAACCTGTTCAATCACCGATGCAACAGGGGCATGAAATTGTTTGCAAATTTACCTAAAAATGAGTTTCACCATCAATCATTATTGTACTCCTTACTGAATTTTTATAATTTACGCAAATGAATCGATTCAGGTATTTTATCGAATGGCAGCTATTTGGCGTTTGTACCGCCATTGGTGACAGGATGGGCATCGCAACATCACGTATCCGAACCTGGTTCGTATACATTTCTTTTCTTACAATGGGCTCTCCGCTCATCGTGTACTTTGTACTGGCTTTCTGGATGAATATGAAAAGATATATTCTTTCATTGAGAAGAAACCCGTTCCGTTATGAGTAATTGTAGATTTTAGACGTTGTCCTGAGCGAAGCGAAGGATCTGCATTTGCGATTTTAGATTTCAAATTTTGATAGATCATAACCGTGCGGTTGTTTCAGACTCAAAGTGCTTATAATACAATCTGCAATCGCAAATCTAAATCTGAAATCTAAGTCCATTAATAAAATCTGCAATCGTAAATCTAAAATCCTAAACCACTGCTTTTCTCAACGCCACCAGTTTCTCCAACAATTTTTCCAACAGATTTAATCGTAGCATGTTCGCTCCATCGCTGAGCGCTACGGAAGGATCCGGGTGCGTTTCAATGAAGAGTCCATCGGCACCCGTTGCAATAGCTGCTTTGGCAATTGTTTCTATCATTTTCGGATTTCCCCCGGTGACCCCCGAGGTCTGGTTGGGTTGCTGTAGCGAATGGGTGCAATCCATGACAACCGGTACGCCATGATTTTTCATGATAGGGATATTTCTGTAATCCACAACAAGATCCTGATAGCCGAAGGTGGTGCCTCTCTCGGTGAGGATCACACGCTGATTGCCGGCTTTTTTAATTTTTTCAACGGCAAATTTCATCGCATCGCCGCTTACAAATTGTCCTTTTTTTACGTTTACGAACTTTCCGGTTTCCGCTGCTGCAACCAGTAGGTCTGTTTGCCTGCAAAGAAAAGCAGGGATCTGCAGAATATCAATATAATCTGCTGCCATCGCAGCTTCTTTTTCCGAATGTATATCGGAAGTAGTAGGCAAAGATAATTGTCCTCCAACTTTTTTCAGGATTGCCAGTGCGGCTTCATCACCGATACCAGTAAACGAAGAACCGCTGGTACGATTTGCTTTGCGATAAGAGGCTTTCAGTACAAATGGAATTCCAAGCCTTTTACAAATGTCCTGCACTTTACCGGCAACTTCTTCCACCAATGATTCACTTTCCACGACACAAGGGCCTGCAATTAGAAAAAAATTTTCCGAATCATATTGTTGATTTGTGAAAAGTTCTGTGAGCATTTTTTCCATTGCGCAAAGGTAATGGAACATTCATCTAAAAATGGCGAAGCAAAGCAATGGTATAATATGTTCCCATCGTTTTTCTTTTCTTCATTAAATTCTTAATTACTTTACGCAATCAATGAGAACAGAATGAAAGAGAAAATTCTTGTAATCGGTGCTTCAGGTCAGATCGGGGTGGAATTGACGATCGCTTTACGGAAGATTTACGGAAACAGTAATGTCGTTGCCTCTGACCTGCGAGAGGAAAATGAATTGCTGAAAGGCACTGGTCCATATGTATCACTCGATGTGATGAATAAAGAAATGCTTCATGTGCAGGTAATCAGGCAAAATTTTACACAGCTATATCTCCTTGCTGCTATCTTATCTGCAACAGGGGAAAAAAATCCAAACCTTGCATGGAATCTGAATAT
>DATLDA010000220.1:0-7227 GCA_035526135.1 Flavitalea sp.
CGAACAATCAAATGCCTTCACGCTCGCGGAAGAAGAAAGACTGGACGAAGACGAAATTCTTTTTAAAGTAACGGAGGTGAAAAAAAAGATAGCACAGCTTCCTGATGGATATCGTACTGTGCTCAGCCTTTACCTATTGGAGGGTTATGACCAGGAAGAAATTTCTGAAATCCTGGGTATTACTCACACAACAGTACGAACCCAATACATTCGTGCAAAACAAAAACTATTGTTTTTACTTAAACAAGAAGGATTATCATGAGCTCCCCACTTGAGAAATTCATACAGACACACCGGGACGAATTTGATTCTGAAATTCCTGCTCCCGAATTGTGGCAGAAGCTGAAAAAGAAACTGGATCATCCAGTAAAGGAAAACCTTTTTACTAGAAGCTGGCTGATCGCCGCTACAGTCGTAGCTGTGGCAGGTCTGCTCACGTTTCTTTTGACACAAAAACCTAATTCCACGAAAAATTCAATAGCAGTACAAACAACTTCCGGAACCAACGACCTGATGAATGACATCAATCCAACCTATGCTAAAGAAGTATATCATTTTACCCAGCTCATTGAACTGAAACAATCAGAGCTGAAAAATTTACAACAGACAGATCCTTCTCTTTACAGGCAATTTCTGGGCGATATCACCCGACTCGATAGTTCTTACAATGCATTGAAACAGGAATTACCGGAAAATCCAAACCGGGAGCAATTGCTCGAAGCCATGATTCAAAATCTTCGTCTGCAGACGGACCTTCTGAATGAACAGCTTTTGATCATCAAAAAAATAAAACAATCAAAAATTTCAAACAATGAAACAAATTCTAAGAGCATATAGCATTGTAATTTTCCTTTCGGTTTTCACACAATCGGCGGTGCTTGCAGCCGGCGAACCCCAGGTAGAAAAAAAGAAGACTTACAATAAATCATATGACGTGGATAACAATGACGTTATTTCATTGAAGAACCAGTTTGGTGAAATGCGGATCAATACGTGGGACAGAAATGAGGTGAAAGTGGAAGTAACGATTACGTCTAAAGCAAATACAGAAGAAAGAGCTCAGGAAATTCTCGATAAAATTAGTATTGAAGATGGAAAGAACGGAAATGGCGTGTACTTCAAAACAAACTGGAAAAACGATAAAGACGAAGATAAAAAAGAGAAATCTAAAAAAGAAGAACACCGTGAAGAGGGTATGACTATTAATTACCTCGTTTATCTTCCTTCACGCAACCCGATTGACATTTCCAATCAGTTCGGGGCAACTATCATTCCCGATATTTCAGGTGAAACAAGAATTGAAAGCCAGTTTGGAACCCTGGATGCTGGAAATCTCAGCAATGTAAAAGATCTGTCAATTCAATTCGGAAGCGGGGAGGTGGAGAGTGTGAACAATGGCAAACTGAATTTTCAATTTAATAATAAACCGATCGTCGTTAAAAGAATTACGGGTGATGTGACCGTTCAAATACAACACTGCAAATCAAACAGTGTCAAATTGAATGTAGATAATGCAGTAAAAAGTATGAACCTGCATAATTCGTTCTCTGATGTTATTGTCAGTGTCCCGAATAACTTTTCTGCTACCTATAACGTTTCAACCAGCCACGGTTCATTTACCAACAAAAGTAATTTTGCAATTGCCGAAGAAGAAAGGGGTGAAACATCAAAATACGGCCCCCAGTTCAACCACAAATATTCCGGCAATTCCGGTAACGGAGCATCCAAAATAAGAATCTCCACAGATTTCGGAGAAGTTGTGATAGCACATTCCATGGACGTGAAGCTGGAATCAAAATCAACTAAAGAAAAGAAAAGAACAACGGTGATCTGAGTTTTTTGACCATAGACGATCGACCATCGACCATAGGCTTCCAATCTCACTATGTGTTCCTTTGTAACTATGTTCCTATGTGGTATTCCTTCCTTTCCCGCAAAACCGCGGGAAAGTTTTTTTTATATTACAGCCATGAAAAAAATAACGGGTTTTATTCTGATCCTTCTGCTCACCTGCATTTACGGAAAATCAATTGCCCAAACTGTTTCACCGGCTGCACCGGTGAAAGAAAAGCAATACGAAATGAAACAATATTTTCTTGTTATGCTTTCCAAAGGAAATAACCGTACGCAGGATTCATCAACAGCAGCCAGGATTCAGGAGGGACATATGGCTAACATCACCCGGCTGGCAGGAGAAGGAAAAATTGTTGTGGCCGGCCCATTTGGAGATGATGGTAACTGGAGAGGAATTTTCATTTTTGATTGCAAAACGAAAGAAGAAGTGGAATCACTGATTAAAACAGATCCGGCCATTCAGACCGGCAGATTATCTTACGAGATCAAACCCTGGTGGACCGCGAAAAATTGTCTCTTTAAATAATCACCGTATGAGTGAGGATGTTATTCCTTCGTAGAAAGATATCGCTTCATTTCATATTGATACTGTTGCGCAATGATGCCTGCCTCCGTATCAAAATCCTCCTTCGGACTTGCATAGATGATCGCCCTGCTTACATTGACAAGAAGTCCAACATCGTTGTTCATTGCTTTCTCCGAAACTTCTTTCAGACTTCCTCCCTGTGCACCGATACCGGGCACCAGGTAAAAATGATCGGGCACCAGTTTACGAACTGACTCAAAAGATTCTGCCTGGGTGGCACCAATAACAAACATGAGGTTGTCGGGGGAACCCCAACGCATTGCGGTCTCCAACACATGTTCGTATAAATATTTCCCACCGGTCTTTACCATTTCAAAATCGGTTGCTCCTGAATTAGAGGTTAACCCGAGTACAATCGTCCATTTGTCTTTATACTCCAAAAACGGCCTGACGCTGTCACTCCCCATGTAAGGGGCAACAGTGATCGCATCAAAAGGGATTGTCTCAAAAAAAGCACGTGCATATTGAGAAGAAGTATTGCCGATATCCCCTCGCTTTGCATCTGCTATTTTAAAGTGTGTGGACGGGATATATCGCACGGTTCTTTCGAGAATTTCCCATCCTTTTGCTCCCATCGCTTCATAAAATGCCGTATTGAATTTATATGCAACACAAAAATTCGACGTGGCATCAATGATCCGTTTATTGAAAGAAAAAACAGCGTCATTATCCTGTTGAATCGATGCCGGTAATTTGGCAATATCTGTATCGAGTCCTACGCAGAGATATGAATTCTTTTCCCGGATATGCGTGATCAGTGCGTCTCTCGTCATATGAATTTTCTTCTGTTAAATTGACTGTTCAATTATTTTACAACAGTTGTAAACTTCTTCAAATTTATTATATAGAGGAACCGGTGCCAGCCTGATCACATCAGGTTCCCGCCAGTCTCCCATTACTCCTTTCTGACATAGTTTTTCGAACAATTGTTTTCCATTCTTATTGATCAACAGAGAGACCTGATTTCCTTTTGAGGCGGCAGGTGTCAGGATCCGAAAGGGAGGTGTTGAAAATTTCTCATTGATTCGGTTCAACAAAAAGTGAAAGTAATCATTCAGCGATTTTCCTTTTTCAAGAATCGGATTCATTCCTGCTTCCTCAAAAATTGTCAGTGCGGCAAAATGAGTTGCATACAGAATCATGGAGGGCGTACTAAGATGCCACCCCTCTGCGGTATCAATAGGAATAAATCCTTGCGCCATTTTGAATCGGTCGGATTTGCGGTAACCCCACCAACCGGCCAACCGGTTCATCGTGCGGGCAGTATGAAATTTTTCATGAATAAAAACTCCACCCACAGCACCAGGCCCGGAATTGAGATATTTATAGCTGCACCAGCATGCAAAATCAACATCCCAATCATGCAGATGCAACGGAACATTTCCCACTGCATGGGCAAGATCAAAACCGGCAGTCGCTCCGGCATCGTGTGCTGCCTTTGTGATTGCCTTCATATCAAACAGCTGACCGGTGTAATAATTCACACCACCCCAGAAAACGAGCGCTGTTTCGTCGGCATGTTCATTTATTTTTTGCAATATATCTTCTTCACAGATCTCTACGCTGCCAGGTCGGGGCAAAACTTCAATAATTACATCTGCCGGTTTCATTCCACGACTCATCACATGTGTTTCCAGCATGTATTGATCGCTGGGGAATGCCTTTGCCTCGCAGATAATTTTATTTCTTTTCCCATCAGGCTTATAAAACGACGTGAGCATGAGGTGGAGATTCACTGTCAATTGGTTCATCACAACAACTTCGGAGGGCAATGCGCCCACAATTTTTGAAAGTGGACCAGTCAGTTTGTCGTGGTAATTGAGCCACGGAGCATCGCCTTTAAAAAAACCTTCCACTCCATAATCAGACCATTGGCGCAAGACTTTATCAATTTCTGCAGTAGTTTTCTTCGGCTGCAATCCAAGGGAATTTCCGAGAAAATAAATAGACTTCATTCCCTTTTCCTCAGGCAAAATAAATTCACTCCGATAACGCTGTAGCGTATCATTTCTATCAAGATCCTGGGCAAAGTCAATACCGTTTTCGAAATGCATCCGTAAAAATAATTTTACAACGAACCTGTTTTGCCGCCGTCAACAGGAATACTTACGCCGTTTACATAGGAAGCAGCAGGAGAAGCCAGAAAAGCTGCCACAGCCGCCAATTCAGAAGCTTGCCCAAATCTTTTCATAGGAATATCATTGATCATCTCTGCCCGGATCACTTCTTCGGATACCCCTCTCCGTTTGGCATTCGTACCGATAAGACTTTCCAGACGCTGTGTCATTGTAAACCCGGGTAAAATATTATTTACGGTGATATTGAAAGCACCCAGTTCGTATGACATTGTCTTTGCCCAGGAAGCTACTGCACCACGAATCGTATTGGAAACTCCCATATTTTTCAGTGGAATTTTCACCGACGTTGAAATAATGTTGATAATGCGTCCGTATCCTGCCTTTTTCATACCGGGAATCACAGCCTGTGTCAGGATCTGATTGCAAATCAGATGTTGGTTGAACGCATCAACAAATGCGGATTCCTCTGATTCTAAAATGGGGCCCGGGGCTGGCCCTCCGGTGTTATTGACTAAAATCTCTACACTTCGTGCATTCACAATTTCCATAATCACCTGTTTCACCAATGCAGTATCAGAGAAATCGACCACCTTGAAATCGTGGTGCTGATCATTGCTTTTATCGAGATTTGAAATTACTTGTTTGAGCTTTTCCTCATTCCGTGCAAACAAAATACAGTTCGCACCCGACAGAGCAAATTCCTTTGCTATGGCAAGTCCGATTCCCTGTGTACTTCCGCATACAATAGCTGTTTTGCCTTTTAATGAAATATTCATGCGCGTGAAGTGTGAGTGGTAAAGTTACGGGGAACCATTCAGCAAGGTTGATCAATCAAACAGATCAGGAAAATCAGAAATGATACCATCAACTCCTAATTGACGCAGGCGTTGTATGGTTGCTTTATCATTTACTGTCCATGGAATCAGTCTGATCTTTTTTGCATGGCATTGCTGCACAAGTTCTGCAGTCACTAAATCTACATGAGGGCTGTAAATGGAAGGAACAAATCCAAGCCTCCGCAGCTGATCATCAAAGGGACGTTTGTCGAAGTCTTCTACCAGCAATGCTGTTTTTACGGCAGGATAGTTCGCATGCATTTCCTGTAGTGTACGAATGTCAAATGACTGGATAATAACACGGGAAGCGATGTTCTTTGAATTGATCACATTCATCAGCAGCTGCACAAACCGGCGGGGTTCGGGATGATAAAGTGCATCCGTTCCCGGATTGGATTTTGTTTCGATATTATAAAAAGGAGGTGCTTTTTTGTTTCTTGTTATGTACAGCTCCACCGAATCTATTACTTCTGACAGTGTAGGTTTTTTTGAAGCCACCTTTTTTTGTAAAGGAAATCTGGGATGAGGCCGCATACCCACATCAAATGCCTGCGTTTCCAAAAAAGTCATCCGGTAGATATTCAGTCGTTTCTCTTCACTTTCCGATATCGCCGTACCATCCTGTCGGGTCGTTATTTCATGATTGAAAAATGGTTCGTGAGACAGAAGTACTGTATCATCAGATGTTATGACCACGTCCATTTCCAGGGTAGTAACACCAAGGTCAACCGCCCGGATCATGGCGGCTACCGTGTTTTCCGGCATCAATCCGCGACAACCCCGATGACCCTGCTTATCAAAAACAGGAGTATTAATGGAAGTACTTTTCATTTCACTGCATGAAAGAAAAAGACAGAAACAAACCAATGATTTTACAAAAATCCCTTTCATGATTTCGTTATTCAGGGCTGCACGCTTTCCTTACGTTCACCAAAAAGTGCACCTGCGCGTTTTTGCATTTCTCCTGCTATCTGACGTGCATCTTCATTTCCGGTCTTCAGTTTATTAATGATGTTGTTATAACTTTCCGCATCCCTGTTCTGCGAAAGTTTGAAAACATTTTCCAGCGATGCTACTTCAATTTCAAACGCAATAATGGCTTTGCTCAGGCTGGATACATATTCGGAAGGGAGATGCGGGACAAGGGATGGAGACTGATCGTTATTTTCAAATAAAGCTGTGGTACGTTCAAGCACGGCATAGAGCCTTTCTTCTGGTAAAAATTTAATCAACCCTTTCGCATGAATGGTCATGTAATTCCATGTCGATGCCTGCTGCATTTTCGTATACCAGCTTGCACTGACGTAGGTATGTGGACCGGTAAAAAGCACGAGTGCCTGTTTGTTAATTTCAAAAGCTTTATGATGATCAGTCTGTTTCATCATATGACCGGTCAGATATATTTTCTCTTCTCTAATATCAACAAGAACCGGTACCTGAGTGGCTACCGGTTGATGAATACCGTTACATCCACATAAAACTACAAATGGATGTTGTTTCATAAATTCAATAATAACAGTTTCGTCCTGTTCTTTGAAATAAGGAAGGTTGTACAAGAAATAAAAATTAAAAATTAAAAATTAAAAATAAGGAGTGCCGATAAGTATTCATGTTGATCATCTTTATACTTTTTGCATTTTTAATTTTAAATTTTTAATTTCCTAGACTACTTCCATAACCTGCTCGGCTTTCATATGTGCATTGCGCATCGCGATGCTTCTGGCAGCGGCACCTGCAAAATCTTCGAAGGCTTTTCTAGTGATACGGTCGTCGCCAACCATGGTAGGCATACCTATATCACCCCCTTCGCGAATACTTTGTACCAGCGGTATTTCACCGAGAAAAGGAATTTCGTATTCTTCTGCCAACTTGC
>DATLDA010000222.1:0-2734 GCA_035526135.1 Flavitalea sp.
ATTGGCAACACTTTATCATATCCGAAATAGCTTGTAATAAATTTTGCAAATACCCCCAGCTGGTCGTTATGGAATGCTCTCGAAGTAAGTGTCAGGCGTTGTGCCTGGCGCATGAAAGCATCAAGAATCAACGGGTGACAATGCCCCTGGTTTACGGCTGAATAACCGCTTAAGAAATCGTAATATCTCTTTCCTTCAACATCCCAGACAAATACCCCCTTTCCTTTAGACAGCACCACAGGCAATGGATGATAATTGTGCGCACCATAGGCGGCTTCCAGATCAAAGTAGTATTGCGATAGTTCCGTATTTATCATAGCAGGTTTCATGGAATGAAAATGAAAAATTAAAAATTAAAAATGTAAAAGGAACGCGGGAAATGTATAGAGGAGTACTATGTGGTTGCTATGTAACTATATATCTATGTGTTATTTTTTATAGACACAAGAACCCATTGAACTCGCGCATGGTTCAACCGACATGATCGAGGAAATCAAGATTTTGATCGAGAAATGATAAGTAGGACTGATTGCGGATAACGTTGTTTTGACGCAAATTAAACAATCTGGAGCACGTTTCAAAGCCTGTTGAATGTCCAGCTTTTACATCCGTCTGGAAGTTCCGGTATTTCAGGTTGATGCGTTCTGTATAATCCGTAAATCACTGAACCACTTCCTGTCATCGACGCGTAGAGTGCGCCTGATGCATACAATGTTTGTTTAATCACCTCGAGTAAAGGATGTTCATTGAATGCAGGCACTTCAAAGTCATTTATCAATTCATGTTTCCAGTTTTCCGGGGCACTTGAAATTATTGATGCAATATCCGTGATTTTATCGCTGGGAGAAATTTTTGAGAATGCACGTCCGGTAGCAATATGAATCCCGGGGTCAACCAATACCAATGAACAATCAGAAAGGTCAAGCGTAACTGTTTCCATTTTTTCGCCGCGGCCGCGAGCAATAAACGGACTATTTTTTAGAAAGAACGGACAGTCACTTCCTAATTGAATCGCATAAGATTCCAGTTGTGATAGTGACATTCCCAAATGAAAATATTCATTAAGCAGTTTGATTGTATATGCTCCGTCGGAAGAACCGCCACCGAGTCCGGCTCCCATGGGGATATTCTTATGCAGATGAAGTTGAAAAGAGGGGATCCCCGGGAAATCAGCGAACAGCATTGCACACCCTTTGATGCACAAATTTGATTCGGGTGTTCCTTGTATCGGAATTCCGGAAGTTGAAAAAAAGATTGTCCTTCCGTGTATTGTTATTGAGGCGGCTGCCGCATTTTTTTCAGGAATTACAGGAATAATTTCCAGTACGTCGCAGAAAGGGATGGGATAGAATACCGTTTCAATGTCATGAAAACCATCGGGACGTTTTCGAATAATACGAAGGCCAAGGTTGATTTTACAATTCGGGAAAACGATCACGGCAGGGAATGATTTTATCTGCTGCTGTATGCGCCGCCTGAAAACAGGTAGTATTCAGATCAGTTATCCGCGGTGTTTACGACGGCTATTGATCTCATCGCGTATTGCAATAGCCCTCAGGTAATCTTCCTGTTCCAGTACTTCGTTTAACAGCGTATTTAATTCTTCGAGCGATAATGCTTTCAGATCTTCGGACCCTGAAGACTCGGTAGTGACCATTTCTTTGGGTTGTTTCTTTTTACCTGCAGAATCTTCCATAAGAATACCAGCACTTTCAAGAATGTTATCGAATGTATAGATTGGGCATCCAAATCGGACAGCAAGCGCTAATGCATCCGACGTACGAGAATCGATTTCCACGGTATCATGCTCACTTACGCAGATGAGCTTTGAATAAAAAATACCTTCCTGAAGATCGCTGATAATAATTTCCTGCAGATCAATATTGAAGGCACTCATGAAATTTTTCATCAGATCATGTGTCAACGGACGACTTGGATGCATTTTCTCAAGCGCAACCGCAATAGCCTGTGCTTCGAATCCGCCGATTACAATGGGCAAACGACGCAAACCATTCACTTCGCCTAACACTACGGCGTAGGAATGTGTTTGTGTAATACTGTGAGATAAGGCGACTATTTCCAGCTCTATTTTCTTCATAACAACACAAGATCCATTGTTCCGTACGTGTTTTATGCTTTATGGCGCAAACGTACATGATTTTATCGAAAAAAAGGTCTTAAAGCAATCATGAAACAAAAATGAAATTCAAAGGTTTATACAGATTCGTAATGAAAATTTGATGAAGTCCGATGGCCTCTTTCACAGTAACTTTTTGGGGTAATTGAACGCTAGTGCTAAGTGCTGTTACAATGATTAATTTACTTCCCTTTCATTTTTTTTACAGCTTCAATCATTTTCGGCAAAACTTCAAATGCATCGCCTACAATTCCATAATCTGCCGCTTTGAAAAAAGGGGCTTCAGGATCTTTATTGATGACTACGATCACTTTACTTCGGTTTACTCCGGCGAGGTGTTGGATGGCGCCGGAAATTCCAACAGCGAGATACAGATTGGGTGCAATGGCTAATCCGGTTTGGCCAACGTGTTCATGATGAGGCCGCCATCCCGCGTCTGCCACCGCACGGCTGCATGCAGTACCTGCATCGAGTAATTTTGCAAGCTCTTCCATCATACCCCAATTTTCACCGCCTTTCAATCCTCTTCCGCCACTTACCACTCTTTCTGCTTCGCTTAAAGGTATTTCGCCTTGTACTTTATTGACGCTTTTGATC
>DATLDA010000232.1:0-11076 GCA_035526135.1 Flavitalea sp.
ATCCGGAAGTATACGACCGCCTCGACGGCAGAAGGTCTTCCATTAAAAATTTTGTAAACGTAGCCGGAAAAGTTGCATTGACTTCATTGCCTTTTGCATTCGGCAGTATGTTTAAAAAGGCTTATGGTCAAACTTCGACCCCTATTATCGGCGTTCTCAATTTTGCATTAACACTCGAATATCTGGAAGCTGAATTCTATAACATGGGATTAGCAGCCGCCAACCTCATTCCGGCGGGAGAAGAAAAGGCAGCATTCCAGGTTATCGCAAACCACGAAAATGCTCACGTTGCATTTTTGAAAACCGCTATCACCGGAGCTGGTGGTACACCCGTTGCAAAGCCAACGTTTGATTTTTCCGGCGGAAATGGTTCGGGCAATGGCCCATTCAAAACTGCCTTCTCGGACTATACTTTATTTCTTGCAGTATCGCAGACGTTGGAAGATACAGGCGTAAGAGCATATAAAGGACAGGCGGGCGCTCTTATGAGTAATAATGATATTCTCACTGCAGCTCTTAACATTCACTCTGTTGAAGCACGGCATGCTGCTAAAGTCAGAAAAATCCGGAAGGATAAAGGAGCTCCTGTAAAACCATGGATCACGTTAAAAGATACAGGTGGAATTGGCGCGCTGGTACAGGCGAATTATGATGGCGAAGAAAATACCAATCAGGCCGGCATTGAAATTACCAATATTGCATCAGGCATTACCGCATCGATCGCGTCTGAAGCATTTGATGAACCCCTTACTCAGGCGCAGGTGCTCGCTCTCGTTGATGGTTTTATCGTATAAATCGAATCAACTGATACTTACACACGGGAGGCTGCATTTTGCAGCCTCTTTTTTTGCCTCAGCAGTCAGCATCAGCAGCCAATCGCCAGTCGGCAGTCAGCAATCGGCAGTCGGCAGTCGGCAAGAACTATCTCCTTAATAATTGTATAAAGCGTATCCGTACAACTATAAATTACTTCTTACATGGCCATTGTACATCCTACATCGTACATGGTTACACCGTACACCTTACATCGTACATCGTACACCGTACACCGTACATCGTACACCGTACACCGTACACCGTACACCGTACATCGTACATCGTACGCCGTACATCGTTACCAGCTGACACGAAACTTCATAATTAATCATTATTTTTAGAGTTATGAATCAGACAATTCGGCGATTGCTTATGTCCGGTATTTTTATGTCGGTCATCACCATAGTATGCGGTCAGGATATGAAAAATTTTCATCTCTATAAACCCGAAGAGAATGCGGAGAAGGAAATTTCACGCGCTGTAAAAGAAGCGCACAATTCCAACAAACATGTTTTTATACAGGTGGGTGGTAACTGGTGCGTCTGGTGTGCACGATTCAATGATTTCGTTACCAAGGATCAGAAAATTGATTCCTTGATCCGGGCCGATTATGTTGTGTACCACATGAATTACAGCAAGGAAAATTACAATAAAGAACTTCTGAGCCGGTTTCAGTTTCCCCAGCGTTTTGGTTTTCCCGTCTTTATAATTTTAGATGGGTCAGGAAAACAAATTCATACCCAAAATTCTGCATACCTCGAAGAAGACAAAGGATATAGCCGGGAAAAAGTGATTGAATTTTTTCAGCATTGGAGTCCTAAAGCACTTGATGCATCCGCTTATAAGAATTTCTGACATGAGCGCAGGCACTGAATCTTTTTTGCAGCTCGTCAATCACCCCTTTAAGAGCAGGATGTTTCTCCTTTCACGTCTACCGAGTGCTTTTTTCGCAGGTGTAAGAATCCGGGATGCGAATGCAAATTCCTGTCGTGTAACCGTTCCGTATACATGGTATTCGGCAAATCCTTTCCGTTCAACTTATTTTGCCTGCCTGGCAATGGCGGCAGAGTTGAGTACTGGTGTACTTGCAATGGCCCACTTGAGTAATTACGGAAACATATCAATGTTAGTGGTAAAGCTAGAAGCGGAATATCATAAGAAGGCAACGGCGCGGACAACTTTCATTTGTAGTGATGGAGATTTGTTTAAAGCGGCTTTAGATCATACAATTCGTTCCGGACAATCCGAAACGGTTACGGCAACTTCCGTCGGAAAAGATATCATGGGAGAATCAATTGCTACGTTTCGGATTACGTGGTCGTTCAAATCAAGAAAAAAAGTGAAGAATGAAAATGCTGAAAACCAATCCAGTCATTTATAATTATTCCTGATGAAAATAGCATTTCACGGAGCAGCTCGTACAGTAACCGGATCAAAGCATGTCATTACTCTTAAAAATGGAAACAGGTATTTGCTGGATTGTGGCATGTTTCAGGGAATGGGCAGGGATACGGATGCATTTAACAGGCATTGGGGGTTTGATGCCTCAGGTATCAATCACCTTATACTTTCTCATGCCCATATTGACCATTGCGGTTTGATTCCAAAACTTGTAAAAGATGGCTTCCAGGGTAAAATATTTTGTACACCGGCAACAAAAGAACTCGCCAGGGTTTTGTTGCGCGACTCTGCAGAAATACAGGAAGATGATGCACATTATGCGAATAAAAGAAGAGCGGCAGAAGGCCTTGCGTATGTAGGACCTATGTATACAGCAGAAGATGCGGAAAACTCCTTCGCATTATTTGTAGAAGTAGAATATGGAGGCTGGTATCGTGTGGACGAACATGTGCAGGTTTTATATACAGATGCAGGTCACATTATCGGAAGTGCTGCCGTGCATTTAAAAATACTGGAGAATGGAAAAGAAACACAGATCTCTTTTAGCGGTGATGTCGGTCGTTACCGTGATATGATCCTGAAATCACCGGCAGTATTTCCGCAGGCAGATTATATCTTACTTGAATCCACATACGGGAACAGTCTTCATGATGTATACCTCACAACACCCGATGCCCTGCTTCAATGGATAGAAAAATCTTGCATGCGGAAAAAAGGAAAACTGATCATGCCAGCTTTCAGTGTGGGGCGCACACAGGAATTGTTATTTGCACTGAATCAATTGGAAATAGAAGGGCGCCTTCCGCCGTTGGATTATTTTGTTGACAGCCCGCTCAGCGTGGAAGCCACTGAACTTGTAAAGAATTACCCTCAATATTTCAATAAAACCATACAAAAGATTTTACAGTCCGACATTGATCCGTTTTCTTTCCGCGGTATGAAATTCATCCGGTCGGTGAACGAATCGAAGCTTCTGAACTTCCGGACAGAGCCATGCGTTATTATTTCAGCGAGTGGAATGGCTGATGCAGGAAGAGTAAAACATCATATCAGTAATGGTATCGAAAACAGCCGGAATACAATTCTTCTTACCGGATATTGTGAACCCAATTCACTCGGTGGAAGGTTGATTGCGGGTGCAAAGGAAGTAAGCATTTTCGGCGTCCCACACGAAGTGCATGCAGAAATAGGCTCTATCAGAAGTATGAGCGCACACGGGGATTATGAAGACCTTAGCCAATTTCTTGCCTGCCAGGATCCGCGACAGATCAAAAAATTATTCCTTGTCCATGGCGAATATCCCGTTCAATTACAATTCAAGGAAAGATTACGGAAAAAAGGTTTTTTGGAAATAGATATTCCCGAACGGCATTTTGAGATAGGCCTGTCCTGAATAAAGAATGCTCCCCGTAGGGAGCATTACAATTCGATAAACGGTTTGGAAGGCGGAATTCTGTTGCTAACAGAAAATCCGTGATCGTAACGGATCATTTAAGTTTTTCAAAGGTTCGGAACGACACCAGGATATTCGTGGAAGGCTGATGATTTTTGATGGTATTGGATAGTATCAATTCTTTTAAAGTAGAACAGGACAGGAATCAAAGATTAAAAATCAGTTTTCGTAATCTTATTTTATTCGACAAAAGATCGGTATCCATCGTTAATTGGATGAAATCTTCAGTCCAAGGGAATTACAAAAGCCAGATCTTTCGATCTGGCTTGTTTCTTTGAAACTCTTTTCAGTGAGTGTTTTGGTTTGGATCCCACATCCGGGTGTTTCAACGTACTTCAATAACCGTCCTAAAATATATTGAATGGGTAGCTTTAGCATGACAAAAATGCTAAAATTTCGGCAGGAGGCTAATTATTTTAGGTGGCTGACGTTAATTCTTCGATGAATTGACCGTTTTTTTCGACGAATGAATCAAATGATGTTCAAACGTCGGAGCACTTCCGACTTATGTGCCTTACTGATTGGGATTTCTATTCCTTTAATGAAGAGGTCGTTTTCGCGGATGTCATCAATTTTTAAAAGATTAATGATGTACGACCGGTGCACCTTCATAAAGAATTTTTTATTCACTTTCTCTTCGAGACTTTTTATCGTGTTGTGCGTAATGTACTTTTTATCGATCGTTACAAATTTTACATAATCACCCATACTTTCTATGTACAGAATATCCTGATTGTTCAGTCTTACCAGTTTACCGTCACTCTTGATAAAAATGTGATCACTTACAGTGCTGTCGCCATTGGTTGAAGGAACAGTGGTTTCACCCGCATCAATGGCTTTTTGAAGTGCTTCAGTGAACCGCTGGTATGTGAAAGGCTTTTTCAAAAAGTCTGTCACCTTATATTCAAAAGCGTTATAGGCGTACTCTGTTTTGGAAGTGGTCAGGATTACCTTTGGTGAATACATTAGTTGATCTAAAAGCTCAAATCCGGTGGAGCCGGGCATTTCCACATCAAGAAATATAAGGTCAATGGTATTAGCATTAAGGTACGTAAGAGCTTCCTCAGCATTGGTAAAATGGCCTTTTACATCCACCTGACCAGATTTTTGACAGCACCTGACCAGGAAGTCAGCTGCGACCTGAAGATCCTCCACTATGACACATGTAAGATTCATAAACCTGTATTGAAACGTTTTAGTTTTTGATGTTCGGATTCAACCACCTTTCTGCTGTCTTCAAGAATGCCTGTCAGTTGCTGATATTGAATTGTAAGTTGGCCTAGTGTCGTTGCCGCGAGACATGCATCTTCAAATTGCCTGCATGATTCCTGTGTTTCCATAAGTCCAACGAATCCAAATGAAGGTTTTATTTTATGAACTGCTTTCTTAAGGCCGGTAATGTCGCCGGCTTTGTAGGCAAGTTCTATTTGTTGCTGTGAAGCGGTCAATTCCCTCAATGTAGTTCCGAAAACTTCTTCAATGTAGGGGTAATCATCCTCATAAAGACTGTGCAGAAACCGCACATCGATCTTCTCATTGAATTTGAATTTTTCGGCGGAAAATCTGCCATCCATAAAAATAGTTTTTCAATAAGTACGTTAATGGTAAGGGTATTCATTTATCATTACCAATACTTTACCTATCCAATAACTCAATGAAGGGGAAATTATTATATACTGGCTGGTTAATTTACAGGGATATCGTGTATTCAGGCCTTAAGGATACCCTTTCGAGAGATGAGCGGAAAAAAATTATACGATTCAATCAGTTCGTCATTTTGGCGCTATTGATCAATGTATTTTCCGTAATCTCCTATTTCTATCATAACCTGTATATCAGCGCACTGATCAACATTACTTCTGCATTTTTCTTTCTTCTTGCATTTTACTTCAAAACGAGGGAGATGATGAATATTGCGCGTATCGTCGCAGTAGTCAATCTCAATATTTATCTTATTATCATCTGCTATGTTGAGGGGCTAAGATCAGGTGAATACCTATTTTTTTTCCCATATTTCCTTGTGCTGACGTTTGTAGTGAGTATCAGGCGTAACCTGAAAGAACTCTTGCTTGTATTTGCGCTCTCAGTCATATCCCTGATGATTTGTGTATATATAAGCCCCGCAACGAACGATATACAGCAAATTTCGGAAGCATTGTATTTACGTCTCTATAGGAGCAATCTGGGAATTTCACTCTTTATGACCTTATTCTTTTGTTACGCCATATTAAGAGTGAATAAGGGAAATGAAGTGGCCATCCTGCAAGAAAAAAGATTTGGCGATACCATATTCAATACTTCACTTGACGGAGTATTTATCATTTTTTCGCAATCAAACATTATTGCCAGTTGTAATCACCGGGCGCTTGAAATGTTTGAGGTAAAACAAAACCGGGAGATCGAGGGAACGCATATAGAAAACTGGTTTACGGAGGACCATGTCAAACGGTTCAATCACATGGACAGTGCCCTGTCAACAAGAAACTGGCATGGTGAAATGGCCTTCACAACCAAGAATGGAAAATCATTTCTCGCTTATGTAAGTCTCGTTCCATTTGTATACAAAAAGATCGGATATAAAAAAATTAGTATCCTCGATATATCGGAAATAAAAAGCGCCGAATTTGAATTACTGAAGGCGAAGGAAAAAGCAGAAGAAGCATCTAAAGCGAAATCCCGCTTCCTCTCTAATATGAGTCATGAGTTGCGTACACCTTTAAACGGCATTATTGGTGCATCCAACCTATTGTTGCAGGAAAAATTTTTGGAAGATCAAAAGCCACACCTCGATATTCTTAAGTTTTCTTCGGAGCACATGATGGCGCTTATCAATGACATTCTTGACTTCAACAAGATTGAAGCCGGTAAAATGGAATTATCCGAGAAGCCCGTAAATATCAAAAGATTCCTCTATGAGATCGCTGCCCAATTTTCCGCACAGGCAAGGCAAAAAGGTCTTCAAATGGTTTCGCAGATAGATGACAATCTTGACATGGAACTATTTATGGATGAAACCCGATTCAACCAGGTGTTGAATAACCTGGTCATGAATGCGATTAAATTTACTCCGCAGGGTACGATAACTCTTTCTGCGAAAAAATTATTCTCGTCGAGCAACAAAGCAACTGTTCAATTTGAAATCAGGGATACAGGTATTGGAATTCCGGGAAAAAAACATAAAGAGATTTTTGCCAGCTTTACTCAGGCGGATATCAATACCACCCGAAAATATGGTGGCACCGGACTCGGGCTTGCAATAAGTAAAAAACTTGTTGAAATGTTCAACAGTGAATTAATCCTGGAAAGCGAGGAGGGAAAAGGAAGCACCTTCCGTTTCGTTGTTGAATTGAAGATTAACGAAAACAGGAAAATTTATATCAACGAGGATAAGAATAAGCAACTCGAATCTTTAAGCGGTATTCGTGTTTTAATCGCGGAAGACAATCCTGTAAATCTTACAATTGCTAAACGATTTCTTCATAAATGGGGAATTGAAGTAGTTGAAGCCACCAATGGAAAAGAGGCCGTTGAAAAGTTTAAGACGACAGCCATAAACCTGATGCTGATCGATCTCGAAATGCCGGAAATGGATGGAGCTACAGCTCTTAAAGAGATCAGGTTGATCAATGATCAGGTTCCTGCAGTAGCTTTTACCGCCGCTGTTTATGATAACATGCAGATGGATCTTTTACAAAAAGGATTTATTGATTATATCCACAAACCTTTCCGGCCGGAAGATTTACACAGCAAAATTGCTGTCCTTGTTGCTGCACAAAGAGCGTGATCAGGCTGTGGTAAAATTTCTGATTTCATCACCGATTTGTTCGGCTTCTTTCTGGAAATTCTCATTGCTGGGTTTCCAGTCATCTCCGGCCTTTAAAATCTCAAAGTCACCTTCACACTCCCTCGCCCTGTTGAAATGATGGCATTCGGCATAAAAACGGTCGCTTTCTACCCTGTAAATGTTGTAATATTTGGCCCGGTTGCCATCGTGAAAAACGGAATGAAACAAAAACTCCATATTGTGTTTAGGTTAATATGATCAATAAAAACGCCAATAGATAATCAGATGTTTAGCCATCATGTTGTAGAATTTATTTCCCAGGAATTGCCCTAAATGCCCGAATCATCATAGGAAAGTTGTGAAATCATGTTAAGAATTTCTGGCATAATATTTAAACCAATTAATGCAAGGAATATTTTTTTTCTCATTAGGGTTTAGGGGTACCCCGCTGCTTCAACAGCGGGGTTTTTTATTTGCAAAAAGTATCGCCGCTGTTGTATAGTCTTAATGGAAAATTATTTACTGGTACTTCAGGTCCGGGAAAATTACAATTTTATAGACCAGACCATTCTTACACGTTATTTTTACTAGTTACTTATGAAACAAAACCATCCGGTAATTGTGATAGATGACGATGAAGATGACAGGTTTCTGATCAGGGAAGGACTTCAAAAGGCAGGGTGCAATAAAGAAATCATTCAGTTTGAAAACGGCAGGGAATTTTTACGTTTTTTGCAGGGAATCCCGAAAAATGAACATCCTTCGATCATCATGCTGGATCTGAACATGCCGGTAATGGATGGAAAAGAAGTTTTAAAAGAATTGAAGGGAAATGCCAGATTCCGGCAGATTCCTGTAATTATTTACAGTACTTCCAACATTTCCATGGACCGGGAATACGCGATCACAAACGGGGCAAATTGTTACATTTCGAAACCAGGTACTTTCGACGAACTTGTTGACATTATGAAATCGATTTCAATGCTCTGGTGTTTTGATTCATCCGTTATTTCATGATAGGCAAGTCAAACAGCAGTAATGACAACGAACGAATTAAGACAGAAAGTCAGAGATAAAAGGGTTGAGGCATCTCAACAGGAAGAGAAAAATAATTCGGAGGCTATACGTTTGTATGAAGAGTGTATCGGTTTTGAGTATCCCGATCCCATCCCATTTCAAAGACTAATGATCCTCTACAGAAAAGAGAAGAAGTACAAAGAAGAATTGAGAGTGATAAATTCCGGAATAAAGATTTTCACGGATGACATGGAAGAGCAGAAAAAGAACAATCATGCTTCCCGGAATTTGAAAAAGATAAATGAGCTGAGCAATGCGTTTATGAAAAGTGCCGGATTGAATAAAAAAAATTCGGAAATTTTTTACCCTGAGCCCATTCCCACCTGGTTGAAAAGAAAAGCACTTGTAGAAAAAAAAATAAACTCAAAATCGAAATAATCGCTGTTTTTCCTGCTTATATGGAGAGAACATAAAAAAAGCTTTGTAGAAGATACAAAGCTTGAAATTTTGTACCGCGTAGGGGAATCGAACCCCTCATTCATCCGTGAAAGGGATGCGTCTTAACCGATTGACCAACGCGGCGTTTTAATAAGGACGGCAAAGATAACTGGTGGCTGTTTTTCCTCCAAATATTTATAATCGATGCCCGCTTGCTATTGCCCCGAGAAACAGTCTGATTCGACGTTTCTAATCATTTCAAAAAATTACAAATTCAAAAGTTGCAATGTTGTAAATTCGCATCCTTATTTTTTCAATTTGTAAAACAAATTTTCACTATGAGCACCGTAAAAGTGGCGATCAATGGCTTTGGAAGAATCGGCCGGCTGGTTTATCGCCAGATATATAAAATGGAAGGGATAGACATTGTTGCCATCAACGATCTTACCAGTCCTAAAGTGTTAGGCCATCTTTTGAAATATGATAGTGCGCAGGGAAGATTTGATGCGGATGTGAAAGCTTCTGAAAACAGCATTTCAGTAAACGGTGATGAGGTAAAAATTTACGCTCAGAAAGATCCCGCGCAAATACCATGGAAGGATCATGATGTCGATGTTGTACTGGAGTGTACAGGTTTTTTTACAGATAAGGATAAGGCAGCGGCGCACCTCAAAGCCGGTGCTAAAAGGGTTGTCATTTCCGCTCCTGCAACAGGTGAAATGAAAACGATTGTTTTTAATGTGAATCATACCACCCTGGATGGAAGCGAAACAATAATCAGTTGTGCGTCTTGCACTACGAATTGTCTCGCGCCAATGGCAAAAGTGTTGGATGATAAGTATGGCATTATTGCCGGTTTGATGACTACTGTTCACGCTTATACGAATGACCAGAATACTCAGGACGCGCCACACGCAAAAGGCGATCTCAGAAGGGCGAGGGCCGCGGCGCAAAATATTGTACCGAACAGTACTGGCGCTGCTAAAGCGATCGGCCTGGTATTACCACAACTGAAAGGAAAACTGGATGGGACTGCTCAAAGAGTGCCAACGCTTACAGGTTCGCTCACAGAACTGACCACAGTGCTTGGTAAGAAAGTAACCGTGGAAGAAGTAAACAGTGCTATGAAATCTGCCAGCAATGAAAGTTTGGATATACCGAAGACGAAATTGTGAGCAGTGATATTATCGGAATTACTTTCGGATCTCTGTTCGACGGCACTCAAACCAAAGTGCTGCAAGTAGGGGAAACCCAATTGGTAAAAACAGTTAGTTGGTACGACAATGAAATGAGCTATGTCAGCCAGTTGGTAAGAACGGTGCATTATTTTGCCAAGCTTCTGAAAAAATAATAACTGTAACACAAATCCACCCGTCTCTTCTGATCCGCTGTCCGTGAGTTTGCATTACTTTTCATTATAGCGTTATGGATAATTTCTTACAACATAATTTTTCCGGAAAGAAAGTTTTGGTGCGTGTCGACTATAATGTTCCTTTAGACGACAAGATGCAGATTACAGATGACAACCGCATTCGGGCTTCAATTCCAACCATCAGAAAAATTATGGATGATGGTGGGAAGGTTATCCTCATGTCGCATCTCGGTCGACCAAAAGACGGCCCCACCGAAAAATATTCACTCAAACATCTGGTACCTCACCTTTCGAAATTGCTTAATACCAATGTGAAATTTGTGAATGACTGTGTTGGAGACCAGGTAAAAAAAACAGTTGACCAGTTACAACCAGGTCAGGTATTGTTACTGGAAAATCTTCGATTTTATAAAGAAGAAGAAAAAGGGGATCCTGTCTTCGCAAAAAAACTCGCCTTGTTGGCTGATATCTATGTGAATGATGCATTTGGAACAGCCCACCGTGCTCATGCCTCCACTGCCGTCATCGCGCATGAATTCCCCGGCTCTGCAAAAATGTTCGGGTTAGTAATGGAAGGTGAAGTGAAGAGTGCGGAAAAAGTCTTACACAGTGCTGAATCGCCTTTTACCGCCATACTCGGAGGAGCAAAGGTTTCAGATAAAATTTTATTGATAGAAAACCTTCTTAAGATCGCGAACCATATTATTATCGGAGGTGGGATGTCTTATACTTTTTTCAAAGCTACCGGTGGCCACATTGGTAATTCCCTGGTGGAAGAAGATCGGATTGCAACTG
>DATLDA010000241.1:0-5632 GCA_035526135.1 Flavitalea sp.
TAATTCATTTCCGGTTGTATCTGTAACAAAACATATTCAATGGGGTATACCCGCCCGAATATATTGAGACCGGCAACACCAAAATTGTCGCGGTAATCATAGATCGGATTTGTATACCTGTTTTTGAAACTTGAATATTGAAAATTTATACCAGCACCGGCAGCCAGTGTTTTATTAAAACGGTAGCCGACCTGTGGCGATACATTTATTAAAGTAAAAGTGCCGAAACTGAGTCCGAAATTGCCACCAAAGAATAATTTGCTTTTATCGAACCCACCCGCTTTTTGTTCCTCATCCTGTGCTTGCAATACGGTGGAAAGAATGGAAAGAACAATAACAAGGAACAGACTGTACTTTTTCATTTTGCACGATTGATGAAGAATTCTAATCAAAAATTTTGCCGCTATTCAGAATATTATTCGGATCGAATACTTTTTTTATACCCCGCATCAGTTCGAGTTGTTGTTCATTGAAGACAATATCCATATAATTCTTTTGGATAAGTCCAATCCCATGTTCCCCGCTGATGGTACCGCCAAGACTATGTACAAGTTGAAACAAAGCCCGTATGGCAGCAATGACTTCCGGATCTTCCATGCTGTTGACAGTTCCTTTCTTTCGTATCCGGATGTGCAGGTTTCCATCCCCTGCGTGCCCGTAACAAACAGCTTCAAAATGAAATTGGTCGCCTAATTTTTTTACACCCCTGATCAGGGCGGGGAGTTCTGCCCGGGGAACAACAGTATCTTCTTCAATGGTGAAGCCTGCGATCTTTACTGCTTCTGCCACGCGCCGGCGCAGTTTCCAGAGTTCGGCTTTTTGCTGTGCATCGTCCGCAAAATAAATTTCACCGGCATCAAATTCACTCAGCAAAGTGGCAATAGCTTCCATCTCTTTCATCAACACTTCCGGGTGATTGCCATCGAGTTCAATGATCAGGTGTGCTTCCACATCCTCTGCTACTGGCACTATTGCACTGTCGACAAAAGCACTGACGATTTTTAATGCATCTATTTCAACCAATTCGAGTGCACTCGGAATAAATCCTGCCCGAAATATAGCACTTACGGCAGCACCTGCCTTTTCGAGTGAAGCAAAAGGCACCAGCATCAAAAGGTCATAGGCCGGAAGGGGCAGCAATTTCAAAACTATTTTAGTTACGATACCCAGTGTTCCTTCACTGCCTACTACCAGCTGTGTGAGATTGTACCCGGTAGAATTTTTCAAAACGTTGGCGCCGGTCCAAATGATTTCTCCGTTTGGCAATACTATTTCCAGATTCAATACATAATCTTTCACCACGCCATACTTAACCGCCTTAGGACCGCCGCTGTTCTCTGCAATATTTCCTCCTATGAAACAAGATCCCCGGCTGCTCGGATCAGGAGGATAAAACAATCCTTTTTCTTTTACCGCATTTTGTAAAGTTTCGGTGATCACTCCGGCCTCAGTCGTGACCTGCAGATTACGTTCGTCAATATTCAGAATGGAATTCATTCTGTCTGTTGAAATGAGTATTCCACCCAGATGCGGAAGTGCACCTCCGCTCAAGCCTGTTCCTGCACCCCGGGGTGTACCAGGGATGCGATGCTGATTACAAATTTTCATTATGGCGCTGATCTCTGCGGCCGTGCGTGGGCGAACTACAACATCAGGAGGGTATAACAGGTGCTCCGTTTCATCGTGGCCATACTCGTTTAACGATTCTTCATCTACCAATAAATATTTTTCGCCTACGATTCCTTTCAGTTGTTCAATAATGGAGCCCGTCAATGTGCTTGTTTTTTCCAGCGTTTGCATTGAATGCAAATTAGTTCATAGTTCTTAGTTCCTAGTTCCCAGTTGTAAGTTCTTAGTTCTTAGTCCACAAGTGTCAACTCTTAACTGGGAACTATGAACTAAGAACAAAGAACTAGTTATTCAATTAACCAAATCAACGGATCTTCGCGGTGAAACACTTTACTTCGGGATGTATAAGTTTTCATCAGTGAATCGACATAACGAGTATCAGGTGCGCGGTACATACTGTTCATTTGCGGGTATATGAACACCCGTCCTTTTTTATCAAGCGTAGCGTGTATAGCGCTGTCGGTTGCAAGGCGCAGACTATCTGTCCATGGGACAGGGCGGATATCTTCCGTGTGGGTATAATATTCGAGGAAGTCTTTCAGTATCCATGCATCCTGCACTACAATAATATCTTTTGGTCCTGCAATTCCCTTCAATGGTTTTACTTTATGATAATACAGGTCATTTTCAATGTGCTTCATCCACCGGATACTTCCGAAATAATTTACTACAAAAAGCAAAACACTCATGAGTGTGACCGCCGGTAAAATGGAAAGATTATAAGGTAGCTTAACTACCATGATCGTGCCGATCAGTGCAAGCCATAACAATACGGACTGAAGGATCCAGAATTCAAGAATTTCGGGCATCCAGAAACAAAAAAATAAAGAATACACGGCGCCGCAGATCAGAATTGGTGGCAACACCTGCGGATACATGGCAAGAATTGTACGGAATTTTTTAATGAACCGTATGATCATTATCACCATCAACAGTACGAGAACGAAAGTAAATGCTGTAAGAATTTCTGCCGTGGACGCAGAGATATTTCTCGAGAGGTAAATTTCATCATGAAGGGCGTGGTACGGTAAAGAATTGTTGATATAGTTTTCAACCAAGGGTAACTGGAACATATAATGGCCACCCACAAAAGCATGTGAATATCCGACTGCGACGTGAAAAGGTGTAGTAATGGAAAGCGGTTGCCAGTATTTTTCTTCGGTTGTATATCCGCGTATCCATTGTGTCCACGACTGCATGCTATTGTTACCTTCATATACCCATCCCACTAAAAAATACATTCCTCCCACCAGCACAGCACCCATTAATACATATTGAAAAATGGCTGTCTTCGCTTTGATCACATGCCGCTGCTGCCATATCTTATAAAAAATTACAATGGCAAATAAAATATTGATCTGATGAAAGAGAATTGCCATACAATGCAAAAAAGCTGCTTTCAGCAAATCCTGTTGTGTAAAATCTGTTTTGCCGAGAATATAAAGAGACCATAGGATGAAAAACAGCGGCATTGCATAAACTTCAATATTCACACTGTAGAACCACATGCCGTAACTAAAAGCAATTATCGTTGTACCCACAATTGAGATGGCAGTGGTAAGATTGAACCGTTTCCTGAAAAAACAGTAAATGATGGCAAGGCTACCACTTCCCCATAATGCGGTAAAGGCTTCCACAAGATGAAAGTTTGCCACTCCGGGTAGTAAAGCCTGCATTCCTTTCAACCAGTAATGCGAAAAAAAATGATATAGTAAATGATGCTGATGAAAAAGCGGGTTACCGGAAATGATGCTGTTCAGATACGCAATCGAATCATGAGGGCCTGAGAAATTGGCCGCAAGATTACCCAGGAAAAAAAGGTAAAAACAGATAAAAACGATCATTGCCTCTCTGAATAGCCCAACCTTTTTCATTTACATTTTTTACTTTTTCAACCGGGCGCAAACAAATGCGATTTTTTGAGGAATGCCTAAGTGGTTTTTACAATGAATGCGAATTTATCTTTTAGTCTCAAAAACCATTTTTCATAGAAGTGATAAGACGCAAGAGCAATCAAAATTGAAAGTATCAAAGATAATATGGCGGCGCCAAGCGCAACAGATAAATGTTGCAGTTCTAATCCAAGCACAGCAATCACTTTAACGGTGATGTACATGCCTACTAAATGCAGGCAGTACAAGCCATAAGTATAGATCCCGAGTTTGCTGATGGTACGCAGTTTTCCAATTTTGAAAATCGAATTGTCAGAAAAATTCTGTTCAGCTATGATGAGTCCAAAAAAAATCGCAATGACCAGTCGTTCAAAAATTACCGGCACCCCACACGGAAATATATTTGATTTGAACAAAACCAACAGTACGGTGATCATATAAATGCCTGCGATCGCACCTTTTGAAAGAGCTATCACCCAAGATCTGAATACCGCGGCATAAGTATACAGGTAAGCAATGAGGCCGCCCACCGCCATATCACCAATGAGAGAAAATGTATGAAAATAGCGGATGGCATGATCTGCTTCTGTCGGCTCCGTATAAAAGGATCGAAAAATCAGGGAACCGATGATGATCGCTGTAAAAATAAAGCCGTATAAGCGGAAGGGAATATACCGGAGCAAGACCGGCCACGAAAGATAAAATTGTTCTTCGACGGCGACAGACCATAATACAGATAACAGAATCGCATCAGGCTTTACCGGCCAGGTATGCATATAGTCGAAATTCGCAGCAAAAAAAGTATAATAGACCGCATTGGCACTTTCTGCCGGAATTTCACCCTGTGCATGTTTCAGCCATGGAAATAAAACAAAGCCGATGATAATGCAGAGATAATAGAGTGGCCAGATCCTTAGAATACGTCGCAGATAAAATTTTCCCACATGTATCACTCCGTTCATTTCACGCTCACGAAGCAGCAGATAGGTAATAAGAAAACCACTCAATACAAAAAAGAAATTCACTCCGAGATAGCCATGCCTGAATACAAATGACAGTATATTGTTCACCACCGGACTCGTAGACTTCAACTGACTGAATAATGTCAGGTAGCAATGATAAAGGAAGACCGCAAGGAACGAGAAGAACCGCAGCCCATCAAGGTTAGGAAAAAAAACTGCTGTTTTATTAGGGGAAGGGGACAGCTGTTGCATAGGGAAACGATTTACTTACCGTTTACCCAATACGTCATCGATGTTCGCTCCCGTAAGTTCTTCCAGAATGTATTTGGCGACCGAAAGATTCCGCTTCATTTCTTCGGTCCTGAGTTGCATGGCACCATAGGCATCACTTGCCTTTTTGAATACTGACTGGTCGATCTGTGCATCTTCAAAATCTTTTTCTGCCTGTAGATATTCCAAACGTTGATCTTGTGTCAAACGGTTTTGAATGTCCAGCATGTTTCGATACATCAGATAATCTTCATACGCGGTTAAAACTTCTCTGCGGATACGCTTGTATCGTTCATTTTTTTCTGCTTCAGCGATAAATATTTTTTCCCTTGCCACTTTTACTCCGTTTTTCCTTTGTGAGAAAAAATTCAGTGGTAAAGCCACACCCACATTGTACAAGGGTAAAAAGATCTGATTATCGCGTTTAGGCTGAAGGGTTAGTTCGTTCAGGTTAAGGGTTGGCTGAATAAATCCCAGCCAGTCACCTTTCGCAGCGTTGAGTTGATAATGTGCAATGGCAACATTGCGGTCGGCAATTTCAAATTCAGGATTTTGTAAGGCGAGCTGCACCAGCTTTTCGCGGACGTCAGACGTTCTCGCCGTATCAATTGACACGCGAACACTGTTTGTCCTTGACCGGATTTGAGCCATCGACCCAATCGTTAGGTGCAAACACACAGCTATTAAAATTAATTTATACATGGATCTCGATTTCTTTTGTTGTGGAATCATATTTATGCAATTTGAGAAAGATCGCCATTGAAGCATATAAAAATAAAACTGATGGATACTGCCCGATTGCAATCTGCGAAAATTGCGCCACCATCAAACTGAACACTGCCACCAGGCAGGCGATATAAATACCTTTAAGATCCGGGT
>DATLDA010000245.1:0-6874 GCA_035526135.1 Flavitalea sp.
TACCTATCCGCAAAGCCTTACGACATCAACTATTGCCACCTTTGTGTTTGATTTACCATTTACCGGGGTAGTCAGTGCTGCTCTTTCACCGGATGGGAAAGAAATACTGCTGAAAACCTATACCAACATTTACTATTTTAAGCGAAATGAAGGGGCATCCCTTCTAGACGCATTGAAATCGCAGCCTGTAACTGTTGATTATGTTACGGAACCTCTGGGTGAAGCAATTGCATTTGGGAGAGATGGGAAAGGGATCTATACCCTCAGCGAAAAAGGGACAGCCGCCACTGTGAATCTATTCTATTATCAAAGGAAATAATTACCAGGCAGCCTGAGTCATGATCTCTTTCATGGAAATACCCATATGACTTTCATCATAGATACATGCACCATTTCTGATGACTAACACCTGAGGAGATTCATGATACACTTTGAAGAATTCAGCGATCTTATCGGAAAGGTTGCGATAGGAAATGAGGTCGAGAAAATAAAAGTCATACGTGGCTGGAGCATTTTCTTTGTCGAGTCTGCTTTTCGCGATAGCGCTGATACTGCACCGGGTACTATGTTTGAAAATTACCTGGGGGCGTGATGTCGACTTAACTTTAATCTCTTCGAGTTGCTGCTCCGAATGCAGAGGTATCCAATTCATGAAGCTAATTTTTTGAGTAACAGACGAATAAAAAAAAGGTTACCGTTGCATAGGGTAACCTTTTAATAATTTTGCTAACAGACCTGACATCGTATTAACGATGGCCATATCCGATCATTCCCTGGGTTCCGCGGCAGCCGTTCTGTGCTGAACACGAAGTGATTGTAACCATTGAGGCCAGGGCAATCAATACAATAAAGAATTTCCTTTTCATTTTGTGGTATTTAAAGTTTAATTGTAAGCCGGGGCAGGGCCTACGATCATCAGGGATATTCAAAGGAACAGATAGAAGGTTTGGGAGGATTGGATAAAAAAACCGTACCACAAAAGAAATCATAATATCCGGCATTTGCAAGTGTACAGCTGATGTTAAAGGAGTTATTTATAAAAACTTTTATGGAGGCTGATTATCATGGGATTACACTTTTGAATTCATTCGTAAACAGGAACTTGCCTCCCCTTGTTTTACCTAAATATTGTTCTTAAGGGTTCTGGATCTAACAGGCCCCCATGTTATAAGTCAATCTGCAATTTGGAAATCTAAAAGTTGAAATCAGCTAAATATTTTTTCCAATTGATTGATGATTAGATACTTTTATTTAAAAAGCTGGGAATGAAAGTACATTTCATTGCAATCGGCGGAAGTGTGATGCATCAACTGGCACTTGCCCTTCAGGCAAAAGGGTATCAGGTGACGGGCAGTGACGATGAGATATTTGAACCCGCCAGAACGAATCTCCAGAAAGCAGGACTGCTACCAGCCACAATCGGATGGAATCCTGATTTAGTCACACCCGACCTGAATGCAGTGATCCTCGGTATGCATGCAAAATCCGATAACCCGGAACTGTTGCGGGCAACATCTCTTGGTCTGACGATCCATTCCTTTCCGGGGTACATCTATGAGGAAAGTCGGGATAAAAAACGGGTAGTTGTTGGTGGCAGTCATGGAAAAACAACGACCACCGCAATGATCATGCACGTGCTCAAAAAGACCGGGCTGGAGTTTGATTTCCTTGTTGGTGCAAAGTTGGAAGGATTTGAAAGGTCAGTTCGAATTACAAATGCTCCGGTGATTGTGTGTGAAGGCGATGAATACCCCGCCAGTGCACTCGAAAAAAGACCAAAATTCCATTTCTTAATTCCTCATATTGCTATCCTCACCGGAATTGCATGGGATCATATCAATGTCTTTCCCACATTTCCCTTTTACCTGGAACAATTTGTAATCTTCGTCAATAAGATCGTTCCAGGCGGAATACTTATATATAATGAAACAGATGAAGAATTAAAAACGCTTGTCAAACGTCACTTTAGAAAAGATATCAGATACCAACCTTATGGAATACCACAACACGCTATTGCAGAAGGCGAAACGAAAGTACATTTGGAAGGAATGGAGGGTAACCTGAAAGTCTTCGGCAATCATAATCTGCTTAACCTGAATGCTGCCTGGTATGCAGTCAGAGAACTTGAAATTCCGGTTGAAAAATTTCTCCAGGCGATTGCCGATTTTACCGGTGCATCTAAACGTTTGGAGTTACTTGGACAAAATCAATGGACGAATGTTTACAGAGATTTTGCGCATGCACCGTCAAAAGTGAAAGCAACAATTGAAGCAGTAAAAAAACAATTTCCCGGCAGAAAACTTGTTGCCGTATTGGAATTGCACACTTACAGTAGCCTGAATGAAGAATTCATGGAACAATACCATGGTGCAATGGCACTGGCTGATCTTCCAATTGTTTTCTATGCCGCCCATGCTTTGGAATTGAAACGTCTTCCACCTTTGCCGGTAGAAAAAGTCGTTGCAGGTTTCGGGCACGACAATCTCACTGTTATGAATGTGGCCGAAGGGCTGATGCGTTTTTTAAAAGGGCAGTCATATGAAAATACCAATGTTCTTTTCATGAGCTCCGGAAATTATGATGGTGCGGATATTCTTACATTTGCGCAGGAAATTACCAGGGGCTGAAAAATAAACTTCTATAATTTTCGAAAGTACAAACGCGAATCATTGTTTCTTTTATGTTTATGCGACGAAAGCCCTTTTAAGATCTATGTTACAATTGACAAAACCACTGGCCTTCATTGATATTGAGGCCACCGGCTCTAACCTGGGAACAGACCGCATTGTTGAAATAGCGATTGTCAGGATCAATCCTGATGGAAACAAGGCAGTAAAGCGCAAGCTACTTAACCCCGAAATGCCGATCGCATCCTCGTCCAGCGATATACATGGAATTACCAATGACATGGTCAAAGACGCACCCACTTTCAGACAGGTAGCCAATGAGATCAAACAGTTTTTAGAACATGCAGATCTGGCGGGGTATAACTCAAACCGGTTTGATATTCCAATGCTTGCTGAAGAATTTCTGCGTGCAGGCCTTGAATTCGAATTCAAAGGAAGGAAGCTTCTGGATGTACAGAAGATTTTTCACATGATGGAACAGCGTACATTGGGCGCGGCTTATAAGTTCTATTGTAATCAGGTGTTGGAAGATGCACATAGCGCAGAAGTCGATGCAAATGCAACATGGGAAGTATTGCAGGCACAAATCAGCAGATATCCTCAATTGGGTACTACACTGGAAAGTATTTTTAAATGTATCGGAGAAGATGGCTACGTAGATTTTGCACGCCGCATGATCCTCGAAAACGGTGTAGAAATATTCAATTTCGGTAAGCATAAAGGTAGGGCAGTGGCTGAAGTGCTAAAGGCAGAACCACAGTATTACGATTGGATGATGAAAGGTGATTTTGCATTGCATACCAAAAAGAAATTAACCGAGGTATTCAACCGGACGATGTTAAAGAAGGGATAAAGTGGTTCGTGTAGAGAAACTCTGCAGCCTGCACCTCCAAAAATCATATTTTTGTACCTTATATTTCCATCGAATTGCAGAAGATCGTAATTATACCGACCTACAATGAAAAGGAGAATATTTCCAGTATCATTCATGCGGTATTTGCATTGAAGCAGGGTTTCCATCTTCTCGTAATAGACGATAGCTCACCTGATGGTACGGCAGCCATTGTAAAAGATCTTCAATCAAAATTTACTGGTGAATTATTTCTTGAAGAAAGAGTAGGTAAGCAGGGCTTAGGTACTGCCTATATCCATGGCTTCAAATGGGCCGTTGAAAAAAATTATGCATTTATTTTTGAAATGGATGCGGATTTTTCTCATGATCCCAACGACCTTGACAGACTTTACTCGGCCTGTAAGATAGCAGGAGCAGATGTCGCAATCGGCTCGCGGTATGTAAAGGGTGGTGGAAATGTAAACTGGCCCTGGGACAGGATCGCTTTGTCAAAAGGGGCTTCCCTCTATACGCGCCTCATCACGTGGATGCCTGTCAAAGATTCAACCGCCGGATTCGTATGTTACCGGAAAGAAGTGCTTGAGGCCATCAACCTCGATGAAATTCGATTCGTCGGTTATGCATTCCAGATAGAAATGAAATTTGCCAGCTGGAAACTTGGTTTCAAAATAAAAGAAGTGCCTATAATTTTCCGGGACCGCACCTCCGGCACTTCTAAAATGAATAAAGGAATTGTAAAAGAAGGTATTCTCGGCGTGCTCAAACTCCGCTTTCACAGCATATTCAAAGATTACCGCAACAGGGTCAAAAACACTGCCTCCCCGGCTGAATTTGTTTCCCTTGGAGAAGAAGAAGTACTGACTAAATAAATTTAAATTTTAGATGTGCCCTGAGTGTAGTGAAGGATCTGAGTAACATTTCAGATTTTAGATTTGCGATTATAGATTTGTCTTGGATTTCTCTCTTTGCTTCTTGCTTACTTTGCATCTTTGTGTGAAATTCTGAAATCTGAAATCGCAAATCTAAAATCTGAAATCCGCGTCGTACATCAACATGAAAAAGGCTTTCCTTCAATTGCATGCGGCTGTTTTCCTGGCGGGATTTACCGGAATACTGGGCCGGCTCATTTCTTTGAATGAAGCAGTTTTAGTCTGGTACCGCCTTTTGATTAGTGCGGTGACGTTATGGATCATTTTTTACTTTCAAAAAAAGCTGAAGAAGGTTTCTTTCAGGGATATGGCTCTTATCACGGGAACCGGATTTGTACTTGCGTTGCATTGGGTAACCTTTTATGGATCTATCCGGTTTGCGAACGTTTCGGTGGCAGTGGTCTGCTTTTCCGCTATAGGGTTTTTTACTGCTTTGATTGAACCATTGATCCTCCAAAAAAAAATACAATGGGTCGAATGTTTGCTGGGATTGTTGTCGATCGCAGGCATTGCAATCATCTTTCACTTTGACCCTCAATATAAGTATGGCATCATCATTGGCTTACTGTCAGCCCTGTTAGGATGCCTCTTCCCAATTTTCAACAGGCAGTTTGTGCAACGGATTGCAATCGAATCTGTGACATTATATGAATTAAGCGGGGGCTTTATTTTCTTGACGTTTATTTTACCCTTCTACCTTAAAATTTCACCGGCGGCTTCACTAATTCCTTCTGCTTCAGACTCGGTTTGGTTATTGCTTTTGTCGTGGATATGCACTGTTCTTGCATTTCATTTATCTATGAATGCACTTACACGTATTTCAGCATTTACCGTGAACTTGACATATCTTCTCGAACCTTTATACACGATCCTCTTAGCATTTCTCCTATTCAGGGAAAATAAACAATTGGGTCCCGCTTTTTACGCAGGCCTGGGGTTGATTACGCTTTCGGTATTGTTGCAAACATTCCTGGTATATAAACTTCGAAAATCAGCATAATCTCATCGAAAACACAGTGAAGGTGCACTTGCGGTGGCGAAGACCATTGAATACGGAACAGCAACGCCGGAGATCGAAAAGCTTGCCTTGAATACAAAATCGAACTGAAGATTTAGATTGCGTATAGTCAAAGAAAATTTCACGCAAGATGCAGGTATAAAATCAACAAATAGTTAAGCTGCGTTGGAGGTAATATATCTTACCAGTGTCCTTTTTGCGATCGGGAGTAATGTTTCATCCACAGGGAAACTTAATTCTGTCTCAATGGAATAAACAGCAGGATTTGGAAAATCTCTTTTTCGTTTAATAAGTTCTGCCTTAATATTTTCATACGTATTCACCATATTTCTTTCCCACTGGTCGATAAATTCTGTTCGGATGGCACGATACTTTTCATCGTGTTTTTCAAAAATGCTTAATCGGTATTGATATACGCGCGTTTGCCTGAAGGAGCCCTCACTGAGAAAAAAATAACCTTCAGAAATTTCCAGGGGAACAATTCCTACCGGAAAAATAGTAAGCTTGTCTTCTACAAATTCGTAAATCTCTGTGCCATTAGAAATCGCGGAACGGATTTTTCCTGTGGAAAAGTGAATGATATCTTCCAGTTCATGCATTAGTTCATCATCTTCTATCATTTGCTGATACAAAAGTTGAAGCCTTTCCATTTGAATACCTGTCAATTTTTTCGGGAACTGTTCCTGCAGGTATTTTTTGTTTTCACGGAACGCAACGAGGTTGTTATAGTGAAAGATAACATCGGCTAGCTGGGGGTATAATTTATTTTCGTTGAAGTAAGTGTGTACCTCTTTAAGATAAGCGAGGAGAGTATATTTCTTTAGTTCGAAATCAATATAGCCATCAGCGAACCAGGTTTCGGACAAAGTTTTCATGGTGTTGAAATTTGTAAAACGATGAATGAATTTATCAAAAAACCACGAGTCTTTGAAAATTGCCCCTAATTTTAAAGTACTCTTAAATGCCTTAAAATGAAAAAAACATGCCTTTACCTCCTTGTCCTTATAATTATAACGTCTTGCAGCCGCACTTATTATATTGTAAGGCATGCGGAAAAGGCCGCACCCGATGCTTCTATAGGAAGTGATGTACCTCTGTCTGATGCGGGCCGTGTCCGTGCTATAGCGCTCCGCGACGCGTTGAAGTCCAAAAAAATTCGTTCCATTTATTCTACGAATACCATTCGTACGCGCACAACCGTAGAACCACTAAGTGTGGAATTAGGAATACCCATCCAAACTTATGGTCCGATACCAGATAGTGCATTTCTTAGGAAATTGCAACAATCCAGGGGTAACAGCCTGATCGTTGGTCACAGCAATACTGTCGATGATATCGTAAATATGCTATCGGGAGAAAAGAAAATATCCGACCTGAATGACAATGCCTACAACAATTTGTTTGTCGTTAAATTGAACGGCAATGGTAAAGTTGTGCGTGTACAGCA
>DATLDA010000107.1:0-2462 GCA_035526135.1 Flavitalea sp.
TTTTTCTGGAAACGCACGACGGCCTCTGCAGCGATCGTCGGAATTGTAGGAGGTTTGTTATTATCTGTAATCTTCAACAATTATCTGCCCGCCATCGCAGGAAGAGAAACATTCATGTACACAGCATTCCCCGTGATGCAAGATGGCGTGATCATTTACCAGATACCTTTCCTTGTCAGCATGGGTTGGGTTTTTGTCATTACGGTATTATTGATGATCATCATTTCTTTGGTCGGTTCACGTGGCAACAATCCGAAGGCATTTGAAGTTGACAGTAGTATGTTCAAGGTATCAACAGGCGTGTTCGTTATGATCCTGCTGATCCTGAGTTTGCTCGCTGCCATCTATGTAAGATTCTGGTAAAGCGGATCGGATGAAATATCTACTTGGATACGACATAGGTTCTTCTTCTGTAAAAGCAGCACTGCTTGAAATTCAATCAGGCAATTGTGTCGCGTCAGCATTTTCACCGGAAAGTGAAATGACGATCGATTCACCGGCTGCGGGATTTGCTGAACAAGACCCGGAAATATGGTGGCAGGAATTGATTGCAGCAACAAAAAAATTACAAAAAGAGTTTTCATATAAAGCAGAGGAAGTGGCCGCGATCGGGATTTCTTACCAGATGCACGGGCTGGTATGTCTTGATAAAAAAGGCAAGGTGCTGCGCCCCGCGATCATCTGGTGCGACAGCCGCGCAGTGGATATCGGCAATAATGCTTACCAAAAAATCGGAACAGCGTATTGTCAACAACACCTGCTGAATTCTCCTGGTAATTTCACGGCTTCAAAATTAAAATGGGTAAAAGAATCAGAGCCGGAGGTCTACAAACAAATTGACAGCATTGCATTACCCGGAGACTATATCGCCTTCAAACTGACCGGTGAAAAAAACACCACCACCTCCGGATTATCAGAAGGAATATTCTGGGATTTCGCCGAAGAGAAAATTTCAAAAAATTTATTGGATCATTATGGATTTGATCCGCATCTGATTCCTCCCACCGTTCCACAATTTGGAATGCAGGGAGCCATCACAAAAGATGCGGCGGCGTTACTGCATCTGAAAGAAGGAACACCGGTTACTTATCGCGCAGGCGACCAGCCAAACAATGCTTTTTCACTCAATGTGCTGCAGCCGGGCGAAATTGCGGCGACCGCGGGAACTTCCGGCGTTGTATACGGAGTAACTGATTCCATTCATTCGGATCCTGCATCACGCGTAAATACTTTTCTGCATGTAACGCATTCAAAAAAAAATCCGCGGTACGGCATCCTGCTTTGTATTAATGGTACCGGAATATTAAACAGTTGGGTGCGAAAGAATTTTTTCGGAGGCGCACGTTATGAAGAGCTGAATGCAGAAGCTGCCACTGTTCCAATAGGATCTGAAGGGATCCTGTGTTATCCTTTTGGAAATGGGGCTGAGCGCGTATTGAAGAATTTCGATCCCGGTGCCGCCATAGAAGGGATCAGGTTCAATTCACATAGCCGTGCACATGTTGCGCGTGCGGTGCAGGAAGGAATTGTATTCTCCCTGCATTATGGGATCGGGATCATGAAAGAGCTGGGCCTTTCACTGACAACTGTTCGTGCAGGTTATGCAAATATGTTTCTCAGTAAAGTTTTTGCTGAAGCATTTGCCAATACAACAGGCGCCAGGCTCGAGTTATATAATACTGATGGTGCGATCGGTGCTGCAAGAGCTGCTGGAGTAGGACACGGGGCATACGCAAATTTCAGAGATGGTTTTGCAGGAATGGAAAAAGTACAGGAGATCGATCCGGATTTAAAAAAACAACAGGCATACGGTGAAGCCTATGAGAAATGGCGCGAAGGGTTGAGAAAAAAAACCGGATTATAAGTGATATTGCTTTGCCAGGTTCTCACGCATTCGAATCTACAAACATGTACAAAGGAAATTGGGAAAAGCGTTGGCATCCGTTACGTCGCGAATGGATTGTTTATGCTGCTCACCGGAATTCACGACCGTGGAATTTTGCAGCAAAGCCGGTTGTTACCCATGCCCATTCCTATGACCCCGGCTGTTATCTCTGTCCGGGGAATGCACGTGTAAGTGGACAAATCAATCCGGATTATAAAAATGTATTCATTTTCGAAAACGATCATCCGGTGGTGGGTATGGATGCACCGGAACCTCCTGCAAATGAAAAAAGTTTTCATGGCTCTTTATACAGGAAAGGAAAGGCAGCGGGAATTGCAAAGGTTGTTTGCTATGATCCCCGTCACAACGTAACATTGTCTGATGTGATGCCGGAGCAGGTGACTAAAGTTTTTGTAGCGTTGCGGGAAGAAATGAAAACATTTGAAAAAAATGAAACCATCAAGTCCGTCCTGATATTTGAGAATAAAGGAGAGATCGTTGGTGTTTCAAATCCACACCCGCATTGCCAGATCTATGCGACGGACTTTGTCTTCAACCTTTTTAGTAAAGAACTCGC
>DATLDA010000286.1:0-9942 GCA_035526135.1 Flavitalea sp.
AGGGGGGACTTATCTACCAGAATCGGGGTGGAAACGTTTTCTTTTAATGTTGCAGTAGCCTGGTTAGGTTCTGAAGAATCATCCGCTGCCTGGCGACAGGTTGATAGATAAAAGCTTGTTGCCAGTATCGAATACATGAAAACGACTCCCCTTACTTTCATTGGTGCAACATACTAAAAAGAAAAAGGAACGATTGTTTTGATATCATCCCAGGCAATAATCAGATTCGCGCCTGGAACTGTTTTTTCAAAATACATGGAATAGGCTTCGACAGGTTCCCCTTTTTCTGTTTTTGTATCAATACGGAGAATGTCTTTTTTGGGATCATATTGAAAAGCACCCCATATGTCTGTTTCTTTATTGAAAATTATCGTCCATTTATCCTCGTAGGGAATAGCATACATCGTGTAGCGCCCTTTCTTTAATTTGTTGCCTCCTATCTGCGCATCTTTATATAATTCGATCTCGGTTGCCTCATTGGCACCTAATCGCCATATTTTTCCATATTCTACCAACTCGCCATACACTGTGCGCCCGTTCTTTTGAGGCCTGCTGTAAATCACACGAACGATGGGTGGTTCACTGATTTTATTCTGAATTTTCAAGACCGGATAGTTCGCAGGGAAATAACTCATATCCATCGGTGATTTATCGAGGATAGGATTTTTAGATTGTCCGGAGCCGGATACAACAACAGCGAGAAAAAGAAAGCAAGCGAGAAGATGCTTCATAAAGCGGATATTTTACGTCAAAAGAATCTTGTTAAGCTTCAAATTTATTCTATTAATGGAACAATATATTTTTCAAATCTGTTAATATTTGAAGTCTTCGAATTGTCTGGCAATCCTAAAGGTCAATGAATATTTCATATGCATATTTTTTCAGTGCAGGGAAGAAAGATGTATAAGCAGTTTTCAGCTGATCATATTGCTGATGAAATATCCTGATCGCTGAATTACTTTCGGTTAAGTACTTTGAACGATGTACGAGCCCTGCAAAGCTTCTTTCGATCCCAGCTGCACTTCGATAATTATATAACCAGTCGTGAGCTTTCATGTACGGGAACATCTGGCGGAATGGTTCCGGAAAAGAAGGTTCAAATTCTTCAAGTTGTTGATAAGTGCGATTTGAAAATGCCTGCAGATTTCCTTGAAACTCTGATTCATCAATTGCAAGAAAATGATCGAATACAATATCAACTAAAGCCCCTGAATACAACCGGTACACAGGGCGAAAGACTTCTTTAGCAACTTTTACGGAAGCATGTGCATCAGTGTATGCATCAATATGCCGGTGGAGCGCGATACCCTGCTGCACACGTAATGAGTAATCAAATTTTTTTTTCCCTTTCACGAAATCACTGATCATGTTTCCCGTAAGGATACCCGGATCGTTGAAGGAAAGATATGCATGAGCCAATAAATTCATTGTAGTTGGATGACAAGTTCTTTATGAAATAACTTAATGCACTTTGTCAAATATTCCGGTGAATGATCAGTTACAGATCACATCCGTAATTATAATGATCAAAGTATATTGATTTTGCTTTTAATTTGATTTATTCATTCTCCTTTCGTATTTAAAAAAAATTTTCGTAAATATACTGTCCTCCTCCGGATGTTTACGATTGCAATTGGTGTATATGAACTGACTATTTTTCTAAAAACAAAATTAATTTGAACAATTCGTTTGTGCAGATGTTTAAATGCAGACAACCATGAAAAATGCATTTGATTTTCAAAGTCATGATCGGCAGATGGGGAAAGGGGTCTACAAATCATCCCATATACAGGAGAATACTGACCATTATCCGAGCATGAAAATAAAAATTCTCTAGCACGGGTGCCGTATCTCTATTTTAACGAGGAGTTAACGTGCTTTTGTGAAATAATTATGCAACACCTTGCAACCCTGCTCCCATCAGCGTTTGAGCTGATAAAGACGTTAACGCATTGCTGCCACAATTAAGTTCTTTGAAGAAAGAGCCGTTACTATCACCACTAATCAATATTCACTTGACCCACGGGTAGATGTGCTATAGCTTTGTGTTTGTAATCGGATAGCGTTAATCATTAAACCTCATTTTTATGAAAAAGATTTTATTCACCCTCGCAATTTCCCTTACGATAGCAGGAAACAGCGCATTCGCTGGAGGCGAGGAGGTTGTCACTTTCAGAATACGTGAATCGTTGAAAAAGGAGTTTTCAACGGCACAGGATGTTCGTTGGCAACAAATAAAGAATGAAAATATCTTCCTGGCACAATTTATTTATAACAATGAGCGTTTATGTGCTTTCTTCGATGAAAACGGACAATTGCTTGTCGTAAGTCGCGCGATTTCTGCCGCTAGTCTGCCGTTACTGGTTACTAAAAAGATCAGTAGCAAGTATAAAGACTATACACTTCAGGAAGTTTTGGAATATGTAAATGGTGGTGACACCAGTTACCTGCTTCAGCTGGTAAAAGGAAATGTACGTGTAATTGTGCAGGCTTTTCCCGAAGGAAATATTCAAATTTTTAAAACAGAAAGAATTAAAATAAAATAATTTGATCAAAGGTGTAACATATAAAAACCTGTTGCGTCTCATTTCAAACCAAACAAAAAAACAGTAATAGATAAAAATTAAAGAAAATGAAAAAGAGAATTTTAACCCTGGCCTTAATGCTTAGTATATCCCTTTCAAGCATTTTTGCCAACACCAGAGAAGGTGTGAACGAGAAAGTGATGAACACATTCAAAACAGAATTTGCGAACGCGCGCGATGTGAAGTGGGAATCTTCAAAAGATTTCGTCAAGGCTACCTTTATTTTGAACGAACAGGTATTATTTGCATATTATTCACTCGACGGTGAGCAAATCGCTGTATCAAGGAACATTGTATCAAGTCAGCTTCCGATCAACTTGCTGGCCGACCTCAAGAAAAATTACAGTGAATTCTGGATTTCCGACCTGTTCGAAATCGCAACAAAAACTGACACCGGTTATTATGTAACCATTGAAAACGGGGATTTCACGATCGTCCTGAAATCAAATGGTGGAAGCGGATGGAACGTTTATAAGAAAGACAGGAAAATTGTATCGTAAGCAATAGTTGTCGGTTCCCATTGAATGTGAAACCCTGCTGAACAGCAGGGTTTCTTCATTAATTAACAGGATTTTTTCTCAGTATTCATACCTTTGCGCCCTCATTATAAAACGCAGAAAATGAAGAAAGGTCCTGTTTCCCAATTTATCGCACACCATTACCGGCACTTCAATGCCGCTGCGCTGGTAGATGCAGCAAAAGGATATGAATTGCATCTCGCGGAGGAGGGAAAAATGATGGTGACCCTTGCAGGCGCTATGAGCACAGCAGAACTGGGCGTTTCTCTCGCAGAAATGATACGGCAAGACAAAATCCACATCATTTCCTGCACAGGCGCAAACCTGGAAGAAGACATCATGAACCTTGTTGCACATTCTCATTATAAAAGGATCCCGAATTACCGTGATCTTACACCACAGGAAGAATGGGAATTGCTTGAGAAAGGATTGAACCGTGTTACAGATACCTGCATTCCCGAGGAAGAAGCTTTCCGGCGTATCCAGAAACATATATTCAATATCTGGAAAGATGCGGAACAAAAAGGGGAACGCTACTTCCCGCATGAATATATGTACAAGCTCTTATTGAGTAAAGTAATGGAGAAGGATTACGAAATAAATCCACGTGATAGCTGGATGGTGGCAGCTGCAGAGAAAAATCTCCCTATAGTAATTGGTGGTTGGGAAGACAGCACGATGGGAAATATTTTTGCGTCATACGTTATCAAGAATGAATTAAAAGCTTCCACCATGAAAAGCGGCATCGAATATATGGTGTGGCTGTCTGACTGGTACCGGAAGAACAGCAGCGGTAAAGGAGTTGGATTTTTTCAGATAGGCGGGGGCATCGCCGGAGATTTCCCGATTTGTGTAGTGCCAATGATGTATCAGGATCTTGAGTGGCACGACGTGCCATTCTGGAATTATTTCTGCCAGATTTCAGATTCGACAACTTCCTTTGGTTCTTATTCCGGAGCAGTGCCCAATGAAAAAATTACCTGGGGCAAACTCGATATTAAAACACCGAAATATATTATAGAGAGCGATGCAACTATTGTTGCACCACTTGTATTCGCCTGGATACTGAACTGGTAGTGCAAACAAAAAGCGGAGATTTTCTCCGCTTTTTAATTTACTTCTTCCTCGGTTGTTTCTTAACCTTATGTTTTTTTGGTTTCGTTTTGAATTTGTTATTGTTGCCTGGCTTCTTGTTCCATTTTTTGTGTGATTGTCCCCAGGCTTTTCTATTGTTCTTGCCATCACGAATATCTTCTCTTTTATCTTTGCGATCTTCCTTACGGTCACGGATATCCTCTTTTTTGTCTCTCTTATCTTCCTTGCGGTCGATTTTATCTTCTATCCTGTCTTTCCTTCCTCCGTCAACTCTTGCATCACGTACATCTTCACGTTTATCTTTTCTATCTTCTTTTTTGTCCAGCCTGTCTTCGCGGACGTCTTTTTTATCTTCCACACGATCTTTCCTGTCTTCAATTTTGTCTTTGATTTTTGAAGTTTGTGCGGAAACTTCAAGTGAAGAAAGTGCCAGCACTGTTATGGCTGTCAGAAATAAATGCTTTTTTTGGCCCGTAATCATTTTCATAAAGTAGGATTTTCGTTTAAGTGAACTGTATTGACTGTCCAGCTTACTTAACGTTTAAACAACACAGAAAGTATAATTGTCATGAGCTGGTAATCAATTGAAAAATTATCTTAATCCAGCATAAAAGGATTACATGCAGGCAATTTTTTCAACCCTTTTTGCATGCCGTCCTCCTTCGAATGCAGTATCCATAAACAACTGTATGAGGTCTTTTGCATAAGGTAACGCAACGAACCGCGCAGGAATGCAAATAATATTTGCATCGTTGTGTTGTCGGGCAAGTTTTGCTATTTCCAATTGCCAGCAGAGTGCGGCACGTATTCCTTTGTGTTTGTTTGCAGTCATGCAAACACCATTGGCACTACCGCACAACAATATTCCGAATGAAGCTTTTCCTTCTTCAACTTCCGTAGCCACCGGATGTGCGTAATCCGGATAATCGACAGACTCATTTTTATACAGTCCGAGATCACGGACGGTATGTCCATTTTCATCAAGCCATGCAATGATAGCTGACTTGTAATCGAACCCCGCATGATCACTGCCAATTGCAATCGGTTCAGTCGAAGAAAATCGGGAAACCATCTATTGTAAAATTTATCCGGACAGTTCAACTGATCGGAATGATAAATAATTCTTGTCTGTAAGTTAAATGTTCTCTCAATGCCATTCGGCGTCACGTTTGTAAACGCGGGCTGAAATGAAAATGCTCAACTCATATAACAATACAAGGGGGAGTGTAACAATCAACTGACTCGTCCAGTCAGGCGAAGGAGTTATCACCGCTGCGACAATGAGAATTACAAGGAATGCATATTTGCGGTAAGTTTTCAGAAATGACGGTGTTACCAGTCCGATTTTTGTCAAAACATAAGTCAGGATCGGAAGTTCGAAGGCAATAGCACAACCAAGCATTAGGTCCAGCAGGCTGTCAAGGTAATCACCTAACGCCGGTTTGTATTCGTACATATTGGTAGTTCCTAATGTAAAATTTGCGAGAAAATTAAAAGTGAAAGGCCCAAGGATAAAATAACCAAATGCGGCACCAAGAAAAAAGCAGAATGAAACCCAAAAAATACTATTCCGTGAATATTTCAATTCAGTCGGCGACAAAGCAGGTTTGATAAAACGCCAGAATTCATAAAATACGTAAGGAAACGCCAAAATAAGACCGCCCATCAGGCCTATCTGGATAGCTGACATGAAAGGGCCACTTACAGTATTACCCAATAATTTATATCCGGGTGGAATTGGCGGCATGCACAACGCGTCTCCAATTCCCAGCCAGTGACTGAAATTGCAGAGTCCCTTGTAGGAGACAAAATCATTTTGAATAGGTCCGAGAATCACATGATCAAAAATCCAGTCGAGCTTGATAAAAATAAATACAGCGGCGATGATGATTGCAATCAGTGCCCGTACAATATGCCACCGGAGTTCTTCCAGGTGATCAATGAAAGTCATTTCCGGCTGATCCGGTTTTCTCCTGTTGAATAATGATAATGCCATTTTAATAAGGCTGGCTAAAGCGGGGCAAATTTAAGGAGTTTGGGGTCGGCGATGTGAAATAATACAAAGACCTCATAACATACGATAGCAGCCGCCTGATGGTTTTCAAAAAAATCTTCGCGTCATTTCAGAATGCGAACGCGAACCATCTCGATCCTTGTATCCGAAACATTCAGAATTTCGAAATCAAAGTCACCGATTATGATCCTTTCTTTCAAATGTGGAATCGCTTCATATTGATGGATAATAAAACCGGAAAGTGTTTCTGATCCATTGTCAGGGAATTCCAATCCGTATTTTTCATTCAGGTAATCAAGTTCCAGTCTTCCGGAAAGGATAAATTCTTCTTCTGAAATCATTTTTTCTTCAAATTCTTCCACATCATATTCATCCTGAATTTCACCAAAAATCTCTTCAAGCATGTCTTCCATAGTTACGATACCAGATGTACCGCCAAATTCATCAACGACCCAGGCAATGCTTTTTCTTTCTTTGGTGAATTTACTGATCAGGTCCATTCCATTCATACTTTCGGGAATAGCCGGTATAGGAAGGAGGATATCTTTCACAAAAGCCGGCTTCTTAAAAAGATCTAACTGGTGTACATATCCGACAATATGGTCAATGTTGCCATCAAAAACTAGCAGTTTACTAAGCCTGGTATCCACAAATTTTCTGCGAAGTGTTTCAATGCTGGTATTCAGGTCTACCCCTTCAATTTCTTTACGCGGAACGAGACACTCGCGCACTTTGACTTTTGGTAATGACAATGCGGCTTCAAAAAGTTCTGCATTAAGATCCTGATTCTCGTCATTGAATTCTTTTGTCTGCTGAAAGAAATGCTCAAGATCGGCCCGGGAAAAAGGTGGCTTTTTTTTATCGATCCTCATATCAAATATTATGGTGAGGATCCAATATGAAATTTTCACAAAACCCGCCGCTAGGGGATAGAAAAGTTCATGGAAAAAACCAAGCAGACCCGTTCGTGCAGAATAAGAAAGCAATGCATCGCTTTTAGCCCGAAAGATTGCTTTGGGTATAAACTCCCCGAATATTACTACCAGCACCATGGAAAGAAAAATCTCCAGTAATAAACGCAAAGGCAGAATAAGTGAACTGGTAATGTCTGATTTGCTGAGAAGATGATTCAGGAGTGTTGACATCAGCAATATAAACACCACGAGAAAAAAATTAAATCCAACGAGCACAGTGCCGATAAATCTATACGGCTGGTCAAATAAATGAGAGAGAAAAATCGCACTGGAGTGACCCTGTTTTTTCTTCAACTCGATGCCCAGCCTGTTCGCTGTCGCGAAAGCAACTTCAATCCCGGCAAAGAATGCAATGAAGATAATCGCCACACCAATTGAAACAAGTACTGCAATATTCATGATAAGGTGAGCGAATTTATAAAAAGTTCAGGCGAAATCACCCGAATCAGGCTAAAATAAACCTCTGTTCTGATTGCTACAGCCACAGAGCGACGGATCTTAATGATCTAAAAATTCCTTTACGATCCGTGTTGCTTCTTTTTGGGCCTTAATCAGGTCGTCATTCATAATCGTATGATTAAACTGGCTTTTGAAGGAAATTTCGAATGCTGCTTTATTGATCCTTGCCTGAAGGGTTTCGTCTGTTTCAGTTCCTCTCGATTGAAGCCTCCTTTTTAATTCTTCAATCGAAGGAGGTTCGATGAATATCGTAAGGATATTGACAGGATATTGTTGCTGAACGTGTATCGCTCCTTTCACGTCGATATCAAGAACAGGGATCCGAGTCTTATTCCAGATACGATGCAATTCTGATTTGAGCGTTCCGTAATATTTTCCTTCATATACCATTTCCCATTCAATGAAAGCTTTGTCAACAATCTTTTGATTGAAAGCATCTGTGCTGATGAAATAATAATCTACCCCTTCTTTCTCGTGGCTGCGTGGAGCACGCGTTGTTGCAGAAATAGAAAACGCAAGATTTGAAAAAGTTTTCAAAAGATGATTCGTAATGGAGGTTTTCCCGGCACCGGAAGGAGCAGTGATGACGATAATTTTATTTTTTTCTTCCGTGCTCATGATGGAATTATCAATTGAAACTGTGTTCAGCGGAGCGATGGAGCTAAGAAATAAAAAAGATTTAATGATCGTAATCTATTAATCTATCCTTTTTATTTGCGCACCAAGTGACTGCAATCGTTTGTCAATATATTGGTATCCGCGATCTATCTGTTCAATATTCTGAATCACACTCTTGCCCTGGGCACTCAATGCGGCGATCAGTAAAGCAACGCCTGCACGGATATCAGGGCTACTCATGGTAATCCCTCTCAGGTTATGTTCTCTTGCAAGTCCCACAACCGCCGCCCGGTGCGGGTCACAGAGGATGATCTGAGCACCCATATCAATCAGTTTATCAACAAAAAACAACCTGCTTTCAAACATTTTCTGATGGATCAACACAGATCCCCTTGCCTGCGTGGCTACTACTAACACAATACTCAGCAGGTCTGGGGTGAAGCCGGGCCATGGATGGTCATAAATGGTAAGTACTGAGCCATCAAGAAAATTTTGTATTTCATAAACTTCCTGGGAGGGAATATGAATATTATCACCCGAGAATTCCATCGCAATTCCTAACTGCATAAATTTTTCCGGTATCTGCCCAAGGTTGGCTAGACCTGCATTTTCAATTGTAATGGAACTTTGTGTCATTGCCGCCAATCCGATAAAAGAACCAACTTCTATCATATCAGGCAAGAGCCGATGTTCTGTTCCGCTTAAAGAAGTCACTCCATTTATTATCAGTAAATTGCTGCCAATGCCCGTGATAGATGCGCCCATGTTTTTCAACATATGGCAGAGTTGCTGCACGTAGGGTTCACATGCGGCGTTGTATAAGGTGGTGGTTCCTTTCGCAAGTACAGCGGCCATTATGATATTCGCAGTACCGGTTACTGAAGGTTCATCCAGCAACAGCTTTGTGCCTGTAAGTGAATTTGCTTCAAGATGAAAAAAACCATCTTCTGTATGATAAGAAAAAGTGGCGCCGAGTTTTTCAAAGCCGACAATGTGTGTGTCGAGACGTCGTCTTCCGATCTTATCACCACCGGGTTTTGGTATGTACGCCTTTTTAAATCGCGCAAGCATAGGACCTGCTGTCATCACTGACCCGCGTAGCCGCCCGCTTTTCTTTCGGAATGCATCTGTCGAAAGGAAATCAATGTTAACATCAGAGGCCTGGAAAAAATAAGTATCCGCTGATTTTTTTTTAACATGGACTCCCATATCTGAAAGCAATTCGATCAGCAGATTTACATCAACAATATCGGGGATGTTCGAAATCGTGACAGGTTCGCCGGTTAACAGAACCGCACTGATTACCTGTAATGCTTCATTCTTTGCACCCTGCGGCAGTATGGTGCCACTCAGTTTTTTTCCACCTGTTACTTCAAATGAACTCATCGTAAAAGTATTCAATGTGCGACTGAGCTTTCAAACTTCAGTCATTTGCAAACCAGGTGCACAAATGTAAAACCCCGATGGTACAAACCGTCGGGGTTTCAACAATGCTGTTCTTTTTATTATTTGAATCGTTTTTTATTATTGAATTTACCCCCGCTGTTCCTGTCGTTGCGATCATTCCGGTTGTCATTCCTGTTGTCGTTTCGATTATCATTGCGGTCATTCCTTCCGCGCGCCTGAAATTTCTGGTTCCGTTTATTCCGGTAATCACCATAACCGCCCGTACCACGGTC
>DATLDA010000289.1:0-4637 GCA_035526135.1 Flavitalea sp.
TTTAAAAATTAAAAAAATTAATACTGGCACAAGTTATCCGGGCATCCATTTAATCCTACAAATCCTGGTTCAGACATTATCATATCATCTTTCCTATCCTATAAATCTTAGTTCAGACAAATGGTAAATGCCAAGCCTAAATTTTTAATTTTTAATTTTTAATTTTTTTTCTTAATCATTCAACCCTTTTCCTTTACGGATGTGCGGAATATATTTTTCAATCCTTGATTCCCGAGTTTTGGATTGTTTCGCTGCAGAAAAATAAAGAAGATATCCTCTTTGCCGTCCAGGTGTCAATGCATCAAAAGCAGTTTTCAGGGCGGGGACTTTATCTAATTTCTTTTGAAATTCCTCAGGGATTTTGAATGCGGCCGGCTTTTTCAAATTCACTTTCAAACCTGCTTTTTCCACTTCAATAGCCTCATAGATATACGCTTTCAGGACAGGCACCATCTTCACTATTTCCTGAACATTCGTGAATCGGATCTGCCGGGCTGACTGCACATTCTTCGTTTGCTGGATCAGAATACCGTTGGCATCCTGTAACAAGGCACCTTTGAAAAACAAAAACGCACAATATTCTTTAAATACATGGATCAATACAATGTTGCTTTTCCCCAACACATAACAGGGAACGCCCCATTTCAATTCTTCGATCAGTCCGCAATCAAGAACGATCGTTCTTAATTTTCTGATTTCTTCCTGCCAATTTTTGGCCTTCGTAAAATAAAAATCCACTTTCGGATTCATTTCTTTCATTAATTATTATCAATCAATATAAAATCTTTTGCCAGACTACTTATCCTTTAACGATGCATCGATCATTCCCTTCAGCACGTTCATATCAATATCTTCCAGTTTATTGATGTAGAGGCATCCGCCACCGGTTTTATACTTGCCGAGTTTTTCGAGTGCAGCGCCATGCTCCTTTACACCAACACCAATGTATAAAGTCAGATTTGCTTTACGGGGAGAAAAACCTATCCGAAGCCAATCGACTTCCCTGCCGGTTGACGGACTTTTGTATCGTTTGATTCCGAAACCGATCGCTGAGTTGGTCCATAAAAGCGGTTCTTCCCCGCTGGCTTTTTTCATCATTTCCAAAAGCACAAAACTGTCTTTTCGTTTTTGTTCCGATGGAACTGCATTAATAAAATCCTCGACGCTTGCAGTAGTAGGTTTTGTTTTTACTTCAGCTACTTTCGTTTTTTTTGCAGCCATTAGAAAATAATTATTTTATTCAACTGATAAAATGAGCAACCTAATTTTAGTCAATCTTTTCTAAATATTTATTCCCGGTTTATTAAATCTTCTTGGGAGAATCTAAACAGCGGCGAAAAAAGCAAATTCATACGCGTAGTGCGCCGCGAAAGCCCCGGACCGCATAATAAGATTCCGCACCGTTGTGATAGAGGAATACCTGGTCGTAGCGCCGATCACAATAGAGTGCTCCGCCCAGTTTTCTGATCTCAGCAGGCGTTTTCACCCAGCTCGATGATTTTGTATCGAAATTTCCCAGTTTTTGCAATTCGCGGTATTGTTCTTCCGATAAAATATCAATACCGATGGAATAAGCCATGTCAATCGCGTTATTTTCCGGTTTATGTTCTTTTCTTGAAGCCAGTGCTTCGGCATCATAACAAATACTTCTGCGCCCTTTCGGGGTTTCGGCTGAACAATCATAAAAAATATATTCGCCGGTTTTTTTGTCCTCACCAACAACATCGGGTTCACCACCGGTACTTTCCATTTCATTGAGCGACCAAAGCTTTTCCGGATTGGCTTCGAGTTTTGCTTGCACTGCAGCCCATTCAACACCTTTATGGCGATTCGGGTATTTCTCAAAGCGCGCTTTCAACACTTTCAGTATTTCGTTTTGTTGCTCGCGCGATAATTCCTTTTTATTACGATTATTTTTGCTCATAGGTTAACTATTCTTTATTGATGGATCAATACCATTTTCCTTTCTGCCGGCCTGAAATACCACGATATCGCTGTGAGGATAAGCAACAATAAGGCGGGCGCTGATTCTTTCAGTGAATCACCGGATGCAATATGAGAAAATACTGCTCCAGACATGACAAAGAAAAAGCCGGCATAAGCCCATTCCTTTACTACGGGGAATTTAGGAATAAGCAAGGCCACTACACCCAAAATTTTCCAGGCACCCAATAGTGTTATAAAATAAACCGGATAGCCAAGATTTGTTATATAATCTACTTCGGTTTTCACTTTTAATAACTGTATGACCCCACTCGATACCATACCTAATGCAAGCCAGATCGTAGCGATCCAATAAATAATTTTATTCCTCTTTGTCATAGTACTTTATTTAATTTGTTTAGTATGCTTTGCAAACGATTATGTGCCATATTGATGCCTTGTGCGAAAGGCATTTGGAGTATCTGGTCTCTTTGGGCCACCGATTCATAGATGACGTGCATCGTCAGTTTGCAGGTTTCTGCAGTGAGCTTTTCAAATGCAAGGAATTCCAGCTGAACGCCAAATGGCGTATTCTGCATTTCGAATGTCCGTGTGATTTTTTTGTTTGGTGTAAATTCATGGATCACTCCATTGAAACCGTGTTTGTTCCCTTTCGGATCAGTCGTTTCAAATTGATAGCTGCCATGCTTTTTATTTTCGAGTTTCAGCACTTTTGTGCCCATCCACTGTTCAACAATTTCAGGATCTTCATACGCTTTGAAAAGTAATTCCAGTGGCAATTCAAATTCCCTTGTGATCAGCAATTCCTGTTTTCCATCTTCAGCATGGATTTTTGTTTTTTGTTCCATGGATATCTATTTATTGGATTTATAATTTTTCATGATGGTTTCTAATTTGTTAAACCTGTCATCCCACATTTTGCGGAATGGTTCAAGAAACGCGGCTACTTCTTTCATTTTCTTTGCGTTGATGAGATAGTAAATTTCTCTACCGTTTTGTTCTTGTTTCAGCAATTCACACTCTGCAAGTATTTGAATGTGTTTTGAAACGGTCTGACGTGATGATTTGAAATTGTCAGCAATGGCGCCGGGTGTTAGCGCCTGCACCGTAAGTAGTGTGAGAATGGCCCTTCTTGTAGGATCGGCAATGGCCTGGAATACATCTCTGCGTACTTTCATTATGAAGTCATTTGACTGCAAATATAAGTGCAGTTATTTGACTGCGCAAATTTATTTTCAAGTTTAAAAATTATTTCACGCCCGCCCGGATGAACGATCGGACGGGCAAAGACGCAAAGGAAAATACACAAGACGCAAAGGATGTGCTAAATGCTAAGACTTTAATGAAACTAGTCTTAAGCAGGTTGGGACAGCTGATACCTCACTGCTGACAGCCATGTCTTCTTCGCGTCTTTGCTTACTTTGCGTCTTTGCCTGAAACAACCTTTTCGGCAAGCGCATTCGCCCGCGTAAGTAAACCCGGTTCACCAATTTTTGTAGTGAGTTCAGCAAAAGTTGATGTAGGCCCGCACCAGCGCAGTTCATCTATGGAGGTAAAAAGGTTGGCATCCGTTCGTAGGGTTGCGAGTCGCTTGAACAGCAATGCCTTTTCATGTTGTCCTGCAAGCACTTTTTCTGGGAAAAGTTCAATGGGTCCATACTGGTTCAGGAGTTGCGCTGCACCCATTTTGCCAATGCCTTTGATGCCCGGATAACCATCGGCGCTATCGCCCACCAGTGCGAGGAAATCAGGAATTAGCTCCGGACTTACCCCGAATTTTTTACGTATGGCATCTGCGTCCCGGATTACTCCTGCTTTTCGATCCACCTGCACGATACGATCTTCGCGCACGCACTGCGCAAGATCTTTGTCTGGTGTCCAGATGCAAACTTTCAGCACTTGTGGATCGGCAGCGGCCAGTTTTGCCGCACAGGCTAACGCATCGTCCGCTTCGAGCTCAATCATCGGCCATACGACCACCCCCATGGATACAAGCGCCTCTTCCAACGGATGGAACTGACGCCACAAAGCGTGATCAATCCCTTCGCCGGTTTTATATTCAGGCCACAGATCGTTCCGAAATGATTCAATTACGTGGTCTGTTGCCACACCAACATGAGTTGCACCCTCATCAATCATCTGCAATATTCCATTCAGTACACCCGCCATAGCTCCGAACGGTTTATCCTTGCCTTTATTAAAACTTCGCTGACCGTAGAAATGCCGGAATAATTCATAAGTACCGTCGATGAGATGAACGATCATGGGATAAAATCTTTCGGTGAAGTGCTATTGAGAAACTGTTTTTAGTCCGACGATGGAACTGATAAGTGTTATAATAAAAAAAACCCTCCAAAACGATGCGGGTTCTTTGAAAATAAAAATTCCAACCAGTACCGTGCCTACAGCTCCAATTCCCGTCCAAACAGCATACGCAGTGCCAATAGGTAATTGTTTAGATGCTTTTATCAGAAGTGCCATACTTAGACAAAGGGTAATTGCAAATCCTGCATACCACAAATACAATTCATTTCCACTTCTCTCTTTCGCCTTCCCTAAACAAAAAGCAAAGGCTACTTCGAATAATCCTGCAATAACCAGAAGGATCCAATTCATGGTTAAAAATTAAAAATTAAAAATTAAAAATTTAAAATGAAAAATTTAAAAAAGTAAAACTTAAAAATTGAAATAGT
>DATLDA010000290.1:0-11155 GCA_035526135.1 Flavitalea sp.
AAAACATACACTGTTTTGTATGTTGTTTATTCAGGGACTAGTTGTGTGAATCAATCCAGTACACAGGTAGTGATAAAGGCAAGTCCCTCTGTTCAATTTGATCCCATGGCAGCAATCTGTGAAGAAGCAGATCCAGTTATGATAGTAACAGCCCGGGAAACTACGGGGCTTGCGGGTTCAGGGATTTTTTCAGGCTTGGGGATGAGCGCGCAAGGTCTGTTCGATCCGGCAGTAGCTACCGGCGGTAGTCATGTAGTACGATATACTTTCCTGGCTGGAAATGGTTGTAAGACCTTCGAAGAACAATCAATAAAGGTTTATCCTACGCCTGCAGTAGACGCCGGACCTGACCGTACTGTATTGGAAGGAGGATTTATCACATTGAATGGAAAGGGATCAGGAAATAATTTATCTTTTTTATGGACGCCCGCCACCGCAGTCAGTGACATCCGGATTAGTAATCCAAAAGTTTCACCGGTGGATGATATCTATTATAAATTTACCGTCACTTCTTCCGAGGGATGCACGGCACAGGATGAAGTATTTGTAAAAGTGCTGAAACTTCCCAAAGTGCCGAATGCGTTTTCTCCCAACGGTGATGGTATCAATGATACATGGAATATTCAGTTTCTCGATTCTTATCCGGGTTGTACAGTGGATGTATACAATCGCTATGGTCAAATCATTTTTCATTCTTCGGGTTACAGCCGGCCATGGGACGGTAAATTCAATGGCGGTTCGTTACCTGTAGGAACTTATTATTGGATTATCAATCCTAAAAACGGCAGGAGCACGATGAGCGGATCTGTTACGTTGATACGATGAATACATTTGGGCAGATTTTAAGTGTGAGACTCTTATTCTGTGAGACCGACTTTAAAAATCTTTTTATGAAGAAGGGTTTATGTTTTGGTTTAATTTTATTATCAGTTAATTTGTTTGCGCAGCAACGGCCACATTATACCCAATATGTATTGAATCAATATATATTGAATCCTGCTTTGTCAGGGATAGAGAATTACACTGATATTAAAGTCAGTCATCGTCATCAATGGGTAGGACTAGAAGGCGCTCCAGTGACCACTTACCTTACCATTCATACGCCGATCGGCAAAAAAGACTATAGGACTTCTTCCACTTCGTATCGTGTTCCCGGGCAGAATCCAAGAGGGACGAGTTATTGGGAAGACTATACGGCAGCAGAACCTCATCATGGTGTCGGACTAACGGTGTTGAATGACCGAACGGGCCCATTAAATCGTTTTTCTGCTTATGCAACTTATGCCTATCACTTGGGCATCAGTGCACGCACAACCATTGCGGCGGGTTTTGGTGCGGGCATCAGCAACCTCAGTCTTAACGCTTCCAAACTTGATTTTGGTCCCTTTGCCCCAGTCGATCCTGCTGTGTCAAATAGCAATGAAATCAATAACATCAAACCGGAATTCAATGCGGGCATCTATATTTATTCGGCAGATTTTTTCGGAGGATTGTCTGCACAACAGATCATTCCGCAAAGAGTGGAATTCGCAGGCGATTCTGTAAAGCGAACAGAAGACGGACGCTACATCCCGCATCTGTTTTTGACTGCCGGGTACCGCTTTCTTCTGGGAGAGGATTTCAATCTCGTTCCATCAGCGATGATCAAATACAGTAAACCATCGCCTATGCAGCTTGATTTCAATTTGAAATTGCAGTATATGGATTTCGTCTGGATCGGTGCCAGTTATCGTACACAGGATGGCTTTGCCGCAATGGCCGGAATGAATATATCCAATACGGTTAATGTTGGATATTCCTATGATTATACTACGTCAAATCTCAATACGGTGAGCAGAGGAACGCATGAAATCCTCGTCGGATTTCTGCTTGGTAATAAATTTGGTGACTGGTGCCCACGGAATGTGTGGTGAGAATGATGTGGTGTGAGGTATGAGGCGTGAGTAAAAGACGAACCTTATTTCAGCTAACTAATTGCTGCAAATATCTAAAGAATATTATGAAAGATAAACAGTTACTCTGTTCAGCTCATGGCTCACGGCCCATTGCTGAGTGCTGGCTGCTGACCGCTATATCACAACAATTTTTCTCACTTTCGGTGTCTCGGTGCAGTCTGATTTTTTTTGTATCTGGTCTTCGATTACTTTTTCTTTGATTTTCCGCAGCTTTTCCTGTTTTACCATTCTCGATTCCTGCAATTTCTCAAGTTGTAAAAGCACTTCTTCATTTGCATCGATCGTTTCTTTCAGGGAAGATTGTAATTCCTCATTTACTTTTTTCCAGTTTACTTCTTCCAGTGCTTTTTTTATTTCACGTTGTAGTTTTTGTACATCCACTTTACCCAATTGTTTTTCCAACTTCTGCCAATTTATTTCATCCAGTCCTTTCAAGGCTTGTTCTTTTGCTTCCCTCGCTTTCTTTTCACTCACAGTGATGATCTGTTTTTTTGGCAGAGATGTGTCTTCTGTATAATGAAACGAAAAGCTTGTACTGGGTACAAACGGATATTGGGACGTATAGACAGTAGGAGGAATTACCGGCTCCGTTTCTACTATTGAAAAGTCGCGGCTCTCGGGAGCGGTTTGTATATAACTGATCATCGGTGTTTCATCAGATGCGTCTATATCGAATAGTAAATTATTTTCCTGGTGAGTAGCGTGATGAATAGAAGATTGTTTTTTCGATATGTGTTTGGAAATTGTTGGTTTTATAGAATTTGTTTCAAAATTTAATGCCTGTTCCGTTGAGGGTAGTGGTTCAGAAGCGATAGAGGTTTGATATGGACCCAATTGCTTCGCTAAAACATTTCCGGGATTGTACCAACCTATAAAAGCGATGAATAATGCAGAAAAAAGCGTAGCCATGAGCCGTTGGCTTACGTGAGTCGTTCCCGGATCAGCATATAAAATCCTTTTTACCCTGTTCAATAGAAATTGTCTGTTTTTCCCGGTTGCTGCAACAGTGAACACATGTTGTTGTACGCGATGTTGCTCGAGGAGTAATAATGCGTTCACATAAGTACGAGGTTCATATCTGAATTGGAGTACAAGATCATCGCAGGAATTTTCCCTTTCTTTTTTGATGCTGTCTGTCAGTAATCTGGAAAAAGGATTGAAAAATAAAAGAATATCGAGGAATGCAATGAGCAGGTTGATTAAGTAATCGTTTCTTTTGATATGATATAATTCATGAAGAATGATGGCCTCTGCCTGCTGTATGCTCAGGTGGTTGATTGCAGCGACCGGCAAAAGAATGACCGGCTTCCAGAAGCCGATCGTCAAAGGCGTGTCCACGAATTCAGATATCCAAATACGGATCTCTTTTTTTATGCTCAGCATAGCCGCCATTTTGCGCATGAACACCCGTAGTTCCGGATCTGATTTAATCACAGTTTTTTCAAACAACAATTGGGTGTGACGGTATTGTATAAAAAAACGAATGAAAAGGAGTGCCAGGAAAAATAAATATAACACAGATAAAAAAGGAAGAGCCGGTTCAAGGTAGGGGATAAGAAAGGAGAAAATTGCTGCGGATTCTGTTATAGTTCCCCCAGTAAATAAAATTGTAAGCTGGGGTGAATTGACCGCCTCATAGAAATTCAGAATAAGTGTTATTAAAAACCATGCAGACCCGCCGATGAGAGAAAACAATGCAAGGGTGTGACGTTGTTTAGCGGAAAATCGTTTGCCATTTGAGGTCAGTCCCACATAAATCAACCACAATATCCCCATCTGCCACATGCTGCTCAGCAAAGACCATCCCAAGGCTTTCAGAAAAGCCGACTGGTATACCAAATTCATCGGTTACTGCTTTTTTAAATTGTTGATGAGTTTTTGAATTTCTTCCAATTCATCAGCCGATGCCTGGTGATTACCTAATGCCTGCATGACCAATTGTGTGGTGGAACCGCCGAAAAGAGAATTGATCATTTTGCCAAGCAAATGCTTTTGCGTTTTTTCCCTGCTAACAGCAGCCTGGTAAATGTGTGTTTTAATAGAATCATCCCTTTTTACCAGTCCTTTTTCATTCATGATCTGCATCAGCTTTAGCGTAGTCGTGTAACCAGCATCTTTTGTTTTGAGTAATTCCTCATGTACATCCCGTACACTGGCGGAACCTTTCTGCCACAATACCTGCAGGATTTCCAATTCGCTTTCGGTTGGTTTGATATACTTGATTGTTGGCATATTACTGGAACATTTTTCTAAAAATACGAAAAATGTCGTAATGAACTGTTAACTGCAAACTAACTAGAAAAGAATACCAGAAAAATTTCAATCAATGAATGGGCATTAGCCTGGCTGAACGGTAACTGGCAGAACGCTGAGGAGAAAATTTCAGGATTTCACACGACCACTACCGTAATCTTAAGACTACCGTAGTGGGGGGTAGACTAACTTCTTCACAATCAACAACACTTTATGACAACTACCGTAATGTGCCGGCTTTGACGGTCAGATGTAACGTGATTTTGAAATTAGGGTTGTTTGGAATATTTACGTAAGACACGTAAGTTTTTATGAACATTACCGTAGTCTTAAGACTACCGTAGACTTCGCCGTCTTTTATCGGAATGATTAACGCATTTTCACAACCACAAATTGAAGCCTCTGGAAGTTTAGAAATTATTTTGCTAACGGAATCATGGTGGCGTGCGATACTCCTTTTTCGGTCTTCACTTTTGCGGCAGGCGTGTCTTTTCTTGTACCATGAATGTCAGCCAGTGTCGGCGCAATAACAAGTGAAACAATCGACATTAGCTTAATGAGAATATTCATCGACGGCCCGGAAGTATCTTTAAACGGATCTCCTACAGTATCACCTGTAACGGCAGCCTTGTGAGGTTCGGATCCTTTTTTGAAAGTTTGTCCGTTGATATCTGCACCCTTTTCGAATGATTTTTTTGCATTGTCCCATGCTCCACCTGCATTGTTCTGGAACATTCCCATCAGCACACCACTTACTGTAGCGCCCGCCAGAAATCCACCCAGTGCTTCGGGGCCTGCAGCAAAACCTATAATCAAAGGAGAAAGAATTGTTATGGCACCTGGCAGCATCATTTTTTTTATTGACGCTTCTGTCGAAATCGCCACACATTTATCATATTCAGGTTTGCCGGTACCTTCCATAATTCCGGGAATAGTTCTGAACTGTCTTCTCACTTCTTCCACCATCGCCATGGCAGCTTCGCCAACCGCACGAATTGCAAGAGAAGAAAAAATGAAAGGGATCATTCCCCCAATAAAAAGACAGGACAATACATCTGCCTTATAAATATTAATACCATCTATACCGGCTACACCCACAAAGGCAGCAAAAAGTGCAAGTGCCGTCAGAGCTGCTGATGCAATGGCAAAACCTTTACCGGTTGCAGCAGTTGTATTTCCAACCGCATCCAGTACATCGGTTTTTTCGCGAACATCTTTTGGAAGCTCACTCATTTCTGCAATACCGCCTGCATTATCTGCAATGGGACCGAATGCATCGATAGCCAGTTGCATGGCAGTTGTAGCCATCATACCTGCCGCGGCAATAGCAACACCATACAAACCTGCGCAGAGATAAGATCCATAAATACCTCCGGCTAATACAAGAATCGGAAGGAAAGTACTTTCCATACCTACTGCCAATCCACCGATAACATTGGTGGCATGCCCTGTTCCTGATTGGCGAACAATTGACCTAACCGGTCTTTTCCCCATGGCAGTATAATATTCTGTAATAATGCTCATGAGTGTACCGACTACTAAACCTACCGCGATGGCTCCGAGAACACCCCACTTTGTAAATTCCTGGCCACGTAAAACCATTGTTTCAGGAAGGATATAATAAACAAGTCCGATACATGCCAATGCAGTCAAAACGATACTACCCCAGTTCCCCATATTCAATGCGCGTTGTACATTGTCAGTACTGACACCCGCGTTATCACTGATTTTAACGAAGAAGGTGCCCACGATCGAAAAAAGAATTCCTATTCCGGCTATCAACATCGGCAGCAGAATGGGAGCCATACCACCGAAATTGTCCTGTGAAATTGTTTCCTGTCCGAGTACCATTGTCGCAAGGACAGTTGCAACATAAGATCCAAAAAGGTCAGCGCCCATGCCTGCAACATCTCCTACATTATCGCCAACATTATCTGCAATGGTTGCAGGATTCCTGGGATCATCTTCAGGAATGCCCGCTTCTACCTTGCCGACAAGATCTGCACCTACATCAGCGGCTTTCGTATAAATTCCTCCACCTACGCGCGCAAATAAAGCTATAGATTCAGCTCCCAGAGAAAATCCTGTCAACACTTCAATTGTTTTAAGCATTTCTGCGGAATTCACACCTGCGCCTTCAGGAACAAAATATGCTTTAAGGATAAGAAATAAACCACCGAGTCCCATTACTGCCAGACCGGCAACGCCTAACCCCATGACGGACCCGCCGGTAAATGAAACAGATAATGCTTTGCTGAGGCTTGTTCGTGCGGCTTGTGCAGTCCGGACATTTGCCTTTGTGGCAATACGCATCCCAATATATCCAGCCGTAGCACTGAACACCGCGCCAATTATAAATGCAAGAGCGATCGTCCAATCTGAATGTTTATTATTCATTGCCATCACACCCAACAGGAGGGCAACCACCACTACAAAATATCCAAGGATCTTCCATTCTGCTTTAAGGAAGGCCATCGCACCCTCAGCGATATAATCACTGATTTCTTTCATCCTGGCCGTCCCGGCCTCCTGCTTCGATACCCAGTTAAACTTTATAAAAGTGTACAGCAAGCCAATGGCTCCCATTACAGGAACGAGATAGATCAGTTTATCCATAAACAGTGCTTGAAATTTTAAGGACGGCAAAAATAGGGTAAAAGGGTCAAAAGTGGCTGAGTTTCATTGAAAATTGCAGATTTTAGATTTGCGATTTTAGATTCGCTTTAGGTAATTTTTGGGGGAATTAAATATTCGAAAATGTGAACCGTATATCCTTTGTTTCCTCAGGAGAGCGATTGTAATATGAGATCAATAAATCAATTCTTAAAGTGAAATTATCCTCCTGTTTTCAAAGTATCGGTTGATTTTTTCTTTTTCTTAAAGAGACCATCTATGATATCACGTGTTGCGGACTCCACTTTTTTCTTTGGGGTCGATGCTGTACTGTCACGAACAGTGGTAGTGTCTTTTTTTCCGAAAATTTCTTTTTTCAATCTGTCTTCCGCATCCTTCACAACTTGCTTTTTTACAGATTGAAGGGTATCCTTTACAGCTTGTTTCGTGCTGTCGATCTTTGCTTTGACAATTTCTTTCGCCTGGTTCTTAATATCGTCAGCCAGGTTCCCTGCCATTTCTTTTAATTCAACTTTAATGGAAGGGTCGTTAAGCGTTCCTGTCATGCGGACATTAAGATTTACAATTTCACTCAGTTTTAACGGCACGCCGCGGGAAGCTGCTTTCTGAAACAGTGAGTTGACAAGATCATTTCCTTTTGATCCCATTAATGATCGGGGAAGTTTCAGGTTGATGATATAATCAAGGGTCTGATCGAAGCCGTGCATTCCACCGATCTCCATATCAATATCTTTCAATTTAACGGTGAACGGTTTCACAAAAACTTTTCCATCCGTGAATTCAAATATTTGTCTTACTTCTCTAAGGGACACCTGTTTCAATCTGTCCACATTCAAAGCCTCCGCCAGCTTTTCAAGTGGTTTGAATTTTTCAAGTAACCCTTCAACGAGGAACAGGTTACCATTTCCTGTTAATGTTTTCAGGTCCGGCATCATATTATCCCCTAACAATCCGGTTAGCGAAAGTTGTGAATTCAGTTTGCCGCCGATGTATTTACCAACAGGCATTAATTTTTGCACTGTGTTAAAAGCATAAAATGTTTTTTGCGCATCCAGTTCTTTTACATCATACTTCAATGTGATGGCCGGTTTATTTTTATTTGCTTTTGTCGAATAAGAACCTGTCACTGTTAGCTGTCCATCCAATGCATTTGCTTTTACATTATCCAGCTGGATGGTTTCATCATGAAGTTGCAATTGACCGGTAACAGATTTCATCTGCAGGTTATCATAAAGCAGATCATCCACCTGAGCATTTACTATCATTTCCAGGTTGGGAGGCACTGGAAATGGCGAGGCATTTGCTGAAGATGAGGAATCGGTTGGTGTGCCCATCCAGTCATTCAGATTCACTTTATCTGCCTTTATATTTAAAGCGCCCGACAACGAGCTGCCTCTCATTACATAGGAAAGAAGGTTATTGATTATGCCATTTGCCTGAAAGTTTGTGTTCAGATAGTTCCCTGTACATTCTGATACGGTAATATTTTTCGGATTGAATTGAAGGGCAGTGGTATGAAGTCGTATTCCACCCGGATAATCCCGTGAAGCATAAAAGAAATCTTTTACACCTAAAAAGCCTGCTGCATGAAATTGCTCATATTGCTTTTTTTCAATGGCCGATAATTTTCCCTGAACATTAATATCAGCACCGAGTAAACCCTGCAACTTTGTTCCTGCTTCTAGTTTAACAAATTGCGAAATTTTAGAAAGATCCAATCCGCCCTTCGCTGCCCCATCGAGAAACAGATCAGTCACAGGGTTTTTTATCAACAGTCGGAAATCAAAAGGTTCCTTATCAATTGCAAAATGTCCTTTTGTGATGTCAATTATCGCATGATCAGATTGTCCATCCGGATTGTTGACTTTAACCGACAGTTGAATATCTTCCAATGGCCGTGGCAGATCAGGATATTTGAATGATCCATTGGTTAATTGAAGATTCAACTGGTAAGCAGGCAGAATAGCAGGCGTGTAAATTCCTCTAACAAATCCATTGAATACCGCGGTGCCGGATGTTTGAATTTTGTTGAAGTCTTTTGCATAAACTGCCGGGATCAGCGAAAGGATTTTTTTAAAATCAGTTGAAGGCGCATTGAATGCGATATCCATCTTATATGTGGAATCTGTAAGGAGTTGTACAAACCCCTCTGTTGCAACCGCAAGTTCATTCAAAAGAATATCGGCCTTACTGAAAGAATAAGTATTGGTAAGATTATTTACAACAATATCTGCGGTAACCCTTGCTTTCGTATCAGACAGGTAGGGGATGATTCCATAAACAAAAGTGACAGAATCTGCATCGGTAGTCGTTTGTAAAGTAAATTGATCGGCAGTGAAATCGCCGCGGCCACTGTGATTGAGACCCCTGATATCCGCCTTCATGAGGGAAATGGAATCTTCATAATGAATATTCCCATTTGTGATTGCGTATTGTTTCAATTGAAGATTGAAAGGTTTCGATTCGGAAGTACTCACAATGGTTGAATCAGATCGCACAATGTCCCAGCTGGCTTCTCCTTTCGTATTTACAATGGCGCGAATAACGGGAGATTCAACTGTTATACCATGAACGCGGATATTTTTTCCCTGAACCAGACTCCAGAAATCAACTGCAGCTTCCATGTGTTCCGCCTTCAATAAGGTATCGCCCTTGAATGATCCGATGCCGGAAATCGTAAAGTGGTCCAGTTGCACAGAAACTTTAGGAAACTTTCTGAAAAAGGAAATATCAACTTCTTCGAACCGGGCTACGGCATTGAGTTTTTTGTTGATCTCTGCAGTAACAAGTCTGACAATTTTACCTTTGAAAACAAATGGGGCGGTGAAAAGAATGACGAGTAGCGTTAAAAATATAATTCCGGAAATACGGAGGATTTTTTTGAACATTGGATTGAATTTAACTGCGGTCTAAGATAAGGTAAACCGATTTAGTTTTAAGTTTGACGCCTGGTGAACAAATACAATGAAAACATTCCTTTCTCTCTTATTACTGATATCCATTGTACCGGTTGCGAAAACGCAAATCGTAAAAAAAGTTTCGATTGATGCACTCGATAATTACATTAAGGCTAGTGAACGTCCACTTGTTGTAAATTTTTATGCAACCTGGTGTGCACCCTGCCTGCATGAGTTGCCTTATTTTCAGCAAACAACGGCTAAATACGCGTCTCAAAACGTAGAACTTGTACTTGTAAGTATGGATTATACACGCACAGCTGCTAAAAAAATTCAGGACTTTGCAATAAAGAATAATTTGAAGGGTACACTCTTTTGGCTGGATGAAACCAATGCAGATGTTTTTTGTCCACGAATCGATCAAAAATGGGACGGCGGTATACCAGCTACTTTGTTTTTGAATGCAAGAACAGGATACCGGAAATTCGTTGACCGGCAGTTAACAGAACCCCAGTTTGAACAGGAGGTCAACAGGCTTGTATCCAGGTGAAGGAAGTTTCAAACGACATTTTGAATTTTATTCCTCTCATCACAATCCCGCCCTGGTATTTTTTCTATTCATTAAATTTGTACGGCAGGGATTTTTACGCTCATCAAAAATATATTTATGAAAACTTTCCTCACAATTCTTTGCCTGACTGTAGTGGCTATTTCTTCTTTTATGCCTGCTGGTCCATTGCCCTTGGGAGCTTTCATTCCTAAGCCGGATCTGAAGTTAGCCGACATTTCCGGTAACCAGATTACCTTAAAAGAATCAATAAAAGAAAACGGATTGCTAGTCATGTTCAGTTGCAATTCGTGTCCGGTGGTAATTGAAAATCAGCGTCGCACAATCGAGGTATGCCGGTTTGCAGGAGAAAAGAAAATTGGTGTGGTTGTTTTGAATGCAAATGAAGCGAATCGGGCTGATGAAGAGTCACTGGATGCTATGAAACAATATGCAAGAGAACAGGGATATGCCTGGAATTATGCAGTTGACCGGAATAGTGAACTGGCCGATGCTTTTGGTGCAAACAGAACGCCGGAATGTTTTCTTTTTGATAAAAATGGCAAGCTCGTTTATCATGGAGCAATTGATGACAATCCCCAGGATGCAGATCGTGTTGAAAGAAAGCATTTGCAGGAAGCGATCACCGAGGTTTCCATGGGGAAAGAAGTTTCAGTCAAAAAGTCAAGATCGGTTGGATGTAATATTAAAAGAGCTTAGTCATATGTACGATGTACGATGTACGTTGTACGATGTCTGATTTGAATTTTAGATTTTAGATTTGCGATTTCAGATTTGGTCGAAATCCACAACCAGCAACAAGCAACCAGCGCCCAGCAACCAGCAACCAGCGCCCAGCAACCAGCAAC
>DATLDA010000294.1:0-16219 GCA_035526135.1 Flavitalea sp.
TACTAAAAGAAAGACAAGAATTTTGATCCCAAATCGAAGAGGTAGCCGAGTAAGCATAATAAATTTTTATGTAAATGATAAAGGGCGGTTGATCGGATGGTGGATGCAGTTTTCGATAAAGGGAGCGAACGCGTGGTACGAGGGAGGGATGCTAAAAATACGCAAAAAACATACGCCCAAAGGATTTTAACCTGCATTTTTTATAGCTGGCATCCTTTTTAGGATTATACCGTAAAGATTTTATATGCGTATCCACCAGGCTTTTTTACCAATCGCTCTTCTGATCACCTCTACAGTATTTGTTAGTTGCAGCAAGAATGACGATAACTCCACTGCCGCTGATCCTTCATCCCAGATTGTTATGGGAACCTGGAAAGTTCAGTACTATTTTGATAATGCTGATGAAACCAGTGATTTCAACAATTTCACTTTTACCTTCAATAACGATGGAACGTTGACCGCGACAAATGGGACGATCAGTGCAGGCGGTGGTTGGACTGTAATCAACGACGATGGCAAAAAGAAATTTGTCCTTACGATCGTTTCAACAAGTGTATTGCAGAAATTAAATGATGACTGGCAGATCGTTTCCTCCAGTTCGACAGAACTGAAACTGAAAGACGACAATGACACCAAAGTGCATGAATTGCGTTTTACGAAGAAGTAAGGGCTCTGTCTTGTGTTGAAGTCGATTTGGGATAATCAAAAAACAGGAACTCCTTTTGCGCATTTTTGAAATCGCCCCATTGACTGATGTCCGCTTTAACTGCAAATACAGCACTGGTCGGCATATTATCAATACGCACTTCCGTTAATGCATTTACAAATTCTGTGATACCGGGATTATGTGAGAATATCGCAATAGAGGTCGCCTCGGCCGGAGCTTCGGCAATCGCTTGTTCAAAGTCTTCTAAATTTGCTTCATATAAAGAAGGAACCTCGATTACGTCCTCCTTTTTTCTTCCGAAATTTTTTGCGAAAATCAGAGCGGTTTTCTTTGCTCTTTTAGCGGGACTTGATAGAAATGCATCGATCGGAAATCCCTTACTCCGTAAGCGTTCTGCCATTTCGGGAGCATTTTTCTTTCCGCGTTCATTCAACGGACGGTCGATATCTTTCACACTGAAACTTTCCCAACTACTTTTGGCGTGCCTTACTAATAATACTGTTTTCATATAAATAAAAAAGGAGGAAAATTAATTTCCTCCCCTTCTTGTAATAATAAGTTTTACATCAAAGGAATTAGTTTTAGCAGAATTCATCAGGTCGGTTCCCCATAGGAAGCTAAACGGTCGGCAGTCTGTTTGTCACAAATATGTTGCCAAAAAAATTGGAGAAGATTTTAATTGATAGATGACTTCAACAGAAGTATACTTGTTGCCTATGGCAAATTCCCTGATCGCATGGATAATTCCCGCATGAGGTGAGCTTTTGGTGATATATCCTTTTGCACCGGGTTGAAACATTTCAGTTGCTTACACATGTTGCAGTGGATCGAAACGGCGATGATCTTCACCCCGGGCCTCGCCAGAAGAATAGATTCGTGGCTTCAAAGCCATTCCTCGGGGTCATGTTCATTCCATCAGGATAATATGAGGTTTTTTTTCTTTATGTGTCTCAATGGTTTTCGTAGCCATTGCGACCTACTCCTGCTACGATAAAACCGATATTCTGAAGATCAGCAGCCATAGAGACTCCGGGATGTGCGGGTTGTCATCAACAATAAGAACACAAATCAAAGCTTTCATGAGTAGATCTGACAGTCCGATAGGGAACCGGATCAAATACTAACTATTGGAGTAAGACTAAGAATTGTAATCTTTTTATTCAATGATGACTGGTAATCACGTAGCAGGGTGGAATTGCTCTACGCAACTGGAAAACATACAAGTTCACTGACGGAACGATACGAAGAATATTTAAAGGCCGCTTGAATTGATGTAATTTATCAATGACGCTGTATTCTTGACTTTGAGCTTTTTAAGAATATTATGCCTGTGCACTTCCACCGTTTTGATCGATATACCCAGTTTATCTGCGATTTCTTTTGATGACAATCCATCGCGGATCTGATTGATTACCTCAATTTCTCTTTCGGATAATTGATTCAGGCCGATGGCATTTTCTTCTTCCCCCAACATCTGGTCAGATAAAATATTTTTTACTTCCTGACAGATGTATACATTCCCGCTATAGACCTCCATCATTGCATCCAGCATTTCCTGGCGTGGAGAATTTTTCGTTACGTACCCTTTAGCACCGAGGCGTAACATTTTCTTTGCATACGCCGGTTGCGAATGCATGGACACGGCAATTACTTTTGAACCGGGTGAGAGTTTTCGTATCGATTTAAGAATATCGAAGCCATTAAGAGGGCTCATATTAATATCCAGCAATATAATATGCGGCCTTTTATCGCGTGCCAGATCGATTGCTTTTTGGCCGTCACCGACTTCCGCGATCACTTCGAAATTTTCGTTTCTACCAAGCAGAAAAGACCACGTTTCCCTGATTAACGTATGATCATCTACAATCATAACAGAGATCTTGCCCATAGTTCAAATTTATATAGGAATGTTGATAGTGAGGATACAACCATTTCCCGGGGAACTTTCTATTAACACCTCTCCATCATGGAGCTCAGCGCGGCTGGTAATATTTCCGAGTCCGATTCCTTTCATTTTCTTTTTTGTATCGAACCCGATCCCGTTATCAGCGATAGTTATATTAAGTACTTTTTTTGAGACAGCCAATTTAATGTTTGCTTCAGTGGCTTTCGAATGTTTGATAATATTATTCAATTGTTCCTGCACGATCCGGAATACCATTAATTTGATACTGTCATCAATAACAACATTCGAAAAGCCGGACGTTTTCAGTTTGATCTGTAATTTTTGTGCAAGGTTGAGATTGCTGATCATTTCGGTTAAGGCTTCACGAATACCAATGTCGCCGAGCGTGGGTGGCACCAAAGATTTTGAGAGCACCCGGATCTCTTCGATTGCCGTAGAAACATTTGCATGGCTTTTTTTAAGGAGCTCTTCGCGGATGTCCTTCTCGTTTATTGCCATATCAATATACAACTTCGTGGTTGTAAGAATCTGGTTGATGTTATCATGCAGTTCACGGCCAATCTCACCTCGCTCTTTTTCCTGTGCCTGGATGGCTGCTTCCGTAATCTGTCTTTGTCTGTTGATTCGTTGTTCAGCCAGCTGGGCTTCCAATTGTTTTCGTTCAGTAATGTCCATCATGGCACCTACCATACGGTATGCAATCCCTTTTTCATCGCGAAGAATTAATCCCCTGTCGATCACATTTGCAATAGATCCGTCGGCGCGAATGAAGCGATATTCATCAATCCAGCTGGAATCTTTAGTATCGCGGATCACTGCATAGTGTCTTTCCAAGACCTTTTCTTTGTCTTCCGGATGAATATGATCGACCCAGCTCGCCGGATCATTTCCGATCTTTTCCAGTGCATATCCAAACAGTGTTTCAAATCCTCCCCCCCAGTTCAAAGTATTATTTTTCAGATCAGCATCCCAGATTGCATCATTGGTGGCACGGATCGCCATGTTGTATCGCTCGTGACTTACACGCAACGACTCCTCAATCAGTTTTCGCTCCGTTATATCGCGACTGATCCCTACCAGTCCCACCACTTTATTTTGTTCATTCTTCAGAGGAACTTTTGTTGTCAAAAGCCATCGGTATTTCCCGTCGGGACCCGGAATCGCTTCTTCTAAGTTGTTGATGGCTTTTCCTTCACGCATCACTTCACGATCATGCTCCATATATCTTTCGGCGGCCACTTCGCCAAAATAATCAACCACCGTTTTACCCAGTGTTTCTTCTTCCGTGGATGCACCTATCAATTCAACATTTGCTTTATTATTGATGACGTGCTTGTACTCCACATCTTTGACATAGATATAATCCGGAAGATGATCAATAAGAGTTCTTAACAGATATTTTTCGCGTGAAAGTTTTTCTTCTGCTTCTTTTCTTTCAGTAATGTCGCGAATGGCACCCACCACTTTGACTGCAATGCCTTTTTTGTCCCGCAGGATGTAGCCGCGGTCTGCGACATAGGCAAAATTTCCATCCGCTTTCAGATAACGGTATTCGCTTTCCCAAAGGTCTTTGCCGGAATCTTCCACGGTGGAATAGAAATTTTCAGCAACGTGTATATCATCGGGATGAATGTAATCCGTCCATTCCTTGAATTTTCTTTGCTTGGAAATATCCCAACCGAAAATATCTTTATAAGTGTCGGACATGTACATGGAATCACGCACAATGTCCCATTCCCAGATCGCATCGGAAGTAGCTTTTGCGGCAAATTCAAAACGCTGGTTCGAGATCAGTAATTTTTCCTGCGCCTGAAGTTGTTCGGTTATATCAGTGGCCAATACCAGTTTTGCTTCCCGGTTATTGTATTCAATGGTGTTTGATTTGATCTCCACCATAATCACTTTGCCATTTTTTTTACGGTGTCCCCACACTGAATCCCGGATTATTTTACCGTTCAATTTCAGCATGTCAAGTTGATCATATAATTTTTTTACATCCGTGTCAGGCCGGATGTCTGTAATTTTCATCGTAAGAAATTCTTCTTTGGAGTAACCGTAATTCCGGATGGCTGCCTCATTCACTTCAAGAAAATCCAGCGATTTAATATCATAGATCCACATCGGTTGCGGATTCATGTAAAATAAAATACGGTATTTTTCTTCGCTTTCCTGTAATGCCTGTTCTGCCTTTTTCCGTTGAGTGATATCACTAAAATTGAGTACGATGCCATTGATGCTTGGCTCATATAACAAATTGTGGTACGTGCCGGCCAGCCATTTATATTTCCCATCTGCGGCAAGGGCGCGGTATTCAATTGTTTTGATGCTGTCTTTTTTCTCTACCACTTCCGCAAAAGTATCACTGATCAAAGCGAGATCATCCGGATGAATCAATTCGGAAGGGTTACCATTACGCATTCTTTCTTTCGGGTGACCTAGAATTCTTTCTGCCGAAGGGCTGATATCGAATACTTCGCCCTCCTGAGAAAGAATCGTTACCGCATCAGCGCTGTTCTCAATGAGTGATCTGAAATGCTTTTCATTTTGTTCAAGCTTTTCAGCGGCCAACTTATTTTCCGTCACGTCACGGCTGGTAATAATGATCGCGAATACCTGTCCATCGTTGTTATAAATGGGTTTAAAATGATTGAAATAAATGAGTTTCTTCCCTTTCAGATTTAGTTCCAGCTCTGTTTCCCTTTCATGTCCCTGCAGAATTTCTGCGTACATTTTTTTCATTTCCTCAACGGGTGTGGTAACATAATCGAAAATAGAAAAGCCTTTACGCAAATGCTTCCCGAAGAATTGAAGCATACGTCGGTCAGCGGAAAGATTGAATGAAATGATCTCCAGTTTCGAATCGATCATGATGAAAGACTCTTCCGTGTTGTCAAGCAACAATCTTAGATTTTCCTGTGCTTTCTGGTTCTCAGATTCTGCACGCTTTCTTTCGGTGATATCATTTCCAATTCCGTGGATGCCTGCTACAGTATTCTCCTTCGTCAGCAGCGCACAAAATTCCCAACGCGTCCAGAACATGCTTCCATCATTCCTCAGTTTTCGCAGGTCAACGGAACAGGTTTCACCAGGTTTTTCCAAACAATCGTTCATTGCTTCCGTACACAACTCAACATCTTCATCAAAGATGTCGCTACAAAAAGCTTTCCCAAGAATGACGGATTCGTCGCTGATAAAAATTTGACTGAAAAGCCGGTTTATATATGTATAATGTCCCTTAACATCAGTAGTGATATAATATATACTGCTGGAATGATCAAGAAAATAAGCTAACCTTTCCGACACGCTCATGGATGAGTTCAAAATTAGTGTACAAAGCTAAAGATATTAAAGAGCATGACCACCGACCATAGACCACCGACCATAGACCTCTAATAATGTACGATGTACGGTGTACGATGGTCAGTTGTCCGTGGTCGGTCGTCGGTCGTCTTTCTTCCTCAATATCCTCTTACATCTTTCCCTTCCATATAATTAATGAAAGCCTTGTTGACAACACGATTGCCCCCCGGAGTGGGGTAATTGCCAGTAAAATACCAGTCGCCCGTATTGGTGGGACAAGAATTATGGAGTGATTCGATTGTTTGAAAGATCACCTGTACCGGTACAGTACAATCTTTTGGAGTAACGAGCTCCGCGATCGTTGCTGCAATTTCATCCGTGCTGAAAGGTTTATAAACCTGCCTCACAATATTTTCGGTATGTAACTGGCCGGTACGTTGCAGTTCTTTACAGCGCTCGAAAATTTCCTGCAGGCAGGCCTCTTTACCCTTTTGTTTCATCAGATGGATCGCCGCCCTGAATGCTATAAAATCTCCGAGCTTGCTCATATCAATTCCGTAACAATCCGGATATCTGATCTGCGGTGCTGATGATAAAACGATGATACGCTTCGGTTCAAGCCGTGACAACATTCGAATGATACTTTCTTTCAGGGTGGTACCTCTTACGATAGAATCGTCGATGACGACGAGCGTGTCCTCTCCTTTTTTTACTGTGCCGTATGTGACATCATATACGTGTTGTACCATTTCATTCCGGCTCACGTCTTCCGTAATGAATGTCCGCATCTTTACATCTTTGATCGCAATTTTTTCAACCCGGATCTTCCTGTTCAACATTTCCACTAACCGGGTCTCATCTATGTTATTCCCCCATGAAAGAATACGCTGGATTTTTATGTTTTTCAAATAATCATCCATGCCTTTCCACAATCCATAGAACGCAACTTCCGCGGTATTCGGAATAAAAGAAAATATCGTGTTCTTCAGGTCGTAGTTGATTGCATTCAATACCTGTTCGCTAAGATGATACCCTAACGCACTGCGTTCGCGGTAAATCTTTTCATCACTTCCTCTCGAAAAATAAATGCGCTCAAAACTACAGGCTCTTCTTTCGCGTGGTTCAATCAACTGATCGAGCGAGTACGAGCCGTCTGATTTTACAATTAAACCCATCCCCGGCATCAGCTCCTGCACTTCATTTTCTCCCACATTGAAAACCGTTCGGATAGCGGCTCTCTCAGAAGCTGCAACCACCACATCGTCATTAACATAAAAATAGGCTGGACGTATGCCATTTGCATCACGGAAAACAAAGGAGTCGCCGTTTCCAACTAATCCTCCCACCGTAAAACCGCCATCAAAAAGATTGATCGCCTTCCGCAGGACCTGTGCGAGATCCAGGTTACCCGGACACGCTTCATCTGCTTTGACGATGAAATGATGTATCACTTCCATCATAGCGGCCAGATCACTTTGTTTTTGAAAAACACCCGGATCGATGTTTACCAATGCAAAAAGTTCATCTGTATTTACTAGATTGAAATTGCCGGCGAGGGCCAGGTTACGTGCAGGGATAGTATCGCGTTTAATAAAGGGATGACAGAATTCAACGTTATTTTTTCCCTGTGTACCATACCGGAGGTGACCGAGAAGCAGCTCCCCTAAAAAAGAGATATGGCCTTTCATAAGACCGGGATGCCTGATTATATCAGTCTGATATTTGGCAAGCTCACTTACTTCAGAATTAATCCTTGTGAAGATGTCAACGATCGGCTGGTTTGCGTTGCTGCGTATACGTTGCAGGAAAGGATAACCAGGTTCGACATTCAGTTTTACAGCAGCTACACCCGCTCCGTCCTGTCCCCGGTTGTGTTGTTTTTCCATCAGGAGGTACAGCTTGTTGATACCCCACATTACCGTACCAAATTGTTGCTGATAATAGGAGAAGGGTTTTCTCAACCGGATGAACGCCATGCCGCATTCATGCTGTATATCATCACTCATGTATTCCTCCTTAAAAAGAAAGCGCAAAGTTACAGGGAAATGAGGGGAAAGTGCTGTCGCAATGAAAAGGAATGAAATAAAAAAGCCCCCACCGTTTTCATAGGTATGGGGGACTGGCTTTCATAGGATTGGTTGTTGACCTAACACCTAAGGAGTGAATGACATCTGCAAGATGTCAATTTACCCTTTTGCATGCAAGCCGGCGAAAGGCTTATTCCGTCCTCTAGTGGTTGAAAGCCGGATAATCTACAGGTATTCTTTTAGTCGCTGTTTAATCGCCTGAGTACAGGCTATTGTCCTAATGTAGCCGAGCTGTTGATAAAATTTACGAGGGAAGCTGAATTTTTCAACTTCAATTTTTTCAGCACATTGTGCCGGTGCACTTCCACCGTTTTAAGAGAGATATTCAGGCTTTGAGCGATCTCCTTGGATGACATCCCTTCCTTTATCAGGTTGATGATTTGTATTTCTCTTTCGGTCAGCGCGTTCACATTCGGCACTTCCTTGTTTTCTTCCAGAATCAATTCAGAAATATTGTTCTTGATCTCGTCGCAGATATATTTATTTCCGTTGTGAACTTCCATGATCGCTTTCATCATCTCCTCTTTCGAAGAATTTTTAGTCACATATCCTTTTGCGCCGATCTGCAACATTTTCTTTGCGTAGGCTGGTTGTGAATGCATTGAAACGCCGATAATGCGCGAAGTGGGTGATACTTTACGGATGCGTTCTGTCGCTTCGAATCCGGAGATAGGCATCATGTTGATATCCATCAATACAATATTGGGTTTTTTTGTTCTTGACATTTCAACAGCCTGTTCAGAGTCACCACATTCGGCGATCACCTGGAAGCGAACATCGTTATTGAGAATATAACACCAGGTATCCCTGATCAATTTATGGTCATCTGCAATTAATACACTGATCTTTTCCATAGTTTAGGTTTAAAGGTTTAAGAGCGGTACGTTGATATTCAATTTACATCCATTACCCGGCGCAGTGACAATATTTACTTTGCCATTAAACAACTCTGCGCGGCTTGTTATATTATACAAGCCCACGCCTTTTTTATTTTTTACGCTGTCAGGATCAAAGCCGATTCCATTATCACTGATGATCAGTTCGATTGCATCATCATCCACAACCAACTCAATGACGAGGTTTCTCGCATTCGCATGTTTCAATACATTATTCACCTGCTCCTGGATAATACGGAACAACATCAGTTTCTGTTTTTCATCCAGCAGGGCGTCTACTTCACCTACATGATAAAATTCCACATGCAGTTTCTTCGTTGCCATGATACTTTCGACAAGATCACTAATGGATGCAATAATTCCGAGATCCCCAATACTTCCCGGAACGAGTGAGCGGGAAATATTCCGGATCTCATTGATTGCATTGTAAATATTTTCAGTACTTCTTTTGATCAGGTTTAGCCTTTCACCTTCATCACTGCGTGCGAGATCGAGGTATAATCTTGCCGTAGAAAGGATTTGATTGACATTATCGTGTAATTCTTTTCCGATATCCGCCCTTTCCTTTTCCTGTGCGTCCACCACTGCCTGTGCAACCAGCTGCTGCTTGTTTAATTGTTGCTTCAGCAACTGATTCTCCATTTCTTTTTTCTCCGTAATATCCTGCATGGAACCCACCATCCGGTGTATTTTCCCTTCCTGGTTATAAATGAGAAAACCCTGATCATGCACTAGAACGAAACTCCCATCTGCTTTACAGAACCGGTATTCAGCGCTCCAGGTTGTTTTGCTCCCTTCATTAAAAAATCCACTGATGCTTTTCCACACTTGCTCCCTGTCATCAGGATGAATTTTTTCTTTCCAGAAGTTGATGGAATTTTCTATGTATCCCTGATGATATCCGAATAAAGTATTGAAACCTTCACCCCAGTACAATCTGTCTGTCTGGATTTCCCAATCCCAAATGGCGCCATTGGATGCTTTAGAAATTAAAAGATAGCGCTCATTACTTACGCGTACGCGCTCTTCCGATTGTTTGTTCACGATGATGATACCGAGCAGTTTACTCACCCTGTGCAGCACCTGCAACGCTTTTTCGTCAGGGCTTTTGGGAGTTTTGTAATAGGATGAAATGGTTGCTATTACATTTCCCTGCGTATCTGTAATGGGGAACGCCCAGCTCGCCCTGATACCAACGGGCAGGAAAACAGATTTCATATTCACCCACAATGGATCGTTTTCAATATCGGAACATATCACCACACGCTTCGAATACATGGCTGTCCCACAGGAGCCCGCATTCGGGCCAATATCCAATCCATCTACATCCCGTGCAAAAGTGATAGGAAGCGATGGAGCTGAAAGATGCCTGATTTTTTTCGCTTCTTCATCCAGGGCAAGGACCGAACATAACATGCCCGGAAATATTTTTTCAAGCCCTTCGAGAAAATAGTCAACAGTATTTTTTAATGATGCAAGAGGTTGCGTATTGATCTCCAATACATCTTTTTCCAAAGCAAGGATATTCTCCTGTGTCTTTCGTTCGGTGATATCGCGGAAATAGATGAACAATCCCTGACTTGATGGATAAGCACTGCTCTCGAACCACAGATCAAATGATTGGCTGTAAGCTTCAAACTGGAAAGGCTTCCGGTCATGCAATGCCTGGAGTGATAATTCATAAAATTTATTATGTACCACGTCAGGGAAAATTTCTGTAAACTTTTTACCGGTCACTTCTTCAGAAGTTTTTCCGGTGGCTTTTTCAAATACGTGATTCCATAAAAGAACTTTCAATTCATTGTCGACGGCAATAAATCCGTCTGTAATACTGTCCAGAATACTTGATATTCTTTCTGAATATTCACGCAACTGCTTTTCTCTTACCATCAATTCATTCTGTGCCTTCTTCTGTTCAGTTATGTCGACGACAGATGCTACAATGGCATCAGGCTTATTACGATCTTTATTGTAATAGATCGGCTCTGTATTAATAGAAATCCACTTCACAGAATGATTAGATCGTTCAACGCCCATCACCACATTTTTCACAGCGGTGCCTGTTGAGAGAGTTATCGTGGAAGGCTGTTCCTCCATGCTGAAAACAGTACCGTCTTCTTTATACAAATTGGTCCCGGTTGCAATGGTACCTATCAACTGGTCTTTACCTCTTCCAAAAATTATCTCAGCGCTGCGGTTGCAGGCAATGATCTTCATGCTCTTGTCAATCATGAATATTCCTTCGCCAAGTGCTTCGACTAACGAACGATAACGGAGTTCACTGTTACGGACCGCTTCATCCGATTCACGCTTTTCGGTAATATCACGGTGTATACCGGCAAAGCCTATGCGCTCTCCTTTTTCGTTTTTAACATAAGACATGTTAAGGGATACGTAGATTCTCTTTCCATCCCGTCTGTCAAAAAAAGCCTCCCCTTGCCACGTATCATGATTATTCAAAAATGACACAACCTCTTCGCGCGTGTGATTGAGATATTGGTGTTCAACGAGCAGGCGGATCGGTTTACCCAGCGCTTCTTTTTCAGAAATGCCATAAACGTGTTCGGCAGCTTTATTCCACGCAAGTACATGAAAGTTCAAATCGGTAGAAATGATAACATCAGATACATCTTTAACAACACGGGCAAGAAATCGAATCTGCTCTTCTGCAATGCGCTGGTCAGTGATATCCCGCTGTGTGCCCCATACACGTAAAAGAATTCCATCCTCAATGATGCCGATCAGGTTGTTGAGAAAATATTTTTTATTGCCGTTCCTGTCTAATTCAAAACTTTCTGCATCCAACAATTTGAAACCATTGTTGATAAAAGCTGTCAGAAATTCAATATTGCGCGGATCAGATTCGGGCATCAATACATGAAGTGGCGTGCCGATGATATCGTTAGCAGCAGTGAAGCCGTAAAAGCGCGCCATCTGTTCATTGCATTCGGCGAGATAGGCTTTTTTCATGAATACGGCGATCATCTCTTCGGCAGGTGTAGTAACAGGCATCAATTCACCCGGCTCAAAACGCCAGATGGCTTCGGAAGAATGGTTGATAAATGCTGCATACCGCTCTTCGGTAGCTTGCAGATTTTCTACCATTATATGGAGATCTGAAACATCCTTTGCAAAGCCAATGCAATACAACGGTTGTTTCTTATCATTGAAAATGTAATGAGCAGAAATGCTGAACCATTGATATTTCCCATCCATCAGCCGTACCCGGCAAACAACACTTTTTTCCTTATTACCGAATACGCTCAATGATCGCAATACTTTTTCGCATTGCGGAAGATCTTCCGGATGGATGAGGGAAGAATAAGGTTTTCCCTTTAATGAAGTGATTGGAAAGCCAAGCGATCGAGTCGCTTCCGGTGAAACGAAAATGAATTTTCCTTCGAGATCTATTTTGAAAATAATTTCTGAAGCATGTTCAATGATCTCTCCGAGTTCCCGGTGTGCTGCCTTAAGATCTGTATTCTTTTCATCAATTGCCAGTGATACAAGCTTCTGTTCCGTGATATCTGTTATGCGTTGTGTAAAGCCTTTCGCCTTCCCATCAGGATGATACAATGGAGAGATCTTGGAAGTGAACCAGCGTGTGGTAGTCGCGGTGTGAATAGGAAACTCCCGCAAACAAATCTCATTTCTTTCAATCGCAAGTTCAAAATCTTGAATGAACGGGCCCACGAAATCAGGCAGGGCACGAAAAGCTTCCTGCATTGATTTTCCGATGAATTTCTCCGGGATCATCAACAATACGGTTTCATTGCGACACCATATTTTCCTGAACAATCCTTCACAATCATATTCGAAAACCACATCATCCATTGATGAAACAATCATATCCCATTCTCCAGGCGTATGTGGAACAACACCCATAGTGTCCTGTAATTCATTTTCCACAACGCTTGCATGCATACCGAAGACAAGACAATGAGTAAATCCATTTATATCCAGGGGTGAGGTGAACACCTGCACGGAAACCTGTTTGCCCGAGCGGGATAACAGTGAATAAGAACCGGCCTTCAATAAATATGGATTTTCCGGAGTTGCCGCCTGTAATGTGCCTTCTTCTTCATAGAGAAAACAATTCAGCAAATCCTTTCCTTCATAACCAAATAATTGAGCTGCTGATGCATTCACAAAAGTGATGCTCAGGTCAACCGCGTTGTATATGAAAACAGGTTCGGAAGAACGCTCAAAAAAATTAATGAACCAGGGATTGTCGTCGGCGGTTGGTGAAAGCATTTCGGGAACTTCAGAAATTATCGAGCTCCAGTCAATGAGCCGCCTTCCACTTTTTCGTCGTTTTACATTGAAAGAAACTTTCTCACCGGGTTTTCTTCCGTCCAGATGTATCCTGCTCACTTCATTCGGTATGCCGTTTTTATCTGAATCAATAAATTCGTGGAACTTTTGAACCTCGTTGCTGCTGAAGAGGAGTTGAATCGGATGCCCCAACAGTTCTTCTTTCTTCTTGCCAATGAATTGCAGCAAGCTGTCGGAGGCGCCATGTATAATTCCTCCTTCATCTGTTTGAAGAAAATATGGAATTCCGCGGTTTGGAATGCCAGAAATGGATTTTATTGAAGACGGCTGCTTCACGGTTTTCTCGCCAGGAGAGATAGAATACTGGTTCAGGATGCGCTTTACGCTGACGCAATGTTAGCGTAAAAGGATTCCCCCAGATTGCAGTAACCGTTGGTATTTGAACATTTTAGGTGTTTCCTCTTAATAATTCAACGTCCTGTTTTTACCGCGAAGCGGTACCAGCTTGCCAGTGCGGTGCAGGTATTGTAGGCGGGATCAATTTTAAGATAATAGGTAGGTATTTTTTTGGCAAACCATTTTTCGAGCACTTCCTGTTTCTTGATTTCGACAGCCCGCTGGCCAATCCGGTTATAATCATCTTTCAGGTTCTCGCGGTGGGGCTCAGTGCGTGATTTCAGATAAACGATCCGCACGCCTTTTTTTCCGCGTTCGTCTTCAAAAGAAACAGGCGGAGAATACTCACCCACTTTCATGGTAGAAAGAACTTTGATCATATCCTTATCCAACTGGTCATAAGTGAGGTAAGTGCCGTTGCCGGACTGTCTCATGCCCCCCGTAAACTTTGAATTCTCATCATCGCTGTATTTTGCAACGGCTTCCCCAAATTGCAGCGTACCTGCAATGAGTTTGGAACGGACGGAATCCAGTTTATTGATCGCCTCATTGGTTTCTGTTTCCGTGATTTTAGGGACCCGGAGAATATGTCTGACAACAGCATCGTCACCTGCACGACTTACCATCTGGATGATATGGTAACCAAACTTGGATTTAAAAACGGGGCTCACTTGCTTTTCCTTTAATTGAAAAGCATTCCGGATAAATGCCGGATCCATGGCTTTTTCGGTACGATTCACAGCATACTGTCCACCTGTATTCTTACTCCCCGGATCATCGGTATACAGGGAAGCAAGCGATTCGAATTTACGCTCGCCATTTTCTACCTGCTTCTTATAATCATTCAGTTCATCGATCGCCAATTTCTCAAGATCACGACTGGCTTTCGGATATACAATGATCTCCCCGACTTCGACTTCTGATTCATAAAAGTGAAGGCTGTCTGCCGGAATTTTATCAAAATAAGTTTTGACTTCCTGAGGCGTTATGCGGACATTCTCAACAATCCTGTCACGCATTCTTTCTGCCATCTTCTTTTCTTTGAAAGAAGTCCTGAAATCTTCTTTGATCTGATAAACGGTCCTTCCCGCGATTTCTTCCAATTGTTCTTTCGAACCATAAACACGGATAAACTCACGCACCTGGTTATCCAGCAATGCATCAATTTCCTCGTCTGCTATGATAATCGAATCTTTTTCCGCCTGCAGGATCAACGCTTTCATGGAGAGCTGTTGTTCCATCAGAAAACATTCTGCATTCGGCGGCAGATCCTGTCCCTGCGCCTGACGTTGATAATCCAGTAGAGCATTCTGAATATCAGATTTCAGAATTGTCTTGTCACCGACAATCGCCACAATTTTGTCTGCCACTACTTTTTGTGCGGAAACGGAAAGCATTGCACAAATGCCGAAAAGAAATAAAATGGACTTCATGTAATTCGAAAATAAGTAGAGTATAATGATTAAATACAGTTAGAAGACGGTTTTAACACCGGTTTCACGCAAGAAGAAGGCTGTCAGCATTCAGCTATCAGTTGTCCCAACCTGTTTTTGTATAACAGCTTATATCTGTGGTAAAATCTATGTTTATCTAATGGTGGAAGATTTCCTCATACCTGATACCTGATACCTACAATTACAAGGTTCGTTTTACTTCCTCTTCTTCAAATGCCTCGATGATATCCGCCACCTTTACATCTGCAAAATTCTTCACGGTAAGTCCACACTCCATGCCTGAAGGAACTTCCTTCACATCATCTTTGAAGCGCTTCAAAGATCCGAGCTCCGCATGACCACCTTCACCGACCGGGTAGATAACGATACCGTCGCGTATGATTCGGATTTTGGCATTGCGATAGATCTTCCCTTCCAATACATAACAACCGGCTACTGATGCCTTATCGAATTTGAAAACATTCCTCACTTCAACATTTGCTACTACTTTCTCCTGGATCTTCGGTTCGAGCATACCTTCCATCGCACTCTTGATCTCATCGATCACATTGTAGATGATGGAATAAGTCTTGATCTCTACACCTTCTGTTTCCGCAAGCTTTGCCGCCTGCGGTGAGGGACGCACGTTAAAACCAATGAGGATCGCATCCGATGCGGTTGCAAGCAATACATCACTTTCGGTGATTGCACCGACGGCCTTCAATACCACGCTCACTGCAATTTCTTCGGTAGAAAGTTTCTGTAATGAATCGGTAAGCGCTTCGACAGAACCATCCACATCCCCTTTAATGATAAGGTTCAATTGTTTGAAATTACCCAATGCAAGACGGCGACCGATCTCATCCAGTGTAATATGTTTCTTTGTACGAATACCCTGCTCGCGGAGGATCTGCGCCCGTCTGTTCGCTACTTCTTTTGCTTCCGCTTCATCATCATACACTTTGAATTTTTCTCCTGCCTGGGGAGCACCATTGAGTCCGAGGATCAGTACAGGAGTTGCAGGCGGTGCTTCTTCCACTTTTTTGTTCCGTTCATTGAACATCGCTTTCACTCTTCCGAAATGTTGCCCCGATACAACCAGGTCGCCTGCACGCAGGGTTCCATTTTGTACCAGTATTGTTGCGACGTAACCCCGGCCCTTATCGAGAGTAGCTTCCACGATTGTTCCCGCTGCTTCCCGGTCCGGATTGGCTTTCAACTCAAGCAGTTCCGCTTCCAGCAGGATCTTTTCCAGCAAC
>DATLDA010000295.1:0-3498 GCA_035526135.1 Flavitalea sp.
GGTCTAAGTTAATGGCTCTGAAGTTAGACGTTATTGTCACGGATGATGTGGAGGCCTTGGCAAAATTTTTGAAATAACCCATCGAGAAGAAGAATAAGAATTAGACTACCTGGTAATCTTAAACTATAGGCCACTAAATAAAAATCAAGTGTAAGCCTTATATTTAAGTATGCACAAACTCCACCTTGCAGACTACGCAGTATTTCTAATGTACTTTATTATTGTAGCGGCATATGGCACCTACATATATTATAAAAAAAGAGCAGCGCATCCCGACTCAAAGGATTTTTTTCTTGCTGAAGGATCACTTACCTGGTGGGCAATTGGCGCTTCCCTGATCGCTTCGAATATATCTGCAGAACATTTTATAGGAATGTCCGGTTCCGGATTTGCTCTTGGACTGGCAATATCAACGTATGAATGGATGGCCGCCGCCACTTTGATCATTGTAGCCGTATTCTTTATTCCTGTTTATCTGAGAAACAAGATCTATACGATGCCGCAGTTTTTGTCGAAACGTTATAATGAAACCGTGGCTACAGTGATGGCGATTTTCTGGTTACTTGTTTATGTATTCGTGAATCTAACATCCATCCTTTATCTCGGCGGCATTGCCATCGCATCGATCTCAGAACTATCATTCGAAACGTGCATCGCAGGATTGGCTGTATTCTCTATCATCGTGACGCTGGGAGGGATGAAGGTAATTGGCTACACCGATGTGTTCCAGGTTTTTGTCCTCATATTGGGTGGCCTCGTTACTACTTATCTCGCATTGACAATGGTTTCCGGACATTTTGGTTTTGGCGAAAATGCCTGGAAAGGATTATCACTGATACGCGAAAAAGCTCCGTCTCATTTCCATATGATCTTCCCCAAAGACCATAATTATTATAAGGACCTTCCGGGATTATCAGTACTGATCGGTGGTATGTGGATCAACAACCTGAATTATTGGGGATGTAACCAGTACATCATTCAACGCGCATTAGGAGCGAATCTGAAAACAGCTCGGAGCGGGATCCTGTTTGCCGCCTTCCTGAAATTGCTTGTTCCGGTAATAGCAGTATTACCCGGAATCGCTGCCTATGTATTATATCAGCAGGGAAATTTCCAGTCAGAGATGACTGAAGCCGGCATAGTTCGACCCGATCATGCTTATCCTACCCTGTTAAATTTGTTGCCGGCCGGCTTGAAAGGTCTTGCCTTCGCGGCATTGGTGGCGGCTGTAGTGGCTTCACTGGCCGGAAAAGCAAATAGCATTTCGACTATATTTTCACTTGATATTTATAAAAAGTTTTTTCGTAAAAGTGCGACTGAAAAACAACTGGTAAGAACCGGCAGATGGGCTGTGATCATCTCCATGATTATCGCGGGGATCGTGGCACCTTCACTGCGGACGCTTGACCAGGCGTATCAGTTTATTCAGGAATATGTGGGCTTTATTTCTCCCGGCGTGCTGGCGATCTTTCTATTAGGGATTGGCTGGAAAAGAGCGACCGCCCCGGCAGCACTCACTGCAGCTTTGCTTACGATTCCATTATCTACCATTCTGAAGTTTTTACCAAGTTGGACGAACGGTGCGTTTCCGGATTATCCATTCCTTGACCGGATGACAATTGTCTTTGTGATCCTGATCGCATTGATGATCATTATAAGTTTGATGAGCCGCAAAAAAGAAGAAGCGGAAGCCCGGGCCATGGTTATAGACCGTTCCATGTTCAGAACATCACCAGGATTTCTTGTAGGTTCCGTTGTGATTTTAGGGATTCTCGCTGCATTATATACCGTATTCTGGTAGGTTTACCGGTTAAAATCGGGTGGAAAATCACCATTAATTGATTATTTTTATTGACGATAAAACATTGCTTCAATGAAGAATCCCAAAAATTTTAAACCGGAAGAAATCAATCCTCTTCAATCCATCGAACAATGGGAAGATGATGTACTGGAGCGTTACCCAACGCCGGGAGAACCGGCAAAGTCTAAAGAGGAGTTCAGAAATTATGATGATCCCAAGCGGGAAACTGTGAAGGAATTTTACCGGCTGAATCATCAATACCAGTCTTATGATTTTGTAAAAGAAAAACAAAAGGAATTCCTGCAATTCAACCGAAAGGAAATGCCTGTTTGGGGCGCCATGGAATTTTTAAATACACTGGTGGATGACTCCGATCCCGATATTGAGTTGGATCAATTGCAACACCTTTTGCAAAGTGCCGAAGCGATCCGGGCCGATGGTCATCCCGACTGGTTCGTATTGACAGGCTTTATACATGATATGGGTAAAGTGTTATGCCTGTTTGGGGAACCGCAGTGGGCCGTTGTCGGTGATACTTTTCCGGTAGGCTGCGCATTTTCCGATAAGATCGTGTACCCGGAATATTTTGACAACAATCCGGATAATGCAGATCCGCGCTTCAATACGAAATACGGAATTTACGAACATGGATGCGGGTTAGACAATGTGACGATGTCGTGGGGGCATGATGAATACATGTACCAGATCACGAAGCAGTATCTTCCCGAACCGGCATTGTATATGATCCGGTATCATTCATTTTATTCGCAACACAGAGAACATGCATACGAACACCTGATGAATGATAAGGATCGGAAAATGTTTGATTGGGTAAAGAAGTTCAATCCGTATGATCTTTATTCCAAGAGCGAAGTAGCTCCGGATTTGAAAGAATTGAAACCTTATTATGAGGATCTGATCGCAAAATATTTACCTGCAACGGTGAAGCTGTAATACATTTCACGCAAGGAGTCAAAGGAAGATACACAAGGCGCAAAGGGGAAACTTTTTGCGCCTTTTTTGTTTTGTCATCATGCGCGTAGAGATCCTATCTAAAACCCCGTTTTTGTCATCCTGAGCGAAGCGAAGGATCCTTTTGTGGGGGTGGCCAGGTAGCGCATATCTGAGTATTATAAAAGATCCAAGTCGGATTGTCACTTTCTATTAATCTAATTTTTCTGCTACGTGTCCACCCTTTCAATTGCTTTTCTCTGGCAATGGCCTGATCGATATATTTGAATTCTTCAAAATATACCAACCAATAGCAATAATATTTTCCTGTAAAAGTTTTTTCTGATTTGTACTGGAAATGCTCTTCAATCCTTCTTGGCAAGTCGTTAGTCACTCCGATGTACAACACACTTTTAGTATAGTCTGTGAGAATATAAACGTAATATGAGTGCATTTACAAAAATGGATTTATGATTTTGACTCAAATTTCAAATTCCCTTATTTATAAGCATTTGTAGGTTTTACCGGTAGATTGGTAGATTTTTCCCTCGTATAAGAGGATTTAATTCTCAGGCTAAAAGAATCCCTTGACGCCGCAGCCGGGCATATTTAATACAATACCATTTTCGGTAATAGAATTTTACTTTCACCCAACGAAAAAGGATCCTTCGCTTCGCTCAGGATGACAAAAAGACGGCAAGGGGAACTATTACACTTTTTTTCTTTCTTTGCGTCGTGGCTTTCTT
>DATLDA010000302.1:0-9218 GCA_035526135.1 Flavitalea sp.
TTGCCGACTGGCGAGGAAATGATTTCGGCCTTAACAGCCGACGCATCATTCTTGCTGTTGCACCTTCCAACGAAAACCTGATTTATGTTACTTATGAGAACGGATTAAGCCAGGACGGGACCAACGCAAAGCCGGAAGCAGATATGTACAGACTGGATGTTACCGGTGGCGTAAATACCTGGACAAATCTTTCAGCCAATATGCCGGATTTCCCGGGACAACTAGACGGAGTCGACCCCTTTGAAACGCAGGATGGGTACAACCTCACACTGGTAATCAAACCTGATGATGCGAATGCGGTTTTTCTAGGTGGATCAAATCTCTACCGTTCTACCAGCGGATTTACTAATACTACGGCAACAGCCTGGATTGGCGGATATACGCAGGATTTTGCCTCGGGTTTAAAGATCTATCCCAACAGTCATCCCGATTTTCACAACCTGGCTTTCATGCCCAACAATAATAATAGTAACCCCGGATTTGTGAAAGCAATGGCCGCTGATGATGGCGGATTACAATCCACAGATAATATAATGTCCGTCTCGCCCACGATCAATCCGGTTACCTGGGCTATGACACCGAATTATCAGACACTTCAATATTATCATGTAGCCATTGACCCGACACCCGGCTCTCCTATTTTCATTGGTGGCGCACAGGACAATGGTACACGTGTCCGCACCGATGCAGCTAACAACCATTTCCGCATTCTGAGTGGTGACGGCGCTGCGGCCACTATTGGTGGGTCTTCGGGAACCACTTTTACTTTCTATGGATCTTCCCAGCTCGGACAGTTGTACAGGGATGTTACCAATACTTTCACCAAGATCACTCCCACCGGCCTCACACCTTTTCCCGGAATGACGGATGCTTTCGGTGAATTTGTAACTTATTTTGAAGAAGATTTCGATAATCCCGAAGATCTATATTATGTCAATTTCAACAGGCTTTTCCGTACAAAAAATGGCACTACCGTAACGAGCAGTACCTGGGAGGAACTGACCGGAGTAAGTTCTGCTATCAATCCATCGAACGGAACTTCCATTGGGATAAGGGCACTGGAATTGACAAGAGGGCCCTATAATCCTTCACACGTATTATATATCGGAACGACGAATGGGAAAGTCTACCGGCTGAATAATCCGCGCAATGTACTTCCCGGCGGAGCGCCTGAGAACATCACGCCACCAACAATGAATGGAATCGTTTCTGACATAGCTGTCAACCCGAACAATGATGAAGAGATCCTGGTAACCGTTTCTAATTATGGTACTACCAGTGTGTATTGGACAAATAATGCGAAAAGCAGTACGCCGACCTGGCGAAATGTAGAAGGAAATTTACCGCTGCCTTCTTTCCGGAGCTGCATGATCGTCGTAAAAAAAGATGCTTCTAATAATCCTGTTACAGAATATTATGTGGGCACCTCGATAGGGTTGTACAGCACGCTCAATGTTGCAACCGGAGTCACTTCCTGGGTACGCGAGGGCGGAAATGTGCTTAACTATGCAGTGGTTTCTTCAATGGATTACAGACCACAGGATAATACATTATTGATAGGAACCCATGGCAACGGAATGTATTTCGCGAATGTCGGAACACCGGATTTCAGACCCAGCCAGGGTACCGGAGTAATTGATCCTGTTCGGAATGATAAGCAGTTCATAAAACAGGTTTTTCCAACCCTTACAAATAATTCACTCACCTATCGGATCGGTAATCTGTTCTCAGTAAATAAAATGATCGTCCAGATAACAACCGTTACAGGCCAGGTGGCGTATAGGAGCGAAACGGGGTATCAGGATGGTCAGATAAATGTACAGGGACTTCCACGGGGAGTTTATGTACTTACGATCACGAGCCCAGATTATAAAAACCAACATGTTCAGCGATTTGTGAAAGAATAACTAAAATCGGATGGTGGATTTATCGGGGACGAGATTTGAGAGTCTTATTATCAACTCAAATTTATTTCATGAAGCGATTTTATTATTTTCTCGCAGGCTTGTTTCCACTCATCAGCGGTTTTACCATTTCGCCTCCTGTGGTGAAAGGCTATGCTTATACTCAGGTGACTTTATCGGCAGTAAGAATCGGTGGAATTTCCGAAGAGACGGGCCAGGCAAGCGATCGGGTACGTGAAAGAATTAGCTGGTTGCTTTTCCTTGAATACAAAAATTCTCAAACTATCACACCCACAGTGGCATGGATCCAGGGGAAACCATATACATTACGTGTGGAAAAAACAGATAGCAATTCGGTTGTTATAAATAGACGTCAGCCAGGAAAACAAGTTTCCGATACACTCGTTGCGAAAACTACCAATAAGATTCTTCGTTTTTATCCGGATAAAATATCGACTGCAAAATTACCTGCATCAATTTCGAAGAGAGTTAGTAAAAGCAATATAGTAGTGGAATATTACTGGAAATCAAAAAAATGCTATTATACAATAGCTTCAATAAAAAAACTGGAGCCTGTGGCTTTAGATTAAAAAAATTGATATATTAGCAGCGTAACATGATTGCTTGCCATACAGCAGTTACGAAGAGCGGTAAATTTTTTACCGCTTTTTTTATTGAAAAATAAAAATGCAAAATTAAAAATTCAAAAAAAATTACCTCAGTAGCTATTTTACATTTTGCATTTTTAATTTTTAATTCTGTCATTTTATGTAATACATTGAAACAGTTGTATTTTTAAAAAAACTCCCCATGCTGCAACCCTGGCGAACCGGAAAAGTAATCCGGATCGAAGATGAAACCGCTTCCACAAAAAGATATTGGATTCAGGTCCCCGAAATAGAATCTTTTGATTTCAAACCAGGACAATTCGTAACGCTTGATCTGCCGATTCATGAGAAACCGAATAAAAGATGGCGAAGTTATTCAATAGCTTCCTGGCCCGATGGTACAAATATTTTTGAGTTAGTGATCGTTTTGGTTGAAGACGGACTTGGAACGCCTTATTTGTTTAACCAGGTGAAAGTGGGAAGTGAATTAACATTACGAGGTCCGCAAGGTGTTTTTATTCTACCCGAACCCATAGACCGCGATTTATACTTTATTTGCACTGGTACAGGAATAGCACCTTTTCGCTCCATGGCACATCATATTGCCAATCATAATGTTCCACACAAAAATATTTATCTGATTTTCGGATGTCGGAAATTTACGGATTGTCTTTACGGGAAGGAAATGAGAGCGCTTGAAAAGGAATTAAATACATTCAAATACATTCCCACTTATTCAAGAGAAGAAGCTTCAGACCCTGCAGTGAGAACCGGCTATGTACATGCTGTGTATGAAGAACTGTGCAGGAATTCAACAAAATCATCAGAAATTGGTGAAGGAGTTTCTCCCGCTTACTTTTATTTATGTGGATGGAAGAATATGATTGATGAGGCAAAACAAAAAATACTCGCGCTGGGATATGACAAAAAATCAATTCATCTCGAATTGTACGGTTAGGTGGAAAGTATTATTACTTTATGTTTTTGTTTGGGTTTTCATCTTTCCCTTTTAATTGAATCACCGGAATCGAATGCCCCGTCTTTTCCTTCAGCCCTTTTACACTTTCCTGTTGAAGTCCAAGTATTTCGGCATGACTTTGAACTACCTCTCCTTCCAATTCCTTGATTCTTTCACGCAGCGTATTCAACCTAGCTTTTTTTATTAGCAGACCTGCCATAAAAGCGATCACAATTAATGCGATAAGAAGAACGACTCTTAAAGTAACAACCGTGTCAAGCATGCTCGTCTATTTAAAAAATTTTAGAATGACCGATCAAAATTATCACGTTTAGTTATTGCTTTGCAAACGGCTCTCAATTAACGTTATTAGAGAAGAAACCGGCAGGCGCTCCTGCAGCATAGAATCCCGGAATCGTATTGTCACCGTATCATCTTCCTTCGTCTGATGATCAATTGTAACACAAAAAGGCGTGCCAATTGCATCCATTCGGCGATATCTTTTACCGATTGTATCTTTTTCCTCATAAAAACATTTGAAACGGGTTTTGCAAATATCCATAACCCTTCTGCCGATCTCCGGCAGCCCGTCTTTTTTTGTAAGGGGCAACACAGCCAGCTTTACTGGCGCTAGCGTCGGTGGAAACTTTAGCACAACCCGACTGTCCTGCTTATCGTTGGTACTAAGATCTTCTTCCTGGTAAGCCTCACTCAACAGCATCATCACGGTACGGTCGAGACCTACCGATGTTTCAATTACGTAAGGAATATAATTCTGGTTTACTTCCGGATCGAAATACTGCATTTTCTTGCGGCTGAATTCCTGATGATTTTTAAGATCGAAATCTGTTCGTGAGTGAATGCCTTCCAGTTCTTTGAAACCGATCGGAAAATTGTACTCAATGTCGCAGGCAGCATCTGCATAGTGAGCAAGTTTGGTGTGATCGTGAAATCTGAATTTATCGGAGCTGATGCCGAGATTGACATGCCACTTCATTCTTTCACCTTTCCAGAATTCATACCATTCTTTTTGCGATCCCGGCCTGATAAAATATTGCATTTCCATTTGTTCAAACTCGCGCATGCGAAAAATGAATTGCCGGGCCACGATTTCATTTCTGAATGCTTTACCAACCTGTGCAATACCGAAGGGGATTTTCATTCTTCCCGATTTCTGAACATTCAGGAAATTCACAAAAATCCCCTGTGCTGTTTCAGGCCTTAGAAAAATTTCATTCGCATCTTCGGCTACACTTCCCAGTTGGGTCGAGAACATCAGATTGAATTGCCGTACATCTGTCCAATTTGAAGTTCCGCTTACACTGCATTTGATCTTTTCATCTTCAATGAATTTTTTCAGACCGGTGTAATCGTTTGTTGCCAGAAGGCTTTCCATTGTAGCAATTACTTTTTCGGCTGCATCCTTTTTGCCTGCTGTTTCGAGCGCTTCAGCGTGCGCTTCAATCAGATGGTCTACCCGGTATCTTTTTTTACTGTCTCGGTTATCGATCATGGGGTCACTGAAATTATCTACGTGACCACTTGCTTTCCATGTTGTCGGATGCATAAAGATCGCAGCATCGATACCCACTATATTCTCATGGAACTGAGTCATGCTCTTCCACCAGTGCTCCCTTATATTTTTTTTTAGTTCACTCCCCCATTGACCGTAATCGTATACAGCACTGAGTCCGTCATAAATTTCACTTGACGGAAAAATAAATCCATATTCTTTACAGTGGGATATAATTGCCTGGAACTTTTTCGTATCACTCGCCATAATGGCGGCAAATATAAATGTAGATTTTAGATTTGCGATTGCAGATTTCTTCGGCTGTCCGCATTGAGCTGTCAGCAGTCAGCTATCAGCTGTCCCAACATGTCCAGCGGTAAATTCATATAATATATAACATAGCGTGTTAGGGTGTAATTTATTGCACATTAAAATCTCATTTGATCTTTGCTTCCTTTGCTCCTTTGCGTGAATCCCTAAATCTGCAATCGCAAATCTAAAATGGCAAATTCCTACCCGTGCCTTCCTGCATCCCGGGCATTTTTCTTTTCAAAGTTTTTGATCAGTGCGTCGGTAAGATCAACGCCGGTCTGGTTTGCAAGACAAAGCAAAACCCATAAAATATCTGCCATCTCATCTGGCAGATTCATCAGAGACTTATCTTCCTGCTTGCCTTTCTGTGCCCCATAGGTGCGCACGAAAATGCGAGACAACTCTCCGACTTCTTCCATTAGTATACCCAGGTTCGTCAGTTCATTGAAATAACCGGAACGGGTATTACGGACCCATACATCCACTCTCGATTGCGCATCTCGCAGGGAAATATCCTCCATCATTCTTTGTTTTTGGAATCAATAAAAATCGTTACCGGACCATCATTCACTAAGGATACTTTCATGTCTGCTCCAAATTCACCTGTGGCAATTTTTTTACCAAGTAATTGTTCCAGTCGCATAATCATTTTTTCATACAGGGGAATTACTTCACCCGATTTACCGGCTCTGATATAAGAAGGCCGATTCCCTTTTTTTACAGAAGCATGTAAAGTAAACTGACTTACCAATAATAATTCACCATTAATATCCTTTAATGACAAGTTCATTACATGGGTTTCGTCATTGAATATCCGCAATTGAACAATTTTTGATGACAACCAGTCAATGTCCTCTGCGGTGTCCGAAGCCTCAATACCCACCAGAACCAGCAATCCAACGCCAATACCTGATTTGAATTTTCCGTTCGCATCCACGGAAGCTTGTGTCACTCTTTGTATAAGGGCTCTCAATTGCTTTACATTACTCTTTTCGTAAATTTATGGAGAATCTCTTTGGCCAGTTAATTGTTTAAGATCAACATGGATGTATTATCGGAAATAAGATTTCAAACGGCAAGAAGCGGTGGGAAAGGCGGCCAGAATGTCAATAAAGTTGAGACAATGGTCGAAGGCTATTTTCACGTTGGTGATTCGCAATTATTGACGGATGAACAAAAAAAACGTGTTCATGCCAGGTTGATCAATAAGATAAATGCAGAAGGTTGTTTATTGGTAAAAAGTCAGGTTCATCGGTCTCAGCTATCCAATAAAGCCGAAGTTGTAAAAAAAATAAATGCTCTCCTGCTGAATGCCTTGAAAAAAGAAAAAAAACGAATTCCAACCAAACCATCCAAAGCATCAAAAGAAAGAAGAATTGAATCGAAGAAAAAAAATTCAGAAGCAAAATCAAACAGGCAGAAGTTTAGGTTTTAAAAAAATTTCAGATTTTAGATTTGCGATTGCAGATTTTTTCGAATCCCAAATCGATATGACAATATACTTGAATCCCTCTGTCTATTATTGTACATTGTATTTCTACCAATTATTTACAAATTAAAATCTGAAATCGCAAATCTAAAATCTACAATTCCTGCTTACCCGCTCCACCATAATCGTACTGTCTATCCTCCTTTGCGGGTTTCTGATCATCCAGGCATGTAGTAAAGATCCCGCACCTGTTGCAACGGTTACACCGACGCCATTACTTGTGCCTGCAGGATTTCCGCCACCGGAATATCCATTCGAACAAAATCAGATCACAGAAGAAGGATTTCAGTTAGGAAGAAAACTATTTTATGATGGTAAATTATCGGCAGACGGCAGCATTTCATGCGCTTCCTGTCACCACCAGATTGCAGGTTTTGGAACATTCGATCATGATCTCAGTCATGGCATTCATAATCAACATACAACACGTAATGCGCCGACACTCGCAAATCTTGCCTGGCAAAAAGCGTTTCGGTGGGATGGTTCCGCTTCGTCGGTTGAAGAGGTTATTCTTGGTCATATAGACGCAAGGAATGAAATGGGATCCTCGGTATTTCAGGTGATCACCAAGTTGCGGTCGGACAGTCTTTATCCCAACATGTTTAAAAAGGCTTTCGGAACACGTCAGATAACCATTCAACGAATAACGTATGCATTGAGTCAGTTTGTACTGTCACTTGTGTCAGGTAATGCGAAATATGATGAAGTAAAAAATGGAAAAGCCGTTTTCAATCTTGCAGAACAAACAGGGTACGACCTTTTCAAATCAAAATGTGCATCCTGTCATACCGAACCGCTCTTTTCGGATTTGAGTTATCGGAACAATGGGCTGGGTTTGAACCCGGCCATAAACGATATTGGCAGAATGCGTGTAACAGGAAATAAACAGGATTCACTAAAGTTCAGAGTGACCCAACTTCGGAACGTCCTGATGACATTCCCTTATGGACACGACGGAAAAATCGCGAGTATTTCGCAAATGCTTACACATTATGAATCGGGAATTGTCGACGGTTCTACACTCGATCCTCTGCTTAAAAATAAAATTCCACTAACCGCACAGGAGAAGTTTTACCTGCAGCAATTTCTATCGACCCTTACCGATTCATCCTTTATGAACAATCCGCGATTTGAAGAAAAATAAACGTGTCAGAATCAGAAACCTTAGAAAGTTCGTCAGAATTATCCTCTTCTCCTCACTTTCATGGCATCAAGCATTGAACGCTGACGGGCGAGTTCGTCTTCCTGCTTCCGCTGATCATCTTTATTTTCCTGTAGTTTATCTTCCAGATTTTTAATTCTTTTCTCAACATCCTTCTGATCTTCTACAAGGTTTTTTAATTTCTTTTCTGCCTTTTTGACGACCTCTTCCTGTGCGGCTATTTCTGCTTCCAGCCCATGTGAGTCCATTGTGCCGATCATGCTGTTCAATAAGGAGATCCCTTCTTCCACCTTTAAGCGATCATCCGATGTACGAAGTCCGACATTTTCACCGGGACGACCGACGATCAGTGATACCTGAGACGTTTTATCTTTTCTGTTTCTACGGTCTACATTGAAATACAGGTCGGAAACTTCCAGATTGTTGTCACTGACACGTGCTCCCTTATAAACGATGAAATCACGCCATTTATCACTTTTCATCCCTTTTTTGGACATGTAATCTTTGATGGCTGATTCCACCACATCCGGAGGATAGGGAACTTCAACTACGGCGGCAATTTTTTGCCCTTTGTCAAATTCAACACGACCTTCTGTAGCATTGGATTGGCTAAATCCTGTGAAAAACGATGCAAAGCCGAGGAACACAAGCAGTAAAACTTTTTTCATACTCTAGATTTTAGTTGAAGAGCGATTTACGAGCGGTTTGGTTGCAAGATTTAAGTATCAATTAGGAAACCTTAATTTTGATACCAGCCTCGCAAACTACAAATTTAAACGGAGCATCGTTGAGTGGAATCAAAAAACTCGCCGGCCAAACCCTTTGGTATGGCGTTCCAAGGATATTCAGCCGTTTTCTCAATTTTGCAATCAGCCTGCTGGCTTTCCGCTTGTATGCTCCCCAGGAATCCTATGCTTACTCCCAGGTCTATGCCCTGATCCCTTTTTTGAATATTTTATTTACCTACGGAATTGAAACGAGTTTTTTCCGCTTTGCCCAAACGCATGACCGTACCAGGCTCTACAATACCCTTAACGTTTCGGTGCTCGTCACAACCATTTTTTTAACCGTGTTGATGTTCATTTTTGAAAATCCCCTGATCCGGTTCATCGAAATGGAAAAGCATCCGGAATATGTGACCTGGATGATCTGGATAATTTTTTTCGATGCATTATATACTTTACCCCTTGCAAAGCTGCGGCTGGAAGAAAAACCCCGGCAATATGCCTTCATCAACCTGTTTGGGATCGTACTGAATATATTACTTGTTCT
>DATLDA010000085.1:0-13903 GCA_035526135.1 Flavitalea sp.
GGTCGTGTACAAGAACCATCGTTCTGAAGACTTGCCGGGGTTACGCGCCGGAACGGGGACCGATGGCTGATGCAGTCTTGCGATTACCACCGACGAGGCGGGTGATCGGCTGACTGACTCCGGGAGCGCTTGCGGTCCCCCTCGGGAGCTCCATAGCTGCCTGAGGTATGATGAAACTGTTAGGGTCGCGGCAAAGCTGCGGCACGCGAAAAGAACCGACGGATAAGAAAAATGGGCGAACCGAGCCACTACAACCTCCTGATAGCCGAGGACAACCCCGTCGTTCGCGAAGTCTTGCGCGGCGTGATCCGCCATGACGAGCGGCTGCGGATTGTCGGCGAGGCCGCGAACGGCCAGGCCGCCCTCGAGCTGGTCGATAGCCTGAAGCCCGATCTGGTCTGTCTCGACGTTTTGATGCCCGGCCTCGATGGCCTGTCGGCGCTGAAGACGATCAAGGAGAAGTACCCGGACACGCGAGTATCCAAATCCCGACCGTTCACACTTCAGAAGTATGGATATCTGGCAAAGCGCCAGTGAAACCACAGAATATTTACATACGGGCTGGATCGGTCGTTACCTGGATGCCCAATGTTCGGGATGCGATCGCCCGACTCAGGCATTGGAGATCGATGATGTATTGAGCATGGCATTAAAAGGCGAACACCAAAAGGCTCTTGCAACGCGGGACACAAAAAGATTATTCAACACTTCAAATGATCCTTTTTTCAAAGCGCTTGCTGCGAGGCATCTGATCCAAAATAACGATTCAGCGTCCGATTATCTCTACAAAACGATGGCAAACACCGTGTCCAACGCAGAATACCTTTTCAGGCAAAGCCGGCTGCATCCCGGATCTGGCAGTTATCCTTCCACAGAACTGGGAAGAAGTTTTCAGACAATCTCGTCTCTCATTCTTTCTGATATCAATACAAAAGTTTACTACGTATCTCTTGGCAGTTTCGATACCCATGTGAATCAGGAGGCGCAACAGAAAAGATTATTCACTGACATGAATGGAGTCATATCAGCTTTTACGAAAGACATGAAACAGAACAACCGCTTCGATGATATTCTGCTGATGACATTCTCGGAATTCGGTCGCCGTGTTGCCCAGAATGCGAGCGGCGGTACCGACCATGGTACAGCGAACAACATGTTTTTTGTTGGCGGTGGCCTGCGCGCACGAGGTGTATTGAATGAGATGCCCGACCTCGCTAACCTGGAAGACGGAGATATTCAGCACCGGGTAGACTTCAAGAACGTTTATGCGACATTATTGAAAAAATGGCTGGATGCTGATGATGAAAAAATACTCAACCGGAAATCTGAATTCCTTTCATTTATTTAATCTGCGGAAACCAGATTCCCCTCTCATTAAAATGACGGAAAAATCTAATCATTTCTCCTTTTTCTCCCGTTTGGTTTCATTAACTTTAAGGGTTGCCCATGCGGAAAAAAGGACTATGGCTTGCCTGCATTTTTGTTGCACTTCTTTTCGGAGTGAGCTGCTTTGAAGATTCAAAACAGACCGCGTCCTCCATTGCCAAAGTTGATTTCAACTTTCATATCAAACCGATATTGTCTGATCGATGTTTCAAATGTCACGGACCAGATGCAGCCAACCGGAAAGCAGAGTTACGACTGGATATTGAAGCAGTAGCGCTTGCTGCCCTGAAAAAAAATCCGGGAATGTTTGCCATCGTTCCCGGTCAGCCGGAAAAGAGTGAACTCGTTCACCGGATCTTTTCGAAAGATCCGCAGTTTATGATGCCTCCGCCGCAATCCAACTTGTCACTATCAGACGAAGAAAGAAACTTACTCCGTAAATGGATCCAGCAGGGTGCGCAATACAAAAAACACTGGGCCCTGATTGCACCGGTAAAAACTTCCTTACCGGATGTTTCAAAATCTATGGCCGGCTCTAATGAAATTGACAGATTTGTTCTAGCCAAATTGAAAGAGAAAGGCATGAAGCCTTCACCAGAAGCATCGAAAGAACAATTGATTCGTCGTGTAGCTTTTGATCTGACAGGACTACCTCCTGCCATTCCGATGATTGATGAATATTTGAAAGATCCTGCTGCCAATGCCTATGAAAAGATGGTTGACCGGTTGTTATCAGCTGATGGGTACGGAGAAAGATGGGCCAATTACTGGCTTGACCTCGCACGATATGGCGACACCCACGGATATCAGGATGATCTGCCGCGTGTGATGTGGCCGTGGCGTGACTGGGTGATCAAAGCGTTCAATGAAAACATGCCTTATAACAAATTTGTCACCTGGCAACTTGCGGGCGATCTGTTGCCGCAGGCAACAAAAGAACAACTGCTGGCATCTGCATTTAACCGCAATCATAAAATCAGCCAGGAAGGCGGGATTATTGATGAAGAATACCGCGTAGAATATGTTATCGATCGTACCAACACTTTCGGCAAAGCTTTTCTTGGTATTTCAATGGAATGCAGTCGTTGCCATGACCACAAGTATGACCCTGTTACACAAAAAGATTTTTTCAGCTTATATGCTTTCTTCAACCAGGTTAAAGAAACAGGGTTTGTTATTAACCTGGCAACTCCGGATCCCTGGATGCCTATTTCAAAAAAAGACATTGAAAAAGATCTGCCATTTCTGAATGCCTTCCGTGTTTTGAAAAACGAAAAAGATACGCTCAGGCAAATGATCATGAGAGATTCTCCGGGAATACGGAAAACTTTTGTATTAATCCGCGGTGCTTATGATGCCCCTGGTGCTGAGGTTCAGCCTGGTGTACCTGAATCTATATTACCGTTTCCGCAAAAAGCTCCAAGAAATCGTTTGGGACTTTCTGAATGGTTATTTGATAACAGAAATCCGGTTACTGCAAGAGTAATTGTAAACAGGTTATGGCAGGAATTATTTGGTAAAGGAATCGTTGCGACATCTGAAGATTTTGGAAATCAGGGCGCGATCCCTTCTCATCCTGAATTACTCGACTGGCTGGCTGTCGATCTGATGGAACACGGATGGGACCTGAAGTACCTGCTTAAAAAAATAGTTATGTCTGCCACTTACCGTCAGTCGGCAGTAGCCAATGATGAGCAACGTTCAAAGGATCCGGACAATATCTATCTCTCACGAGGGCCAAGATTTCGTATGAATGCAGAAATGATCCGGGACAATGTTTTGGCTTCGAGTGGTTTGTTACACCATGAAATCGGAGGTCCAAGTGTAAAGCCGTACCAGCCCGATGGAATCTGGGATGAAGTTTCTGTTGGAGATAAATCAGGATACAGAGGAGAGACCTCTTACATCCCTGACACGGGTGTAAATCTGTATCGCCGCAGCCTTTATACGTACTGGAGAAGAACCATACCACCACCTGCCATGATCACTTTCGATAATCCAATGAAAGAAGTTTGTGAAGTAAGACGCACCAGAACAAGTACACCATTGCAGGCGCTTGTTTTGTTGAATGATCCGCAAATACTGGAAGCATCGCATGTCCTCGCTGTGAAGGAAATAAGAAATAATCAATTACCCATTGAAGGAAAGGTTAGCGATGCATTCAGAAGAATCACAGGCAGAATGCCTTCAAATAAAGAAGTGGATGTAATGACCGGATTTTATAACGAAGAAGTAAATAAATATTCGACGAAATCACAGGAACTGAAAAAAATATTACGTGCTGGCCAGTTCCGTCATCCGAAAGATGTTGACGAATTACGCACCGCAGCCCTGATGCTGACAATTCAAATGATCTACAATCTCGATGAGAGTATCACCAAATCATAATGCAGCCTGATGGAAAATGAATTTCGAAAACACCAGCTTCATGTTAACCGCCGACATTTTCTGTCACGTCTGAGTCTGGGTATTGGCAGTGTAGCATTGGGTTCTCTTCTTATCCCGGATCTTTTCCGCAACAAAGAGGATGACATGTTACCAAAAGGCATTTCACATTTTGCACCTAAGGCTAAAAGGGTGATTTATTTATTTCAGAGCGGCGCACCTTCGCAACTGGATCTTTTTGATTATAAACCGCTGCTGAATAAGATGCAGGGGCAAGATCTTCCTGAATCGATCCGGATGGGACAAAGACTCACCGGAATGACAGCCAATCAGAAAAAATTTCCATTGGCAGGTTCGTTTTTCAAATTCAATCAATATGGCGAATCACGGGCATGGGTAAGCGAACTGATGCCTTATACCGGAAAAGTTGTTGATGAATTGTGTTTCATCAAATCGATGCATACAGAGGCGATCAATCATGATCCCGCCGTCACTTTTTTCCAGACAGGAAGTCAACAACCGGGCAGACCCAGTTTTGGATCGTGGCTTAGTTATGGTTTAGGAAGTGAAAATAAAAACCTTCCCGATTTTTGTGTTTTTCTTTCAAGAGGTAAAGGAAATATACAACCGCTTGCCTCGCGCTTATGGGGGAGTGGCTTTCTGAATTCAATTCACCAGGGAGTGCAGTTCCGTTCTGCTGAAGATCCCGTGTTGTATCTACAGGATCCGGAAGGGATGGATCGAACCACAAGAAGGAATATGCTCGATAAGATTGCACAGATGAATGTGTTACAGGATGAGCAATTCCATGATCCGGAAATCGGTGCACGGATTGCCCAATATGAAATGGCTTACAGGATGCAAACCTCGGTACCCGAAGTACTTGATCTATCCGGTGAACCCGATCACGTATTCAAATTATATGGTCCGGATTCCATGAAAGCAGGAAGCTTTGCCGCCAATTGTATTCAGGCACGCCGGCTGATTGAAAGAGGCGTTCGCTTCGTTCAACTTTATCACATGGGTTGGGATCAGCATGATAACCTCCCAAAAGACATTCGCAATCTTGCAAAAGATACAGATCAACCTTCTGCTGCGCTAGTCATGGATCTGAAAAACCGCGGTCTGCTGGAAGATACATTGGTAATCTGGGGAGGAGAATTCGGACGGACAAATTATTGCCAGGGGAATCTCACTGCAGAAAATTACGGACGTGATCACCATCCCCGATCATTTACCATCTGGATGGCTGGCGGTGGTGTAAAACCAGGATTTGTTTATGGAGAAACAGATGAATTCGGTTATAATGTAGCAAAAGACGCTGTTCATGTTCATGACTTCCAGGCAACCATCCTCAATCTGCTTGGAATTGATCACGAAAAACTTACTTTCAAACATCAGGGTAGAAGATACCGGCTCACAGATGTTAGTGGAGAAGTAGTGAAAAATATTTTGGTATAATATTCACATTTATATTTCACGCAAAACTGCACACGGAGCCAAGGCGCAAAGAAAAGACATTACGAATTTCCTCTTTGCAGCTTTGCTTCCTTTGCACCTTTGCGTGAAACAGTATTGAGAAATGAAGAGAGTTAACGCCATAATCGGAAATGCTGCTTTTTTTCTAAATGTGTTACTCGTATTCCTCCTCGTGATGGAGAACAATATCACACAACTTTCAAAGTGGATGCAGGTGGCCGGCAGACTTCATCCAATGATCCTGCATTTTCCCATTGCTCTCTGGATTGTAGCGCTTGCTATGGAATGGATTGGCAAACAGGAAAGAAATGAAGAGAAATGGAATGATAAAATCGAATTCCTGCTGGCCTTTACTGCAATATCAGCCGCAGCCTCAGCGGTTTTTGGATTGTTGTTGTATGTATCAGGTGCCTATGAAAATGGTACACAGTTATTGTGGCACAAATGGCTGGGCACAACTACATCACTTCTCGCACTTCTGCTCGTGTGGCTTCGCCGAAAGCGTGGCGTCTGGTATAGGGTAACCCTATTGACCGGACTTGTTACCATCATAATTGCCGGTCACCTGGGTGCAGGTATTACGCATGGCAATGATTTCCTTACTGCGCCGCTGAAATCTAAACGTGAACCAATAGCCGATCTCAGTAAAGCATCCGCTTTCTCTGATATTATACAACCGATCCTCGAAGAAAAATGCATTGGTTGCCACAATCCCAATAAGGCGAAAGGAGGACTTCAACTTATATCTCCGGAAAAAATTCGCAAGGGAGGTGAGGAAGGAAGCGTACTGATTCCCGGCAGTCCAGACAGTTCTATGCTGTACCAATTTCTTCTTTTGCCTTTGAATGACGATAAACATATGCCACCCGAAGGCAAACCACAACCAGACAAAGAAGAGATTGCGCTAATCCATTGGTGGATACGCAATGGCGCTCCATTCAATAAAACTGTCGCTGCTTTACAAACTCCTGATTCAACATTGCACGTAATGCGACAGAAATACGGTTTATCATCACCGTTAGACGCGCTCGAAATTCCATTTGCTGATGACCAAACAATTCGAACTCTGAATTATACTGGTCGAACAGTAAGGCAGGTTTCCGCTGATAAACCTTATGTGGATGTATTCATGGGTGGAAAAAAGGAAATATCATCCAAAGACTGGGAGGAGTTGAAGAGAATTAGTAACCAGATCGTTTCTATTGATTGCAGCAATTCAATGCTCGGAAAAGATCAGTTATCTCATATCGCATCGTTTCCTCACCTCTTAAAATTGCATCTTGAAAATACAGATGTGCAACCCGGGCAGGTCGCTTCCCTCTCAGATCTCAAATATTTGCAATATCTGAATTTGTCGGGCACTGCAGTAACTGAAAAAGAACTTGATGCGTTACAGAAAAGTAAATCGCTTACGAACCTGTACCTGTATGAAACGAATATTCCAGTATCGAAGATCCACCAATTTGCCGCCACTCATAAAGGTATTCGTGTCGGTTATACTCCAGACCTTACATCAGATACAGCCTTTGCCGGAAGGTTAAGTGAACCACTCGTAAAAACAGACAGTAATATATTTACGCAGCATGCTTCAGTACAAATGAATTTCCGGTTGAAAGGAGTGTCCATTTATTACACCACAAATGGAACTACTCCTGATTCAACTGCAAGGAAATATAAATCGCCATTCATGATCGACAGCACCTGCGATCTGAAAGTAATTGCCGTGAAAACAGGATGGAAAAATAGTTCCATCGTAACGCAAACTTTTTTTCATGCTGCAATTCTACCCATCAAAACCCGTCTGAGCAAAGATCCGGATAAACGATATGCAGCAAAAAAAGATACTACTTTATTCGATCTGCAACAAGGATCAACCAGTCAGGGTGACGGCAAATATCTTGGTTATGAAGGTGAAGATGTTGAAGTAACCCTGGACCTTGGCGCATTGAAAAATGTGAACTCCCTTTCGGTCGGATACCTGGTGAATCATGGATCTTTTCTACTACCACCCGGTCGTGTAGAAGTCTGGGGAGGAAAGTCGCAAGGAAATATGAAAAAATTATCGGCTCTTTCCTACACAGATACTGCTTATATATCCGGAAGTTTCCAGCGTGCAAGCATACATCGGTTACATGAGAGTGCTGTACGGTTTTTGATCGTAAAAATTAAAAATGGCGGGGTGCTTCCGAAATGGCATCCTTCGAAGGGCGCCAAAAGCTGGTTGTTCGTTGATGAAATCGTGATCAATTAGCGTATAAGGATCACCGTTCCTTTCGAAAAATGTTTCTTTCCGTAAAAATCAGTGCCCCCGATCATCCATACATACGTACCTGCAGGTGCTTTTGATCCGTTCAATCCGCCATCCCATCCTTCGCTTGTCCGGCTCGAGTACACCAGTTGCCCATAGCGGTTAAACACCTGGAACACTTCTATCGATTTCATACCAACTGCTACCGGACGGAACCTTTCATTCCTGCCATCACCATTTGGTGTAAAAGCTGAAGGCATGTAAATAGCAGGTCCTTCGTAGGCTTTGATGTTGATCGTATCGACTGTCTGGCATCCAAGCGATGTGAACGCTACAAGCACATAAGAAACATCCCGGGTAGGATTAATCAAATGTTTTGGTGAAGAAGATGTATCGTTTCCGCCCATGGTTGAATACCAAAAATAAAAATCACCACCCTGTGCATTTAATTGCAGGGGCTGGCCTCTCGTCACGATCGTATCATTACCCGCAAACGCTTTCGTTCCCTGGATCGGGAATTCTTTTTGGACGATAGAACTTTTACAACCATTATCTGCAAAGGCCTGAAGCGTAACCATATAATTTCCAGGTCTTTTCCAGCTGTAAGAAATTTGAGACCCTATTGCTGTAGCACCGTTTCCTAGTTTCCATTGATATTTTTTAATGGGAATATTGGTTGTTTCATTTACAGCTTCTAAAACTAAAGGCTGGTTGATACACGCTGCCTGTCCGTCAAAATTTACTGAGGGAAGCGGCAAGGTATTGATCCGGACTAAGGGTGATTCTGCTTCACATCCTTCTTTAGTTTTAACTGTAAGCACAATAGGAAAATTTCCACCGGACAAGGGAACTCGCGGTACTTCCCTTGTGGAAAAGTCATTGGAGCCGATCAACCACGACCACCGGTCGATCGTTCCCACCTGTACAAAAGAAGAATCTGTTATTTGCAGCGTATCATTCTCACACGGAATCGATGGACTTATTGTAAATGCCGCAACAGGTTTTGATCCGATGGTGATTTCCTTCTCAAATGGATCTGAAAGACAACCATTATTACCCAATATCTGCAATTTGACTTTGTAAATTCCAGGGCTTGTATACGAATGTGCAACGGGCTGCGCGACGGAATCTTTGGTGCCATCACCGAAATCCCAGAAATACTTTACGATGGATCCAAAAGATCTTGATTCATCATGCAATTGAATTGCGGCGGGAAAACAGGTGGATGCACCTGCAGGCAAAGTGAATTGAGGATTTAACGAAGTACAGAAACGCTGATGGTTTCTCGAGCCCCCTGTTGAACCCGTAAATCCCCAGAAGACTTCCGGGTTGCCTGAAAAAATCTGCGATACCAAATCCTGTGTTGTTTTCACCCGGTCAACCCCGTCAACTTGTGCCGACAGAGTTTTGGCGGTAGCATCCCAGATAATACGAAGGCTATGCCATTTCCCATCTTCAATATTATCAGAAGTGGCTAATGCAGTAACGGGTCCCGCAAGATTATCAGGGACACCATGGTTTATATTTCCGTTTCGATGAATCGCTATATGATCATAAGAAGGATCGTTATTGATTGTATTCTGCCAGGTATCAATCACCACTGCAATAGATGGAGAAATGCCTTCCACTCCAAGTCCTCCACCTTGTGAACCAATACTAGTACTCACCGGCTGTAACATGAATGCAATTCCGTCGGCGCCATTTGCATCCGTAGAACCAAGAAATATTTCAAATTTATAATCGAATGACTGCTGCAGGTTGATCTTGTAAATATTCCATACAGAACCAGACTGGTTGTTCAGATCAGGCGTAAGCGTATAGCAATTGCAGTTTTCCTGTGAAGCATTGCCGTTTATGTGATAAGGATTTGTGGTTTGACTCCAACCCGAGGTAGAACAAATTACAAGCAACAAATAAATTATGCAATTGCACCTATTCATCTCATTGGTAATAATACAATAAAAAAGCTGTCCATTCTTTGGATATATCAAAGGAATGGACAGCTTCAAATCATGTTACCTGCTAAATTACCAGCCTTGTTTTGCGATGCCGGCCTTGATCGCAGCAAGGGCTTTTTCTTCACCAAGCAAAGTGGTTAGCTTATTCCCTTTCCCGTCATTACCCTGAGCCATATAAGCACCTTTCGCTGTTTTGGTGATCACTGCATCCTTAATGGGCACATTCTTTTCCTTCGTTTTCACATTATAGGCAGTGAGTGTTACGTCTGACATGTTGTTGTATTTAATTAGTTAATGGATTTTAGCGAAGCGGTAAATTTAAGACCGCATCGGATTAAAGATAGCCAATATTTTGAATTTGAACTTTGAAGAGCCTGAAGCAGAGCGTATCAGACATCTAACCGTGCATATTTTGCATGACTTTCAATGAATTCACGCCTCGGCGCCACCTCATCACCCATCAACATGCTGAAGACCCGATCAGCTTCCGCCGCGCTTTCAATGGTCACCTGTTTTAATGTTCTGGTATCCGGATTCATGGTTGTTTCCCAAAGTTGCTCAGAGTTCATCTCTCCCAATCCCTTATACCGTTGAATGTTCACAGAGTCTTCTTTACCATTACCCAGTCTTTCCACAAGTGCCTTTCTTTGATCTTCTGTCCAGGCATATTCCTGTTCTTTTCCTTTCTTAACCAGATACAAGGGAGGTTGAGCAATATAAATATATCCCTGCTCTACAAGTTCTTTCATATAACGATAGATGAAGGTGAGGATGAGGGTAGCAATATGACTTCCATCCACATCAGCATCGGTCATGATGATCAGCTTATGATAGCGCAATTTAATGATGTTAAGCGCTTTTGGATCTTCGGCAGTACCAACCGTTACACCCAAAGCCGTATACATATTTCTTATTTCTTCGTTTTCGTAGATCTTATGTTCCATTGCTTTCTCTACGTTCAGGATCTTTCCACGTAATGGAAGAATTGCCTGAAAGCTTCGGTCGCGACCCTGTTTAGCCGTTCCACCGGCAGAATCCCCCTCAACGAGGTATAGCTCACAACGTTCAGGATCTCTCTCTGAACAATCAGCCAATTTCCCCGGCAACCCACCCCCACTTAATACACTTTTTCTTTGAACAAGCTCACGGGCTTTCTTTGCCGCAGCGCGTGCCTGTGCTGCCAGGATAACTTTCTGAATAATATTTTTAGCTTCCCGGGGATTTTCTTCCAGATAAGATTCAAGCACTTTAGAAACCGTACTGTCAACGACACCAGCTACCTCACTATTACCGAGTTTGGTTTTTGTTTGTCCTTCGAATTGCGGTTCAGGAACCTTAATTGAGATGATGCTACTGAGCCCTTCTCTGAAATCATCTCCCTCGATCTCCACCTTGGCACGCTCAAACAATCCTTGCTTATCACCATAACTTTTAAATACTCTGGTCAACGCCCTTCGGAATCCCGATACGTGCGTTCCACCTTCGATGGTGTTGATATTATTTACATAAGAATAAATGTGTTCCGAGTAACTATCGTTGTAGCAAAGAGCTACTTCTACCATCACGTTCGTTAGTTCATCCCGGCCTTCCACGTAAATAACTTTTGGAAGCAAAGGACCGCGACCGGCATTCTTGTCAAGCATTTCAACGAATTCGACAATCCCGCCTTCACTATAAAATGTTTTCGTGTAAGTGGCCATATCTTCATCCTTCTCGCGCAGGTCATTCAGGATGATTCTGATTCCTTTGTTCAGATACGATAATTCGCGTAATCGGCTTTCAAGTATATCTTTTTTATATTCCGACGCAGTGAAAATTGATGTGTCCGGCCAAAAGTGAACTCGTGTCCCGGTGCGGTCACTTTTTCCGATCTCGCGAACCGGATATTTCGGAACTCCGATATTATATTCCTGTTCAAATATCTTTCCTTCACGATAAACGGTTACATGCAGCGTTGAACTCAGAGCATTCACACAACTGACACCTACACCATGAAGACCGCCCGAAACTTTGTAAGTATTTTTGTCGAATTTGCCGCCCGCATGCAGTACGGTCATAACCACTTCAAGCGCACTCTTTTTTTCCTTTGAGTGCATACCGGTAGGAATACCTCTGCCATCATCCTCTACAGAAACAGAATTATCTTCGTGAATAATAACTTTGATATTCCTGCAATATCCGGCCAATGCTTCATCGATGGAGTTATCTACAACTTCGTATACGAGGTGATGTAAACCTTTTTCACTTATGTCGCCAATGTACATTGCCGGCCTCTTGCGTACTGCTTCGAGACCTTCGAGTACCTGAATGCTTTCCGCACCATATCCGTTTGTTTCAGGTAGTATAATTTCTTGTGTTTCTGAGCTCATTTTTGGGACTGCAGGTGTGTTTTTTATGATTGAAAGGGGTTCTTACAAAAGTACGGAAAATAAGGGCTGAAAACACTTTCTAAGTGACCGTTTTATGCCTTTTTTTTCATTGAAAACCAATGGATTTGGTTATGATTATTTCCGCCCGAAAAACCATGATTTACTGTCCACATTTTTGCTTCCGAATGTGCATAAATTTGATTTGAAATCTTCCGACAGACATTATATACTCAGATGTATCTTTATTGCATAGTTTTTGTTAGTAACGGGGATAAACCAACACCATTTGATACTTCCCACTTCCACCATAAATCCTTTCTCGCAGATTCCGTTTGAATTTGCAGATCATGCTACTGAAGAGCAACAGGCAGAAATAGACGGAGTCCGTATAAAATCTGTCAAAAAAAAAGAAGTTATCTCCAGCCCGGAATCAGAAACGCCTGTTAAATCTACCAGAGGCAGAAAATCGCTGAAAACTTACGACCTGGATGCGGACCTGGTAGATATACCGGAAGATGAACTTCTTTTTCAAAAACAGTATTATAGTATGGGGGAAGTAGCAACCATGTTTCGTGTGAATCATTCACTGCTCCGATTCTGGGAAGCAGAATTTGATATCATCCAACCGCGCAAGAACAGGAAGGGTGACCGTCATTTTCGCCCGGTTGATATCAAAAATCTCCAACTTATCTATGATCTGTTAAGAAGAAGAAAGCTCACTATTGAGGGTGCGAAAAATTTCATTAAACAACAAAAAGGTGCACTGCACCGCTTCGAGCTCATCCAATCATTACAAAAAATCCGCTCTTTCCTGTTGGACCTTCGCGCCTCCCTTTGATTTAACAAAACTCACAGAAAAAGCAAGGTAAGTTTGCAGTAGAAAATCAGCTCATGAAACTATTACTGTTATCTGTTATTGTATTCTTTTCATTGTTTGCAAATGCACAAAGCCAATATGAAGTGGTGAAAGACGGAGATTCAAAGATCCTGAAAGGAATTCTTACACAGGAATTGATCAGCAAGGACACTTCTTTCCATTGGTATGCGCAAAACAAAGCAGGATATGTTCCACAAACGGATGCAGTAGCAGCCCTGAAATCAAAGGGAGAGCAATTACAGATACTCGCATTCGGAGGAACCTGGTGCGGCGATACGAAAAATATATTCCCGAAATTCTTTTCCATACTCGATGCCGCTTCCTTTCCCGCCACCCACGTCACTGTAATTGGTGTCGACAGAAATAAAAAAACAATCGGGCATCTTGCAGAAGCATTAAATGTCGTCAATGTGCCCACCTTTATCATTCTCAAGGATGGCAAGGAACTTGGTCGTGTTGTGGAATATGGTAAAACAGGTCAATGGGATAAAGAACTCAGCGACATTATCAACGCAGCGAAATAAGGCAATAATTGATTTCTAATCACCGGTAGCCGTATACCTGCAAACCATTTTCACGTAGCACATAAAGAAAATTCGGCATGATACTGATCCGCATGGCACCTGCCATCGACGGAGGCAACGGATAATGAATCAGGTTCAGTGAACCGGGTTCATAACTATACAGATTTTTTTCATCGCGTCCGTAAATTGTATTACTGATCACTGTGAAGTCTATCCACGAAGTAAAAGGCACACGGCTCTTAAAGGTTCCATAATAATCAAAAGTATAAACCCCTTTCGACGGATCATACAGATAAAGAAATTTATTTTGGTCAATTAAAAAGGCCGGAGAAGGAACAGAATCAAACAGCATTCTGAAATCATTGAACTGATCGATCAATCTTCCGTCGTCGCCGATCCGTTTCAATCGGCTGTCCAACTCATCAAAGATCCAGATGTTATTGTCATACGATTGGGCAATCATCTTCACCTGGAACATACCCAGCCGCCGCAGATCAATTGTGTTTCTGATATTCAGATACCGATCAAGTGTAACAATGGTTCCAAAATCTTTGTAGTACAATAAAACTTTCAATGGATTGGATACATCGATCGAATGCACTTTCCCATATCTCCTTACTTCATTAAAAACGGCCAGGGAATCACCGGTTGAACTTAATTTTTTAAGTTGGCCGTTT
>DATLDA010000115.1:0-4003 GCA_035526135.1 Flavitalea sp.
TATTTATCTATCCGTCTGTTTACGCGCTCGCGTGGATGCATTTCGCGGAGTTCGCGAAGGGTATTGACGAGATATGGCTTTAATAAGGAAGCAGCCTCATCATAATTCCAGTGTGCCCCACCAATCGGTTCCGGAATAATGTCATCTATAAGACCGAACTGGTGCATATTATCCGGAGTGAGTTTTAATTGTTCTGCAGCTTTTTCTTTCTGATCCCAACTGCGCCACAGAATGCTGCTGCAATTTTCAGGAGATATAACGGTATACCAGGAATTTTCCAACATGAAAACCTTGTCTCCAACGCCAATGCCTAATGCGCCACCGGATGCTCCTTCACCAATGATCACACAGATAATGGGCACTTGCAGCCGGATCATTTCATAAATATTTCTGGCTATCGCTTCCCCCTGACCTCTTTCTTCTGCCTCCATTCCGGGATAAGCACCAGGCGTATCAATAAGGGTGATCACTGGTTTATTAAATTTCTCTGCAAGTTTCATCAGCCGTAATGCTTTCCGGTATCCCTCAGGGTTTGCCATACCGAAGTTCCTTAGCTGACGCATTTTAGTGTTAATCCCTTTTTGCTGCCCCAGTACCATCACGGTTTCACCTTCCAAAGAAGCAAAACCACCTATCATCGCTTTATCATCTTTTACATTACGATCACCATGTAATTCAACGAAATTGGTAAACAGTTTCTGAATATACTTCTGGGTATAGGGCCGGTCAGGATGCCGGCTTAACTGAACTTTTTGCCACGGAGTAAGATGCATCGTTATCTCACGGCGCCTTTCCACAATCTGTTCTTCCAATTTCCTGATAGTGTCACTGTGATCTACCTTACTTTTTTCTGCACGTTGACGAAGCGCTTCAATATCTTCGAATAATTCTTTGATGGGTCGTTCAAAATCGAGAAACTGTCTGTTTTTATCCAGGGGCATAGTGTTCTATTAGGTAGTGTAAAAATAAGGGATGAGGTAAGAAAAAGATACTTTTCCCTTATGTAATTTCATCGAAAGCAACAAAGTAGTGCCAGGAGAGTTAGAAAGCCATTATTCGGTCATTCCTTGTAGAAAACTGATTTATCTTATAGCATGCAAATAGCAACTAACCCGGATCATCATTGCAAAAATTGCGGCGCGCTTTTTTCCGGACAATATTGTAATCAATGCGGACAGAAAGAGGCGCACCGTCTCGACACACCCCACGTTCTTCATGAAGTCCTCCATGTTTTTACGCATGCAGATAAAGGAATTTTTTCTCTCGTTCCGGGCATTTTATTACGACCAGGGCTGGTTGCATTGGATTATGTAAATGGAAAAAGAAAAAGGCACTTCAACGTGTTTCAATACCTGATTCTGATTGTCGGTTTTGTGACTTTCATCATTGCAAAAACACATTTGATGGAGCAAATGATGGAGGTGATGAATCCCGATAGTGCAAAATCAACCCGCGTATTGGCCGTACAAAAAAAGTTACTCGGGTTTACGCAGCAGTACATGAACTTTATTTTATTCGCCCTCATTCCTGTGCTGGCTTTTTTCAGTTGGCGGTTTTTCAAGAAAAAAGGATACAATTATGCAGAAAATGTTGTTTTGCAGGTCTTGATACAAGCACAGATCAATACATTCACTTTACTGATCATAATACCCTTAGCATTGTTGGGAGCTAAAGCTAAATCCCTTTATTTCCTTCTCTCTATAATATTGTTAGCCTTCTGCAATACAATTGCAAACCGCCAATTTTTTAAAGTTTCCTGGCCAACAGCTTTTTTTAAGGGACTGTTGGTTTATTTGGGTATGAACCTTGTGCAAATCATTATCATCATTATCGTGATGCTCGTTATTATTTCAAACAAATGGTATTAATTAAACGACAATATGAACTGCCTGAAAGAAATACTGCATCAAAAAATCGTTGCGATACTCCGTGGACTTGCACCCATTGATGTTCCACCTATAGTCGGCGCCCTGCAGCGCGGCGGAATAAGATTGGTTGAGATCACAATGAATTCAGACAAAGCATTGGAACTTATTGAACAACTCTCGGTAAAATTTTCAAAGACTATGCTGATCGGTGCGGGTACGGTGTTGGATTCGAAGACTGCAAAAGCAGCGATCCGCGCCGGCGCTCAATTCATCATCTCTCCGTCGTACGATAAAGAAGTGATCAAAACAACAAGAAACAAAGGAGCAGTGAGCATCCCCGGCGCATACACACCTACAGAAATTGCAAGGGCTTATTCACAAGGCGCACATATAGTGAAAGTATTCCCCGCAGGCACTCCGGCGTATATCAGCAATGTACATGCGCCATTGGATTATATTCCACTTATGCCAACCGGTGGAGTAAGTATTGAAAATATAAAGGCATTTCAGAAAGCCGGTGGTGTAGCATTTGGAATTGGCAGCTCACTGCTGGAGAAACCAGTAAGAGTAGATGATGATTATCTCCAACGACTCTCTCTTAAGGCAGCGCAATTTGTGAGTATGGTGAGAGCACATGCGTAAGAATAGTAGATTGCAGATTTGCGATTGCAGATTTGTCCAAAGCGCATCTAAGAATCTCTTTGCGTCTTTTCTTACTTTGCATCTTTGCCCGTCCGACCATTCATCCGGGCGGGCGTGAAACAAAATTGATTCCATGGCGAATTTCATCAGCTGCGATTGGGGGTCCACTAACTTACGCATAAGGTTGGTACAAGGTGATACGGGTAAGGTTGTCGCGGAAGAACGCAGTGATGAAGGAATTGTACAGACACACGCCCGGTGGAAAGAACAAAAAATGGAAGAAAACAAACGGATTCCGTTTTATTTTTCCATCCTGCAAAAATATATTTCAAAAATTGAAAAGGACAAAGGCTTGTCCCTTTCCAATGAAAAAGTAATTATTTCCGGCATGGCTTCCTCCACGCTCGGCATGATGGAAATTCCATATAAAGAGTGTCCATTTTCATTAGAGGGTTCGGGTTTACCCATGAAAAAAATACTTTCATCACGTGAAGTGTATCTTATTTCTGGTGTCAGAACGAAAGATGATATCATGCGTGGTGAAGAAACCCTGCTCGCGGGTTGTGCAGATCAATTAAAAACTGATGGCTTCGTGATTTGTCCGGGAACCCATTCAAAGCATATTGTTGTAAAGGGCGGCGAATGTATTTCTTTTCGAACCTATATGACAGGAGAATTTTTTTGCCTTCTTGCTTTCAACAGCTCATTGGCAACCTGCATTGTAGAAAATAAAAAAATGGCGCCGCAGGAAATCCAAAAATATTTTTTGCAGGGAGTGGAAGACAGCCGGAAAGGGCAGCTATTACAACTTTCGTTTTCTGTCAGGACATCTGTATTATTGAAACAAAGAAAACCAGAACAAAATTTTTATTATCTCAGTGGATTATTGATCGGGACCGAACTGCTCACATTACCAGGTCTGGATTCATTGTTCATCATCGGAAGCCCATCATTGTTGGAACCATATCAACAGGCCCTTACTTTTTTATTTCCTTCCCTGCCTGTAACTTTTGTTGATGAACAGGAAGCAATCATCAAAGGACAAATAAATATATATCATGCGCATTCGGTCACACAACTCCGTTAGTTGTTACCAGTTTGCCCCTTTCGACTTCGTTCGAATACGGCATAGCAGCATATTTGCCGTGATATAAAGTGTTGACCCGTCGTCTCCCCAAGCGCAATTGGCTGTAGGTTGCATGATCTCTATACGTCCAAGCAATTTTCCCGAAGGTGAAATAACCAATATGCCACCAGGTCCGCTGGTAAATAAATTTCCGGCTACATCGGTTTTCATTCCATCGGGCAGTCCGGGTAATTTCTGTTTTGATAATGCGGACGCGTCATAAAACAGTTTTCTTTTACCGGGCTTTCCATCTGGTAACATTGTGTAGGCAAAAATGACGGGTTGTTCGGGAAGGGATTGCCCTACATACAGGATCTTTCCATCAGGAGAAAAGGCAAGCCCGTTTGGTGTAAGATCACTGATCACC
>DATLDA010000119.1:0-8040 GCA_035526135.1 Flavitalea sp.
AAAAATTGAAAATTAAAAATGCAAAATTCCCATTTTCTGCGTACGACAATTTCTGATACCGTGCATTCAAATCAGATCCTTCGCTACGCTCAGGACAAATCTAAAACCTGCAATCTAAAATCAAAAATCAAGCTAACGGTCCTCTTTCTCGCGACTTCAGCAGTCCTTCTGGAACTCTTAATTCGCCCGTATTCGCATCGATCAAACCGTTACGCTCGTCTTCTATGTTTGTCGCCTGGGTATACACATCGCCTGCGATCGGACGGGTTCTTAATTCTTCCTTGAAGAGAGGAATCAACGTAGCACGTTCATCTGAATCTTTCGGCCCGCCATAATTTTCAAAACCAAATCCGCCCCACTCACTAACGATGATGGGTACCTGTCTGTTAAAGAAAAACGGATCTCCTACTACAAGGGGATAAGCAGTTACACCGGTTAATTCTCCTTTCACAAGGCCGTTGAGCAGTTCTTTCCAGCGTGTCAAATCCGGAGTATATAAATGTGCCGTTAAAAGATCTGATTTCAGCCTTCCTTCCAGTGAAATGTGTTGCCATCCATCATTGTCCACAACTAAAAATTGCGGGTGGTGAATGTGCATGAAGTGATACATGTCAATAATATAATCGCGCGTATCCTGATTTGTCGCTATATCCTGCGCACCCCAGTCTTCATTATATAAACTCCAGATCACAACAGAAGGATGCGTTTCAATAAGTGCCAGCATACGCAACAATTCTTCGCGGTGATTCACACGGCTTTTGTGATTGGAAGTATGAGGGCTCGGCACCTCAACCCATAATAGAAGTCCCAATTTGTCAGCCAGATTATAAATACGCGGGTCTACCCCGGCAATGTGTATGCGAACCATATTGCAGCCCAGTTTTTTCATGGCATGCATATGCAACCTGATCTCTTCATATGACGCAGCACCGGGCTGATAAAGAATTCCATCGAGGTAAACAGATTTATTATTGAGATAAACACAACAACCCCGCGCTTCGATCTTTCTCAGACCGAAACGGGTTTCAATTTCTGAAATGTAATTGTTGGAATCAATCAATTCTGCAACCAGTGTATATAAGTTCGGCGACTGGGGCGACCAAAGTTCGGCGTCCGGAACTTCAAGTACAACACGTTGTTGTTTTTGTCCTTCTTCAAGTCGCAATACGAAATCACCGGTAGCAATCGGATCCGGTGATTCCTGTTTCCTTTTGAAGACTTTCAGCCGGATCGTATAAGTGCCCGGATCATGAACACGTGTAGTTAAATTAAATCGCACAAGTCTGTCTTCGACGATACTGACTACACCCACTCTTGATCGCAACCGATTACGTTCCACTTTTTCGAGCCAAATGCTACGCACAGCACCTGTATAAGTCTGATACCAGATCCCGCCTCTTTTGTACACGTGTGATTCCTGTTTTCCCCGCGGAATATCAGCATCCATTGTATCCTCCACACGAACAGTTATACGGTTAACAGGTTTCAGTTGCGCTTCAGTCAGCTCATACGAAAAAGAAGTGTATTCACCCACATGTACGTCTTCGCCCTCAATTGTTTTTAATGGAATTCCATTCAGCCAAACCTGGGTTTCATAGCCGCATGCGCCGAAAGTCAATTGCCACATGCTGTGACCATTATCAGTTTCTTCGGGAAGCGAAAACTCCCTTTCATACCAGGCCACTACTTTATCCTGCCACGATTTTACCTGTGCAGCCCCTTTCAGTCTGGACATATGGCTTTCTATTGAACCAGGCCAGGAAGCTATATCAGAGAATTTATGTTCGATAAACCATTGTTCCTGTATCCCCTTGTCATCCTTGTCAATGGCGAAATTCCATTCACCATCCAGTAACATGTGTGAATTTCTGCGAAAAACGGCCCGCGGGAGCGAGTTCATGAGTTCGTCTTCCTTTTCTTCTTTGCTCTTAGCCAAACCATAATTGGGCTGCTGCACTACTTCCATACTAATTATTTACTGACTTTTAGAAACTTGATTTTATTACTTTTTAGAATGTGATGATTTAGCGGACGTGTTGTTAAAGATAGACTGCAAAATTCAAGCCTGTTGCATTTATCAACCATTGAATTCAACAGTAGGAAGTCCAGTCGAACCGCAATTTTCGACTACGAAAATACACCCGGCCATCGGCTGCTCTGCGAGCGCTTTTACCGTAAGCCCGGTTTTCGCGGTGGTAATGTAAAGATCCTGGTAGGAAGTTCCTCCGAAAGTGCAGGCAGTTACTCTCGCTACGGGAAGCATGATCTCGGAAATTTTTTTTCCTTTCGAGGGATCCCATCTTGATACTTTCCATCCATCCCAATGTCCGATCCATAACATTCCTTCTGCATCGATTGTCATTCCATCCGGCCATCCTTCACTTTCGGGGATATTAATGATTCTTTTTTTGCCGGAAATATTTCCAGTTTCAGGATCATAGTTCCAGGCATCTACGCCACGGGTAGGCGTATCGATATAATAGAAAACATTCTTTGTGCTCCATGCCAGACCGTTTGAAATACTTACGCCCGATATTTTGGTACTGACTTTTCCATCATCTAACATATATAGGCTGCCGCTTCCTTTTTCATCATCGAGCGACATGCTGCCCGCCCAAAATCTTCCCTGCGGATCGCATTTGCCATCATTAAAACGATTTCGGGGAAGATGCTTTTCCGGAATTTCAAGCATTTTTATTTCACCGCTGATACGGTGTACCAGGCCAAAACCACTTTTCAATCCCGCAATAAAATATTTGTTGTGGCAAGTTGCAATACAACCGACAGGTTGATGTACAGAAATAGTATAATGCTCCTTACTAAGGGTATTATATTGATGGATATGTCCGTTTTCAATATCAACCCAGCAGATAAATTTGGTTATACTGTCCCACACCGGACCTTCACCTAACAGAGATGTATGTTCAAAAACAGGTCGGGCGTGCATAATAAAATATAAATAAAAGATCCTTCACCTGGCTCAGGACAACCTCTAAAATCTGAATAATGTAGATCCTTCCTTCAGTCAGGACAACCTCTGATATGTAAATCTTTTTTTACCGGCGCCCCTGCCTCTTTAGATGAATGATTAAGATTTGGTAGGTGCTGCATGAATGAAAAATATTACTTCTAAATCTAAAATCGCAAATATAAAATCTGAAATTTTTATTGCTAGTATGGAGAGGGGCTCACACTCGACCATCCACCATCGATAACGAGGCTTTGACCCGTTATATGTCTCGCTTCATCAGACACCAGGAATAAAGCAGCATGCGCAATGTCCTCAACGGTTGCGGGTCTTCCCATAGGCGTCAGTTTTGACCAGGTGGATTCGTAAGTGGCATCATCCATTGTTCGTTCTGTCAGTGTGGCCCCCGGCGCAATCGTGTTGATATTGATATGAAATTCCGACAATTCACTCACGAGATTTCGCGCCAGCATTTCGATCGCTGCTTTGCTCATTCCATACGCCGCGAGATTTTTATGCGCCTGGTGTCCGGTAACGGAAGACGTGAATAACAATGAGCCTCCATCCGGTTGCAGTTTCATCCGGTTCGCGGCGGCTTGTGCAAGGAAAAAAGTTCCATTGAGGTTTACCTGCATGACACGGGAAAAAGCTGCTTCGGTATAAGTAAAAAAATCTCCAAAAAGTGTTATCCCTGCATTTGCGATTGCTATATCCAATTTGTTGAATCGTTGCCATGCAGCATCAACCAGGGTGCCAATGAATTTTCTATCACCTGAATCTCCGGCAAAGGCGGTACAGGAATCTGGAATTTCCTGGTTGATCTTTTCTGTTCCTCCACTGGCAAACGACGGGTCTATATCATTCAAAAAAACATGCGCACCTCGTTCTGCCAGTTTGCGGCAGATCTCAAAACCGATGCCTTGTCCGGCACCCGTCACAATTGCTACTTTATTTTGAAACGATGACGGCATGAAAACATTTTTACAAAAGCGAAAAGTAAACGAAGATTAAAGTCAATGTGAATCACGTAACACTTCACTTCCGGAATTTCCTCGGAGAAAATCCATATCAGCACCCAGATGCGCCTGCTGAACATGATTGATATACAAATTAACATATCCTCTTTCGGTAACCCGGTTGGGTGGTTTGTGTAATTTTTTTCTTCGTTCAAGTTCTTTATCACTCAAATCAACATGCAGAGTTCGGGCTGCTACATCGAGTGAAATGAGATCTCCTGTTTGTATTGTGCTGAAATTTCCACCACAGGCTGCCTCCGGCGAAGCATGCAATACTACTGTGCCAAATCCTGTTCCACTCATGCGACCATCTGAGATCCGAACCATATCCTTCACGCCTTTTTCCAATAATTTTTTGGGCAGGTTCATGTTCCCAACCTCGGGCATGCCCGGATATCCGATCGGACCTACGTTCTTTAGTACAAGCACATTTGTTTCATCCACCTCGAGTGCCGGATCATCGATCCTTGATTTATAATCTTCAATATTTTCAAATACGACTGCCTTTCCTGTATGTTTCATCAGCGATGGAGTCGCAGCAGAAGGCTTTATCACCGCACCCGATTCGCAGAGGTTACCCTTGAGAACAATAATTCCTGATACGGCATTGAAAGGTTTTTCAACTGTACCAATCACATCTGCATTGTGTGATTCACTGGTGCCGATATTTTCACTGATCGACTTTCCATTAACAGTGATGCAATCTTTGTGTAAATATTTTTGTATTTCTTTAAGAACGGCGGGCAATCCTCCGGCATAATAAAAATCTTCCATGAAATAATTTCCGGAGGGTTGCAGGTTAGCTACCAATGGAATGTCGGCTTGTATCCGATTCAAATCCTCCAGTGCGATTTCAACACCAATGCGACCGGCAATAGCGAGAAGATGAATGATAAAATTCGTCGAGCCGCCCACAGCGGCATTCGCAATCATGGCATTCTCAAAAGCCTTACGCGTAAGTATATCCGATAATTTCAAATCTTCCTTTACCATTTCGACAATACGTAACCCACTGAATTGTGCAAGAACCTTCCTCCTTGCGTCCGCTGCAGGAATCGCTGCATTTCCAGGCAGACTGATTCCAAGCGCTTCCACCATGCAGGCCATTGTGGAAGCGGTGCCCATAACGGCGCAATGCCCGCGGCTCCTGCACATACTCGCCTCCAGTGTCATCATTTCTTCCTGTGTGATTTTTTCCCCCCTTAACTGATCATTCAATCGCCATACATCGCTGGTTCCAATGGGTAAGCCCTTATGCCTCCCCGTTAGCATCGCGCCGCCTGATACAACGATGGTTGGTAGATTTACACTGCATGCACCCATAACCAATGCAGGTGTTGTCTTATCGCAGCCACATAGTAATACAACGCCGTCGATCGGATTTCCACGTATCGATTCTTCGACATCCATACTTACCAGATTCCGGAAAAGCATTGCTGTTGGTTTCAGCAAAGTCTCGCCCAGCGACATTACAGGAAATTCAACAGGAAATCCGCCGGCCTCATAAATACCACGTTTCACCGATTCTGCGAGTTCCCGGAAATGTGCATTGCACGGAGTGAGTTCTGACCAGGTATTACAGATGCCGATCACCGGCTTATCATTGAATTCATAATCCGGAATTCCCTGGTTCTTCATCCACGCCCGGTAGATAAAGCCATCTTTTCCTTTTCTTGCAAACCATTGGCTGCTGCGTAATTTTTGCTTCACGTTTGGTAAATTAAAGTAGTCATTGATTCAAAACAGCCTTGATTTTCTGCAGCCACAAATTGGATTTTTTTTTATTAATAAATAAATATTCCTCCGGCGGGTTTCCTCTGCCATTCATTTCCTGCAAATTGGCTAACTTTTACCCGCACGAACGATTGTTTAATCTATCAATAATAATTACAATGTCATCACCACGCAGAAAATTTATTAAGCAGTCTACCAAAGCTGCAGCAGGGATCTATATCGGAGCCATGGGATTTTCCGCAAGCAGCTATGCGCGGATAGCCGGCGCCAATGACCGGGTCAGAGTCGGCGTTGTCGGATTTTCTGATCGGTTCAGGAGCTCGCTGCTTCCCTGTTTCCAACATCATTACAAAGAAATGAATTTTGATATCGTTGCCGTTTCAGACATCTGGAAAGTAAGGCGTGAACAGGCGCAACAGGTATTGAAAGAAAAATTTGAACATGAAATCCAGCCTTTCGTAAATAATGAAGCTTTATATAACAGTAAATCAGTCGACGCTGTCATCATTAGCACTGCAGATTTTCAACATGCATTGCATACAGTAGAAGCGGTCAATGCAGGGTGCGATACTTATACCGAAAAACCGTTTGCAGAAACAATGGACGATGCCAATGCGGCATTGAAAGCCGTGAAGGCATCGAAAAAAATCGTACAGATCGGCTCACAGCGAAGAAGTGGTCCTAATTATCATGCGGCAGCAAAATTTATCAAAGACGGAAAATTCGGACCTATCACAATGGTGGAATTAACCTGGAATGTGAACCAGCCGGGGCGTTGGAGACGACCTGCGCTGGTTGAAAAGATCAGGCAGGAAGATACCGACTGGAAAAGATTCCTGTTGAACAGGCCATTTGAGGCATGGGATCCGAGAAAATATCTGGAGTTCCGTTTATTTTGGCCTTATTCTTCCGGTGCGCCCGGTCAATGGATGTCTCATCAGATAGATACGGTTCATTGGTTCAGCGGTCTTCAACATCCCCGAAGCGTTGTCGCGAACGGGGGTATTTATATGTGGAAAGATGGAAGGAGGAACTGGGATACTACCACGGCAGTTTTTGATTACGGCCCGGAAGGAAGTGATACCGGCTTTCAGGTAACATTTCAATCGCGAATGCACAATGGAGATGAACATCCCGCCGAATTATATTTTTCCAATGGGGGAGAAATGAACCTTAATACAAATAAGATTTCTCCTATTGGTGGATTGAACAAACGATTCGCTGATGAAATGAAAATGCAACCTAATCTGCTGCCTGAAATGAGTCTGGTTCAGGAAGAAGTAAAAGTGGTTACTTCCGCCAATACAGGAGGCGACCAACTCACGAGTGCGCATATGCGAAACTGGATGGAAAGCGTTCGCAACCGAACAACTCCCAATGCACCGGTAGAAGCGGGGTACAGCCATTCCATTGCGACAATCATGACGAATGCAGCCATCAGGACTGGTCAGAAAGCTACTTTTGATGCAAAAACAGCACAGGTAATGGCTGGGGGTAAAGTTTTTAAATATTGAGATAGATCAACGAGTGATTGATAACCTTTTTTATAGTGGGAATATGCAATTGAGATCTTTGCAACGCTACTTACTTTTTTTCGTTTGGGTGTTTTTGTCAGAAGGAACAATGGCACAGAAAAAAAAAGGATTCGATATTCTTGAACAGCCCCGGCAAAAACAGGTGTCAGTTTTCTGGAAAGGCAAATTGGTGACGGCCTATTGTTATTATGATTCAATCAGAAAACCTTTTTTGTTTCCCGTTAATACCACAACCGGTATAACAGTGACGCGAGGTTATCCGTTGATTCCGGCTGCCGGAGAAAGAACGGATCATCCGCACCATACCGGTGTATGGATGAATTATGAATCGGTGAACGGTTTGGATTTCTGGAACAATTCTACGGCAATCCCTGTCGCTAACAGGAATCACTATGGTACGATCCGTCATAAGGAATTAAAAACCTATAGAACGGGAAATAAAGAAGCATCATTGAATGTAACTGCAGAATGGATCACCCCTGAGGGGGAAGTTTTACTGGATGAAATTACGACATACAAATTTCAGGTAAAAGACAATGATTTTTATATCGACCGCATCACCACCTTACAGGCACGGTCAATCGAAGTGGTTTTTGCGGACGTAAAAGACGGCTTTTTTGCTATCCGGGTCGCACGAGAATTGGAAATGCCTACACAGCAGTCCGATGTTTTTATAGATGCACAGGGAAATAAAACAAGCGTTCCAAAAATAAATAATGAAGGTGTTACCGGAATGTATTTCACGAGTGAAGGAAAAACGGGTGATAGTGCGTGGGGAACAAAAGGA
>DATLDA010000134.1:0-8002 GCA_035526135.1 Flavitalea sp.
AACCGGTAAGAGTACTCGGCAAAGTCGAAATGTCACGAATTCCTTTTTTTGGTTTTATTTATCGTAATGCCATTGTAACTGTCGACCGTAGCAGCCCCGAACATCGTGGCCGCAGCGTACGCATCCTGAAATCGGTTTTGAAAAAAGGTATTTCAATTTTTCTGTTTCCGGAAGGAACTTTTAATATGACTGCCGATCCGCTGAAAGAATTCTATGAGGGCGCATTCAGGATCGCCATTGAAACGCAAACACCGATCAAGCCGGTTCTGTTTCTGGATGGATATAATCGAATGAACTATCGCAGTTTATTTTCGCTTACACCGGGAATTTCCCGTTCTGTTTTTCTGGAAGAAATTCCCGTGGAAGGCTTAACGTTGAAAGAGGTTTCAAATCTGAAATTTAAAGTGCAAAAAATAATGGAAACAAAACTCATCGAATACAAAGCTTCCTGGATCGGGACAACGTGAAAAATTGCTGGTAAACTGTTTAATGACCATGTCATAACCTGATAAGTCATGAACAATCGGTGTGGGAATAAGTAACTTGCGCCCTGAAGAATTATGTACGCTGAAGTGATCATCCCGCTCGCATTGCCCAGGAATTACACCTGGTCCGTCCCTGAAAATTTACAGGAACTTGTTACGCCCGGCATTCGTGTAGAAGTAGGCCTTGGCAAAAATAAAAAATATGCCGGCATCATAAAGCGATTGCATTCCACAAAGCCGGAAGCATTCGAACCGAAGGACATACTCAATGTACTCGATACGGTTCCCGTCGTACAGGAAGAACAACTCGCGCTATGGGAATGGATAGCTTCTTACTATATGTGCAGTGAAGGAGAAGTGATGGCGGCTGCATTACCCGCACATTTTAAACTTAGCAGTGAAACAGTTTTGCTGCAAAATGAAGAATACGGAGAAGATTTCAGTGAGCTCGATCACGATGAATTTATTGTCGCAGAAGCCCTTCTGATTAAAAAACAATTAAAACTTTCGGAAGTACAGCAACTGCTTGATTCAGCTCACGTGTATCCTGTAATAAAAAAGTTGATTGACAAAAAAGTTTGCTTCGTATGGGAGGCTCTGCAGGAAACATATACCGCCAGGAAAGAAACATATGTATTACTCAACCCTACATACGATAAGGAGGAAGAGCTTTCTACATTATTAAATAACTGGTCGCGCGCACCCAGGCAAATGGAATTGTTACTTGCCTATTTGCATCTGTTGAAAACAGAAGGTGCCGTTACAAAACCCGCTTTGCTTTCTAAAAGCGGTGCAAGCGATGCGCAATTGAAGGGACTGGTTGATAAAAATATATTGCGATTTGAGAAAAGAACTGTTGACAGGATTATAGTTCTGCCGAGAGACATCCAGATAGATTTTGAACTGACAACTGCACAACATCAGGCTTATGAAAATATCAGGTCGGCCTTCATCCAAAAACAAGTTTGTCTCCTGTATGGTGTCACATCGAGTGGAAAAACTTTATTATACATCCGGCTTTTGGAAGAATACATACGGCAGGGGCGGCAGGCATTATACCTGCTCCCGGAGATTGCTCTTACTTCCCAGATCATTCGCAGGTTGCAAAAACATTTCGGAGGATATATAGGGATCTATCACAGCCGGTTCAGTCAGAATGAACGTGTGGAGATCTGGAATAAAGTGAAGTCAGGAGAAATGAAAATCATACTCGGCGCCCGTTCGGCATTATTTCTTCCCTTTCAGGATCTGTCATTGATTGTTATAGATGAAGAACAAGACGCTTCTTTCAAACAACAGGAACCGGCACCCCGGTATAACGCCCGTGATGCGGCCGTTTTTTATGCGTCACTCTTCCAGGCAAAAGTTTTAATGGGAAGTGCTACCCCATCGGTGGAAAGTTATTATAACACAACGACAGGGAAATACCAGTTAGTGACATTGATGGAAAGATACGGGCAGGTGAGTCTTCCTGAAATTCAATTGGTGAATACCCGCAATGCAGGAATGGGACAACGAAATAAAATAATGGTAAGTCACCAACTTCAGAAAGCCATCGACAACACGCTTTTAGAGAAAAAACAGGTAATCCTATTTCAAAACAGAAGAGGGTATACGCCTTACCAGATCTGTGCTACCTGTGGTTGGATCCCGCATTGCAAGTATTGCGATGTTTCATTGAACTATCATAAAAAAACAAATAAACTGCATTGTCACTATTGCGGCACATTGTATCCACTCGTTACCGTATGTCAGGCTTGTGGAAACGACCGGTTCCTGGAAAAGAATTTCGGCACTGAAAAAATTGAAGAGCAACTCGTGTCATTGTTTCCGGACGCGCGCATTGCAAGAATGGATGTTGACAGTATTCGCGGCAAACATGCGCATGATACACTTATTCAACTTTTCGAACAACATAAGCTGGATATTCTTGTGGGGACGCAAATGGTGGTGAAGGGCCTTGATTTTGAAAAAGTCAATTTAGTTGGAATACTTGATGCCGATAGTTTACTCAGTTTTGCAGACTTCCGTGTGAATGAACGTGCATTTCAATTGATGGAGCAGGTAAGCGGCCGTGCCGGCCGGAAAGACGGAATAGGTAAAGTGCTTGTACAAGTGGTAAACACTGGTCACCCTGTTTTGAATTATGTACGTGAACATGATTACAATGCTTTCTACAACAATGAAATTGAAGGCAGGAAACGGTTTTTTTATCCACCCTATTCACGTATCATTCAGGTTGTCTTCCGGCACAAGATGCAGGAAGTTGCAATAGCTGCAGCTAACCATTTTGCCAATGCCATGAAAGCCGGGTTTGAAAATTTTATGTCAGGTCCCGCAGAGCCGGTAATTAACCGCATCCGGAATCAATACCTTATGGAATTACTTTTCAAACTTCCGAAAGACGGACATACACTGCAGCATTGTAAAAAAATGATTCAGGAATTCACTGCCGAGTTGCACAATGATAAAAGGTTCCGTTCAGTAGTAGTGATACCCGATGTGGATAAGATGTAGAGGAGGTAGCGGTCGGCGGTCAGCGGTCGGCGGTCAGCATACCATTTTAATTTTTTGATCAGCTTAATTGATAGGATTTTCTAATAAAAAGTGAAATACATGCTTTTTGATTTAATTCAACATGTAATTGCTTACTACTGACCGCTGACAGCCGACTGCTGACAGCCCTTTACTTCATCTCCGCATAATGATGAATAAAAACTCCTTCATCATCCTTTTTTGAAAGTCGCACCATGGCTTCTGCTACATTCGCGGCATGAATGGGTTTGTATTTGCTCAGTCCGCCGGCAAGAGCAAATGACAGTCCCTGCATAATTTTTTTTGCGGCTTCTTCTCCAAGACGCGATTCCCGACGATCACCGAGCAGAATAGAAGGACGAAAAATATGGGTAGCGGGCAGATGTACACCGACAATTGCTTTTTCGGTTTTACCCTTCAGCCGTAAATAAAAATTCTTTGCCTGGTCATCTGCGCCTACGGAAGAAATCAATGCATAACACCGGAAACCGGCCTCTTTTGCAAATCGTGCGGCATTTAAGGGAATCAAAAAGTCCACTCTTTCATAGGCGTCCAGATCGCCTTTTACTTTTTTTTGCGTTGTACCCACACAACAAAATACTGAATCGCCGGTGCCGGTTTTTTGTTTGTAGTCATTTTCATCATCAAAATCCACAACCATCACCTGTAGTTTAGGATGCGTAATTGAAACAGGTTTTCGAACAAGGATCCTGACAGTTGAAAAATCGGGATCTTCGAGCAGTTCATTTAACACTTCTTGTCCGATAAGACCTGTAGAACCAATTAAAACTGCTGTTCTGTTGTTCATAAATTTTATTAATTCAATTACAATGTTTTCTATCAATTTGTTGGTAAGGATTGCCAGCTCGTATCAGAAAATCATGGCAGCTTACACGGGCCGAAAAAAATTATTAAATGAGAACGTGGCTTAAAACTAATTGGCGTAATGATGTATTATTGTCCACTAAAGTATGAAAAGCGAAGAGAACATTTCTTTACGACCGTATAATACATTCAGAATGGATGTCCATGCAGGTTATTTTATTACCTGTTACAACATGGAAGAAATAAGAATGGCAGTAAATGCAAATAAGGACAAATCGATTACTGTATTCGGCGGCGGAAGTAATATTTTGCTGACAAAGAACATTGAAGGTGTAGTAATAAAAAATGAGATCAGGGGGATAAATCAAATCAGGGAAGAAGGACATCAGGTATTTGTTGAGGCAGGAGCGGGGGAGAACTGGCACCGGTTTGTTTTGTATTGTCTTGATCATAATCTGGGTGGAGTCGAAAACCTCGCGCTGATTCCGGGGAGTGTAGGCGCGTCACCCATGCAGAACATAGGTGCTTACGGAGTTGAACTGAGTGAAGTGTTTCATGAGTTGCTTGCATATGATACTAAAGAAGCAAAATTCAAGACGTTTAATAGGGAAGAATGCTTGTTTGGTTACAGGGAAAGTATTTTCAAAACGAAACATAAAGGCCGGTTTATTATTTGTAAAGTGGTATTCCGGTTAACCCGAAAACCGATATTCAATATTTCTTATGGAGCGATCCGCCAGGAATTGAATGCAGCAGAAGTAAAAGAAGTAAATATCCGGTCAATCGCGGAGGCAGTGATCCGCATTCGTCGTGCGAAATTGCCAGATCCGGAACTTATCGGCAATGCCGGAAGTTTTTTCAAAAATCCGACTGTTTCAGCTTCACAATTCGCCTTGCTGAAAGAAAAATTTCCACTGATCGTAGGGTTTCCTAATGAATCCGGTGATGTGAAGCTTGCTGCAGGATGGATGATAGAGTCGTGTGGATGGAAAGGATTTCGCCGCGGCGATGCAGGTTGTCATGCACAACAGGCGCTTGTTCTCGTCAATTATGGAAATGCGACAGGTAAGGAAATTTTTGATCTTAGTGAAGAAATTTTGACAAGTGTGAAAGAGAAATTTGGAGTGGAGTTGGAAAGAGAGGTGAATGTGTTGTGAGTTATCTGTGTCGGGGCATAGGTGTCGGGTATCAGGTATCAGGTATCCCACCCAAACAGAAATGAATATTTTCAACTATAGAAGAGACGTACGTCGGGAATTCATTATGTAAGAGATACCTGAAACCTGATGCCTGATACCAAAAAAATCAGTAAGATATAAAGGCACATGATATTCACGTAAAATCTTCGCCATCTATCTCACCTTCTGTGTACCCTGAAGTGCTTCCCAGATTAAGCATAGATCCCATCAGGTCTTTGAATTCAATCCGGTTTTCAATAAGTTTTTTACTGATGATTGAATACGACGCAAGACCATGGAGGATAAATTCCATCCACAAGGCAGCTTCTGTTTCATTTGCATGCTTAAAATGTTTTTTTACCAGCGCATGCAGACCATCCACTTTGTACAACTGCCGGATCTTTTCATCATCTTTCAGATTCAGCATGAGGTTCAGCGAATTTCCTTTGTCAAACCATCCCTGAATAGATTTATAAGGATTCTCGTCCTGTGGAAGGTTTCGTTTTTTCTTCAACATCTCCGGGTTCGGAAAATAATGAATGAAAATTGATCGGATACTTTTCTCGACTAAATTCATGGCTACTTGGTAGGGACCTTCCTGTTCGCCTTCATACACCAACTCGATTTTGCCGGTAATGGAAGGAATGATACCAACGAGGTCATTGACCCAAACCTGCGTATATTTTTCCTTGTTGAGGATGGCTCTTCTTTCTGCAGCACTTAACGCATTTTCAAAAGCTGAAATGCTTAATCGGGCGGAAACACCACTTTTCTTATCAACAAATTCACTTCCTCTTGCTTCGAAAGAGATTTGTTCGATCAGCCTTTTAACCAGGTCGCTCATTTTCACTTTAGCCTGCTGATCTGCGGGTGCATCCGCTTCCTGTTCTGTGATTGCAAGTGCCGTATCAATGGATTTCGGGTAATGCGTGAGAATTTGGCTTTGAATACGATCCTTTAACGGTGTTACAATAGAGCCCCGATTCGTATAATCTTCGGGGTTAGCAGTGAATACAAAGAGGATATCAAGAGGCATTCGCAACTTGAAGCCGCGTATTTGTATATCTCCTTCTTCAAGAATATTAAAAAGGGCAACCTGTATCCTTGCCTGCAAATCCGGGATCTCGTTGATCACAAAAATACCGCGATTACTTCTTGGAATAATTCCATAATGAATCACGAGTTCATCGGAAAAACTTAACCGCAGATTTGCAGCACGGATGGGATCAATATCACCCACCAGATCTGCTACACTTACATCCGGCGTAGCCAGTTTCTCACCATATCTTTCACTTTGATGAACCCATTCGACCGGAGTAGCATCCCCTTTATCACGAATCAGATCTTTTGCAAACCGGGATATCGGTTGTAAAGGATCATCGTTAATCTCACTGCCGGCGACAACAGGAATATATTCATCAAGCAGTGATGTCATCTGTCTTGCCATTCTTGTTTTTGCCTGGCCGCGCAGACCGAGAAACAAAATATTATGGCGTGATAACAAAGCCCTTTCAACATCGGGTATAACACTGTCTTCGTAACCGAGAATACCGTCGAATGTACTTTCACCCTGCTGCATTTTCCTGATCAGGTTCGCTCTGATCTCCTCTTTGACGGATTTTGAAACGTACCCGCTTTTTTTCAACTCACCCAGCGTCTTTATATTCTTATAGTTCATGTTTTATTACCTCTCTTCTGCGACTGGTACAGATAATGTTTTAGTCTGAATAAATAATTTTCAATACACCGTTTTTCTTCTTCCACTTTCAAAGTCACGGAAAATAAATGCACCAAGCCGGTCGAGGGCTGCAAAAAATGCTTTTCCATTATTTGTCTCCGTAAATTCCTGTACAAACCTTTGCAGGTATGGATCTGTAGCGATCATGAAAGTAGTGATCGGTATTTTTAATTTTTTACATTGTGCTGCAAGGTTCAGGCAACGGTTTGTAATTTTCCGGTCAAGTCCGAAACTGTTCTTGTAATATCTTTTACCGACTTTCAGACAGGTCGGTTTACCATCAGTGATCATAAATATCTGCTTGTTCGGATTTTTCCTTCTTCGCAGAATTTCCATTGCCATCTGCAATCCTGCAACAGTGTTGGTATGATAGGGTCCCACCTGCAGGTACGGAAGATCCTTGATTTCGACAGTCCATGCATCATTCCCAAATACTACAATGTCGAGTGTGTCTTTCGGATATTTCGTTGTGATCAACTCGCTGAGGGCCATCGCCACTTTTTTTGCAGGTGTAATCCTGTCCTCTCCGTACAATATCATCGAATGAGAGATATCGATCATTAACACCGTGGAAGTCTGTGCCTTGAAATCGGTTTCACGAATGGCAAGGTCGTCTTCCTGCATACTGAAACTTTCTATCCCATGATTGATTTGTGCATTGCGGATGGAGGTCGTGAAATCAATTTGTTCCAATGTATCTCCAAACTGAAACGGTCTTGATTCAGGGTTGATCTCATCACCCTGCCCGGGTTTGAAAGTATGATGATCACCGTTTTTCGTTTTTTTTAATTTCCCGAATATCTCTTCCAGAGATTTTTTTCTTATGCCCTGTTCCGTTTTTGATGTGATCTTGATTTCTCCACTTACTTTATTTTCTTCGAGATACCCTTTGTCTTTTAATTCATCGATGAAATCACCCATTCCGTATTCCTCGTTCGTAAGATCGTATTCTTTATCAAGCTGGTTCATCCAGTTCAAAGCTTCCGATACATCACCGTTGGTATAAGTGAGCAGTTGCAGGAAGATATCCAACAGTTGTTCAAACTTGGTTTTATTCTGTTCATTCGGATCGTATCTGGTAAAGTGGTAGCCTGTCATGTATTGTGGTAACTATGGGTATAACCCAATTTAAGAGTTTTTTTTCCGGCAAGAGGTAAACGTTGAAATTTAACAAGCAAGAATTCTAATTGTTCAACACAATGAATCCTTTCAGAAGGTTTCATCATTTTGTGGAAACTAAA
>DATLDA010000152.1:0-3377 GCA_035526135.1 Flavitalea sp.
ATGCCCTATCGTACGCAGTCGCATCAGTTGATCATGAAGAGATCGATAAAATCAATATTCTGAAAGCTTCGCTTAAGGCGATGCACCTTGCCCTAGACAAATTAAAAAAAAGGCCAAAGTTTTTATTAATTGACGGAAACCGGTTTATCAAATACCGCCGGACGCCACATGCCTGTATCATACAGGGAGATGCCACTTATGCATCGATCGCTGCTGCAAGTATTCTTGCAAAAACATATCGCGATGATTATATGTTGCATCTTCACAAAACGTATCCGCATTATAAATGGAAATTTAATAAAGGATATGCTACTGCAGATCACCGGAAAGCAATAGAAACGCATGGACTGTCCCCGTTTCATCGCAAAACTTTTCACTCCTGCTCCATGCAACTTGAATTTGAATTGGAAGAATTGGGAATTGACTACCATGTGAGTTCAATGAATTATGAACTTGCACAAAGTCCGGAAGTATACAACCTGACTCCCTTTACAGAATCAAGTATCATAACACCCACAGAATCGCCTAATTGATAAAAGGGAACGAAGAATACTTTAAGGAGTTACTCAGGCATAACAAAGATCTGCGAAAAAATTATTTTTTCTTTCAGGCCACTCGTCTTTCAGGATACTGAAATAGATGGTGTCCCTTCGTCGATTTGAATGCATTTGCATATGACTGCGTAATACCCCTTCCGGCTTCATTCCAACTTTGATTAATGCGGCCCTTGCTCTTTCATTCAGGTAGTCGGTTTTGATTTCAACCCGCTCCATTTTCATTACTTCAAACGCATAGCTAAGCAACGCGAATTTTGCCTGGCGGTTCACGCCCATACCGATGTATTCTTTTCCCAGCCATGTCCAGCCGATTTCTATTCTTTTATCAAAAAAAGAAATATTCCCGTAGCTGGTGCTGCCACACACGGTTTTCGTGTCTTTGTCAATTACCGTGAAAGGCATACGGGTAAATTTCATCTTTTCATCCAGAGCATCTTTTACCCATTGCTCCATTTCGTGGGGATCCATCAGGTCTTTAGTAAAATATTTCCAGAGATCAGGCTCATTTGCCAATGATTTGTAAATCTCAATATCCGAAAGCTGCATCGGTCGTAATTGCACACGGGGTGTTTCCAATTGAAAATCTGCAGGAAAAAATCGATCGAATGGATTAGATGACATTATTTTGAAACTTGTTTTGATTGCAGAAAAATTTTGTCTACATGCTTTTCCAGTTCAGGAATTCGCGTCAGGTCATAGTATACTGTCCGTGCCGGATGTTCGAGGATGGTAAACCAATGGTCGTCCTTTGTATGCAACCATATTATCCTGTTTGAAAATTTAAGTGAATCGTTTGCAAGAACGATCTCGGTGTCAGTGAGCCGTAAACCTTTCCATTGATTCGGGAGTTTTCCCAGGAAAAATGTATTGTTTCTAAATATCAGATGGTCCGCCATACGCACAATGGTATCCCGATTTTTGATTTCGATACTAAAATTTACGAGCGTGGAATCATTCACTCCTCTCCATGCTTCGTAAAATGGGATGTTGTTCGATACTCCTTTCCAGCTTCCAACGAGCCATTTTATTTTTGAAGCAGAAGGGATCGATGCGGGCAACTGTGCCGACGTTTGGACAAAAGCAATCAATAGAAAAAAGATATTACTTAGTTTCATCTTGGTGGATTTTTGCGGATGATTTTTACCATGCAACAATTTTACCGGCGCCTTCCCGTAGTACTTCGGGTTCATCCTCCATAAAACTGATGACTGTGGAAGGAATCATTTTCCCTATTCCACCATCGATCACCAGATCGACCTGAGACTCGAATTTTTCATGGATCACATTGGGGTCGGTATATTCTTCCACCATTTCTCCAGGTAAAGAAGTACTCAGGATCGGGTGACCCAGTTCTTTGGTAATGGCGTTCGCAATCGGATTATCAGGGATTCTCAAGCCGATCGTTTCCTTTTTCGTTTTGAGAATCTTTGGAACTTCACGGCTGGCAGGTAAAATAAAAGTATAGGGACCAGGCAAAAGTTTTTTCAGGATCCGGTAAACGGGTGTCGATATCGATTTGGTAAAGCGGCTCATGTCACTCAGATCAGAACAAATAAAAGACAGCCTTGCTTTGTCAGATGGTATCTGTTTTATTCGACAGATCTTTTCTATTGCTTTGGATTGATAGATGGAACATCCCATTCCATAGATGGTATCAGTTGGATAAATGATGATTCCTCCGCGCAACAGCACCTGTACGATGGCTTGAATCAGCCTTGGTTGTGGACTTACCGGATGTACCTGGATCAGCATTTTTACAAAGGTAATTCAACTTATACTTTATGGCTTCATGACGCAGATAAAAGTGGCTTGTTACCAGTTATTTCATTTGTAAAAGGGTATCAGGAGTTGCACCAATACATAGAACCAATTATTTACTTTTATTTGGCGGTGCTGGTCATCGAGTTAACCTTAATTTAATAGTAACTTCGGCACCAAATTGTCAAAAATGCTGCTACAGCCTATCCGGAAAGTAGATTCGATCAGCGGTGAAGAATTCCAGGAGCAATACTATAAAACATGTATTCCCGTGGTCATCACCGGGCTTGCGAAGGAATGGCCTGCCTATAAAAAATGGACGTGGGATTATTTCAATGAAATTGTGGGTGACAAAGAAGTAGGTATTTATAACAACATAAAAAGTGATGCTTATACACCGGTGAACAGAGCCGATGATTACACAACATTTGGTGAATACATCAACATGGTGAAGAACGGCCCCGCCGCGTGGAGGATTTTCCTTTTTAATATTTTCAATCATGCCCCTGAACTTACCAATGACTTTACATGGCCTGATCATTTGATGAAAGGGTTTGTGAAACGTGTTCCGATGTTATTTGTAGGAGGCGCAAGCAGCATTACACATATGCACTTCGATATGGATATGTCGCACATTCTGCATACACAGTTCATTGGAAGAAAAAAAGTTTTGCTTTTCCCACATGAAGAACAACATAAATTATATCGTAAACCCTTTGAAGTTCTTAGCCTGGCCGATTTCAGCCATTATTACCAGGGGAACGGAACACCTGATTATAAAAAATTCCCGGCGCTTAAACTCGCTCGCGGATATGAAGTTACTCTGGAACATGGCGATACTTTATTCATGCCGGCAGGATGCTGGCATCACATGGAATATCTCGACAGCGGTTTTGCGATGAGCCTACGTGCGGTGCAAAGAACCATACCGGGAATTGTTAAAGGTGCATGGAATCTCGTAGGAATGCGAAATATTGATACACTGATGAAGAAAACCGCCCCCGAATGGTGGTATCAGTACAAGCATGAAAAGCTTTATAAGATGGCGGAGAAAGAGTTGGC
>DATLDA010000167.1:0-19092 GCA_035526135.1 Flavitalea sp.
GCAAGCAGTGATAGAATTTTTCTCATGTGACTGTAAATTTTTTAAATGTTGATTCCCGTAAATATAGGAAGTCCTGGATTTTACTAACGATTTGTTAAAATAGGGGCAGCGGAAACAGCCGGATTGAATGAAAGACAAAAGCGGTTGTTAAAGCGCTGCAAAAAGAAAAAATATTTGTCAAACGGTCAAATATAAAATCAGAAAGGCATTGTGAGCATGCAGAACTGCAGGAGAATCGAAGAAATGTTGATCAGGATCATGTATAATGATGCGATTTGCATCTGATTCAACAAAAATTAAAATGTAGTGATGAGCTCTAATTTCAATTCTGATCTTTTATTCCCATTAATCTCATCTGTTCCGGATCCCACAGTCGAAATTTTTGAATAGAGAGTTTGTGCCCACCGGAAATAAAAATCAATTTTAACCGGTTTTATCGACGAAGTCTTTTTTTTATTCTGAAAATGTAAATTCAAATAATAGCGAAAACCCGAACCACTGAACGAAGGCGTATATCCGTTATACAAAACATCCTGTTCGTAAGCATATACCCGTGCATCATAACCGATTGTCTCAAAAAACTGACATCGCATATTCAACCCATAATGTTTTAAAGGTGGTTTGTAAAAGGCTTCACAATAAACGAGGTAACCAGCATTTCTTTGTACAGAATTATTGCCTGTTCCATACCAGGTGAATTCGATCCGGTGTCGAAAAGTGAACAGAGCGGATAATGGATACTTCAAATCGATTCGCCAGCTGCTTCTTCGTTCCGGTATCAACATATGAAAGGCACTGTCATCATTAGCATTGAGAAGATTGGTTTGCAACTTCAATCGGGTGCTCCATTCAATATTGCGTAATGGGATGTATCGGACTTGTAAATAACCCGAATTTTTTATAGAAGGGGCATCCGTTCCATATCGTAGCCAAGGAAACATCGCTACGTCGAAACATGCATCCACCATCCATTTTCTGGAAGGTCTTACTGAGAGGCCGGCATAGTACCCTGACTCGTTTACCGGTGCGGATTGATCTGCAAATGCACTGGAAAAAAACGAATGATAATTTTTCTGAAACATCCGGTGCTGAAGCGCCAGATCTACACGAGCATCCAATGCGACCAGAAGGCTGTTTGTAATTGCTTTGTTCATTTTACTATCCAAAGCCATTTCACCTGACAGGTGTACATTTTCCTTCGTGATGCTATAATCAAAGCTGTATCCGGACATCTGATATCCGGAAAATTGGAATTGCGCATAAGGTTCTCTCTTTTCAAAAAACGGCAATGAGAATCGATGTTGAACGTAATTCACTCCCAGATGACCTGCGGAAAAAGTATAGCGACTGCAAATGCCGGCACTCGTAAGTTTCAGATTATTCCTTTTTTCTAATTCGGAACGCGTACGGTGAAGTCCCGAACGATTCACAGTACTGACCATTATGCTTCCATCTATTTCACTCAGGGAAGCATCCAACTTTCTATTAGATACAAAGGACAAAAGTTGCCACCGTTTCAAACCGATGACGAACGCAAGACCGCGGCAAAAATTGAATTCCCCGGATGCAGTGTAAGGTCGCACTGCCGCAGCCTGGCGCTTTACAAATAAAACACCGCTTCCTGATTGAAACGCACCGCCCTGCCATATAAGCAAACCCTGACCTGCCTGGATCGTATAATCTCCCAGAACAAATGATTTGAAGATACCCCGGTCGGCTACCATAAAATGATATGAAGTAAAATCGAAAGCAGTCGGAGCACGGTTTCTAAAATATTTCTCACCTGCGTCCTTTTCGCCCGTAATACCGATGGAAAGATTTCGGGCTGAACGAAACTGGTACCTGACAAAAAGTTTTTGTCGGTCACCCAAATATTTATTGTTGCTACTATCCCCTTGAAATCCTTTTGCCAATTCCAAAACCAGGGAAGTACGGAGGAGCAAAAAATGATTGCCTGATAAAAATCTTTTTCTCATCATCCCTGCCGTGGAGGTAACTTCTCTTACGCACACATATGGCAAAATTTTATAAATTTCATTCAGTAGCCAGCCGGAAACAGATTGGAGTTCATATATACTTACCAGCTGTCCGAATTTCTCAATGTGGTTTTTCAGAGACTGAATATGAAAAGGCGACAGGCCTAACAAAGCAAGTTCTTCGTCGGCAGCAATATTCAAATTGAGGGGATTTTTTATATAACCATGCAAGCGTTGCAACATTTCACTTTCATCACTGTCCTCTTCTTCATTAACTATTTGCTCTTCATTTGATTCATAATTCTCGTCACCGGATTGTTGTTCCTGTCCGAAAAGCTGTGAAGTCCATAAGAAGGCAAAAAGTATCAGAATTTTTTTCATCATGCAGCAGCTTTGCCGGCAATATGAACCTGAATACCAAGTGAAGGGCTGACACCTAATGCAGGATGGAATGCGGTCCGTAGTGTCATCGACCATTGATTCCTCCAGATTTGTATGCCGCCGTAAGGTTGTATCCCCGGGACAGACATTCCGATCTGCAACTGACAAGTTTTGTGAAACCGGTACAAAAGGCCTGCGATCACCGTAGGGGAATCGTTCGCTTCCCGGATCCATTCAACTGCGATATGTACAAGATCGGAAGGGTTATACCCAACGCCGCCTTTGAATGTCGATGATATTTCCTGCGAATTTTTTCTTCTGAACAATCCCTGTACATTTTCCCATTCGAGCCCTGCTTGAAAATTTGGCGATAAGTGCAGTATAGAAGAAATAGTTCCGGAAATACGCCCTGGAATTTTATAGCCACTTATCTGCAATTTTTGAAAATCAAAAGATACTGCGATGTCAACTTTACCAAGGTGAAGTGCATGTATCAACGTAAATGTCGATTCGCGGAATGCATCGTATCCATTGTGTTGTAATAAAATTGCAAAGGCTCCGGATGAAAGGCTTTTTGCAAATCCTCCCATAAATAATCCAAGCTCCGGTAACAGATATTTCTTTTCACTGAAAACCATTACCGCCATACCATCGGGTTGCAGGATGGATGCCCGGTTCGAAAAAAATTCCATAGATGATGCAAATTGATTACTGTATGCGCCTTCCACATAGTTGGATTGACGTAATTGATATCGTGTTGTTTGGCTGATTAAATCAGCAGGAAATACCACGATCATAATCAGGAAGTAATATCGTCCCATTTTTTTTTGAAAAAGGTACTTTGCTGCAATTCCTGCCAAAAGGTGAATTGACGTTTCAAAAGAGGGAATTATCCTATTTGGGAGCGAGGTTTTACCTCAATACATTTGCGCCATGCAATTGTTAGACGGGCTTCTTGTTTCGCAAGTCACCAAAGATGTTTTGAAGGAGAAAGTAAAGGAAAGGCTAAATCGCGGACGACGTGCACCGCACCTTGCTGCCGTGCTGGTGGGTAACAATGGTGCTAGTGAAACGTATGTGGCATCTAAAGTAAAAACTTGTGAAGAGATCGGTTTCAGATCTACACTCATCCGGTTACCGGAAACTATTTCCGCAGCTGAATTACTGAATACAATCAGCGGACTGAATGAAAATATTTCGATCGACGGGATTCTTGTCCAATTGCCACTTCCGGCACATATCGGGGAAAGTGTCGTCATCAATGCGATCGATCCTACAAAAGATGTAGACGGATTCCATCCTGTTAATGTCGGCAAAATGGTACAGGGTCTGGCCACTTTTCTTCCCGCTACTCCACATGGCATCATGTTGTTGCTTGAACACTATAAGATCGAAACCAGAGGCAGACATGCGGTTATAATCGGTCGCAGCAATATTGTCGGACGACCCATGAGCATATTATTAAGCAACAATACAAATCCGGGGAATTGTACCGTAACCATTTGTCATTCTCAGACTAAAAATCTTTCGGAAATATGCCGCGAAGCAGACATTATTGTTGCAGCATTGGGAAAACCAGAATTTGTAAACAAGGATATGGTAAAAGAAGGTGCTGTTGTAATTGATGTAGGTATCAGCCGGGTCGATGACAATACAAAAAAAAGAGGGTATGCATTGAAAGGAGATGTAGATTTCAAAAACGTTTCCCCTAAGTGCAGTTATATAACGCCGGTTCCGGGTGGTGTAGGACCGATGACAATTGCGGCGCTGATGAAAAATACTTTTCGCGCCTGCGAATTGCATGATGGTGAATTATATTAAAGAAAAAGACCTCCATGAGGAGGTCTGCATAATAGCGATTAATTTTTCTCTTTGTTTTTTTTGATTTGAGATACGACAGAATCAAGTGCATTGTCAAATGATTCTTCAAATGATTTAGAGGATACTTTTACAAAAAACTGGCGCCTGGGTACAAGCACCCGGATCTCTGCGATTTTGTCTTTAATGTTGTGTACTACATTGTCAAGCTTCAGGAACACATCCACTTTGATAATACGGTCATGAAAAATTTGAAGTTTCTGCAATTTCCTGACCACATACTGCGTGAGTTTACCATCTGCATTGAATCGGACTGCTTGAATGTTAACGTTCATAAATCGCATTTTACGTGAAACAATAAAAAAAGAACTTTATGCTTAACTGATCTGTTTAACCAATTAAAAGCACTACCTCCAAGTTACTTCAGGAAGCCTTTTTTTCCAAAAGAAATTCATTCCCGGCCAGGTTCGGAATTGTATCTTTCGACAGACCTATTAATTAGCTGTTAAATTTTGAAACTTCATTATGTTGAAAAGAATATTACTCCTCATTACTTCAGTTTTTTTACTGCTCTCTATTGTTAATATTCTCATCGGCTTTTTCTTTTGGCTTAAAAACATTAATCACCCGCCAATGGAAATTCATATTGATGCGCCGTATGCTTATTACCAGAAAGATTACCCGCTTCAATTTGAAAATGGCAAGATGACTGAAGTTGCCGTCAAAAAACCCGACGGAGAGATTCGGATTCTGTTATTGGGAGGAAGTGTAGCTGCAAATGTGGGAAACCTTTCGGTGAAGGATTCTGTTCTCACGAACGAAAAGGATAATTACCTGCAACAACAAATACAAAAACAATTTCCTGATCAAAAAATCAGGCTCATCAATGGTAGCGATGCCGGTTATGTCACTGAACAGGAATTCATCGTCCTCCAGAAATATATGCAGTATTACCAACCTGATCTTGTAATAGCGTTACATGGGTTTAATGATGTAGAAAGTTTTATTCTGAACAAAGCGTCTGACGATATGAAATTTATTCCGTCTCCCATTTTTTATGGTGGAAGCTGGAACTCGCCGATTTTCCGGATCGTTGAAAATCATAAACGGAAATATACATTCACCGGAATATTCGATGGTTACTACAATCACCTGAAGAAAGCTGTTGATTTTACGTTTACGCAATTAAACATCAGAAAAAAACCACTGAATGATACGTCGGCAGTTTATGATAACAGGATCAAAAGTTATGCACTGGCACACGGAAATATTGTAGCAGATCTGAATGATTTTTGCAGAGCCAAAGGATTTAAATATATCAATTTCCTGCAGCCGGTGAGGTTTTATCAACCCAACGACAGTAGTTATCACAGCGGGAAAAGAACGCCTTTGAGCAATTCTCTTTCAAAAATGTATTATGAAATAGAACAGGTACTTACGAATAGGCCTTACCAGATTTCCTTAACATCCATGGATACTACCAGGTTGCAATTCAGGGATGCATGTCATACCAGGCTCGCGGGTTACCGATATATGGCGGATACAATGGCGGTACATGTGGTCAGGGTGTTGAAGGAAGGGAACGAAACAATTAATAATTAATAATTAATAATTCAGTAATTCTTTCAAATAGCCTACGATTCTTTTAACGCTCTATTTTTTAATTTTTAATTTTTAATTCCCTAACTACCCTTTAGGATGCGCTTTCTTATGGGCTTCTTTCAACTTCTCTATACTATTATGCGTATAGATCTGAGTTGCGGCAAGACTTGCATGTCCCAATAATTCTTTAATCGAATTCAGGTCGGCGCCATGGTTCGTAAGGTGTGTGGCAAAAGTATGCCTGAGTATATGCGGACTTTTTTTGTCGATCGTTGTTACTTTAGAAAGTTGCTTCTTCACAAGCAGGTAAACATATTTCTCATACAGTTTTTTTCCTTTTTCATTTACCAGTACTGGTTCAGCATCGAACTGTTCAAATTCTTTTCTTTTAGCAGCGATATATCCGGCAAGGTCTTCGGACAATTCCCGGCTGATAGGTATGACTCTTTCCTTATTTCCTTTACCGAGTACTTTCAGGGAACATCCTGCCCTATTTATATGTGTTTCTTTCAGGTTAATTAATTCTGATAACCGGATACCTGTCTGATAAAATATATGCATTACAAGCCGGTCGGTTTTTCCTTTCCAGTCTTCTCCAAAATCAATATCATGAAACAGCGCTTCCGTATTCTTCTCATCTACATACCGGGGAAGCCGTTTGGCAATTTTTGGCGTAGAGATATTAGTCATAGGGGTCTTATCCAGATTTCCACTCCGGATATGAAATTTAAAAAATGACCTGAGTGAAGAAATTTTCCGGTTGATCGTTCTTGCAGATTGTGTGTCATCTTTCAATGACGCGAGCCACGACCGGATGAAGGCAGAATTCGTTTCATTGAGCGCTACCGTTCCAAACTGTTTTTCCTGAAATGTGAAAAACTGAAGGAGGTCGTCGTGATAAGATCGTATCGTATGACGGGAATACCGTTTCTCAAATTTGAGATAGTTAATAAAAGACTGGATAACAGCGGGATCGGCCATAAAGGAAGATAGCCGCAAAGCTATTTAACTTTGAGGCTATCACAATATAATGAAATCAGAAAGGATCAGCTTTCGATCTGGCCGGTTGAAACTTTCTGTTTGTAAATGGCTTTGAGAACTTGTCCGCGACGTCTTACCGATGGTTTGATGAAGGACTGACGCTCCCGGAGTTGAAGCAGAATCTTGGCCTTCTCAAACTTTTTCTTATACTTTTTAAGGGCCTTGTCAATGTTTTCGCAGTCTTTAGAATCAATGATCAGCATAGAATAATACCTCGTTTGATGATTAAGGTTTGCAAAGATAATAGTAATCGCTGAAATTTGAAACAGAACTTGCCAAAAAGACGAATTTTAAACCATGTTTACGGGAATCATTGAAAATATCGGAATCGTGAAAAGCCGGTTGCCCTCTGGCTCAAATCTATCCCTATGGATAGAAGCCCCCTTTGCCTCCGCATTGAAAGTTGATCAAAGCCTGTCCCACAATGGAGTTTGCCTTACGGTGGAAGAGACAAATGGAGTTGCTTACAAGGTCACCGCCATCAGGGAAACCCTGGACGTTTCGAACCTGGGAACTCTCCGGGAAGGCGACCTGGTAAACCTGGAACGTTGCCTGCCCCTAAATGGACGCCTGGACGGACACATTGTCCAGGGTCATGTCGAGGCACTTGGCACCTGCATATCCATTCAACCCCTGGAAGGGAGCTGGGAAATGCGGTTCCGCTTTCCTAAGGATTTTGCCGCTCTTGTGGTTGAGAAAGGATCAATATGTCTGAACGGTATCAGCCTGACAGCCTTCGATGTTACAGAGGATGCGTTCACCGTGGCCATAATTCCTTATACTTACCAAAATACCAATATCCGGAAAATCAATACGGGTGATCTGGTTAACCTCGAATTCGATATTATTGGTAAATATGTGCGACGCATAACTTCGCTCAACCAGTAACCACTATGATCAACAACCTGGAAGGAATTCCCTTTGAATCGGTTATCAATGAGGTGGGCGAACCCTACGATAACTTCCGGAAGAGATTATTCCCGATTTATAAAAAAGTCTGGATGGACATCAGCTTCCTTTGGATGTTATTGATCATTCCTTTTATCCTATATCCTTTCATTCCAATTGTATTACACTGGCCTATTGCATTTCTGCTGATGTTTTATTTTGGATATCTTCTGGCCGCCTTACATTTATTTATTCACGAGGCAGCGCATTTCAATATTCATCCGGATAAAAAAACAAATGACGTACTGGCTGCTTATCTGATTTGTCCGTTTTTCGGTATTGACATGAAAAAATACCGGAAAACACATTGGGCGCATCACCTGCATCTGGGCAGCCCTGATGATGTAGAAATTTCTTATTTCAATGCATTGACTTTTCCTTTCCTTGTGAAAACCCTTACGGGCGCACATGTGTGGAAAATAATTCAAACAAGGAGAAATAAAAATCCAGATCATGAAGAGGGAACAATCAATTTCAGGGTTTTGATCCGAACGATCATAGTTCATGCAGTTTTTATTATTACTGCCTGGTACACCGGTCGGTGGTCACTTGTCATTGGCTGGGTCGTTGGTACCGGAATGATATTTCCTTTCCTAGCAACGCTGCGTCAAATGCTGGAACACCGGGATGAACTGGCAGGGAAGGACCACCAATATTATAGTAGCAGGCGAAACCGGCTCAGCCGGATATTTGGTAAAGATCTTTTATCCAGAAGTTTTGGTGCGGCAGGATTTAACCGGCACATGATCCACCACTGGGATCCGCATATTTCATATACACGTCTCGACGATATCATACATTTTCTTGAAAAAGCTCCCCTGACACAGCACATCATCGTTGAATCGAGGACGACTTACAAAAAAGTTTTTACGAGGTTGCTTTCAGCACCATGACAATCACCACAAAATCAAATATTGATTGTCTGCTCTGCCACGGTCCGTTGCAGTGGTGGGGAAGTGCCACCGATTGGGAATATTTTACAAGCAACGAGAAGTTCGACTACTACCAATGTACAAAATGCAAGAGTATTTTTCTTCCATCATTCCAATCGTTGAAACTCGATATTATTTATCCGAACCATTATTATTCATTTCAAAGGCAGCCGGATAATTTTATTTTTTCTGCTAAGAAGTGGTTTGATAAACAATATTTCAAAAAAGTCCTGCGACGTCTTCCTGGAAAAAAATTAACTGTTCTGGATATCGGAGGCGGAAATGGTGAAATGGCCGGGCAAATTAGAAAAATTGACGACAGGGTTCATCAGACAACGATCATTGATATAAATGAACAGAGTGGCGCCATTGCAAGTGCATCCGGTCACGAATTCATACTTTCAAAAGTGGAAGACTTCACAACCACAAAACAATATGATTTCATCCTCCTGTTTAATCTGATCGAACACGTTGCGGATCCAAAAAGGCTTATACAAAATATTTGCAGTTGGCTAACACCGACCGGAATATGTTTGCTGAAAACCCCAAATGCAGATAGTTGGGATGCCAGAATATTCCGCCATAGTTACTGGGGTGGTTTACATACACCTCGGCACTGGACAATTTTCAGCGAATCCGGTTTCATGAATCTGGTTAAAGAGCTACCCCTAACTGCGCGGATCCGGTATACCCAGGGCGCACCTTTCTGGACCTATAGTTTGCTTGTAAAATTTTTCGGTAAACAACTCTTACAGGAAAAAAAACCATTGATACAACACCCTTTATTCCCATTCTTCAGTGCATGTTTTGCGGTGTTTGACATGGCGAGAAAACCTTTTGCAAAAACTTCACAGTTTTTTATTGAACTGCGGCGGAATGATCCTCTTTATGTGCAATGACCAACATTGATACACCGAAAGGCATTTTCACACTTTTCAATAATTTTCTTTCGGCAGAAAAAATAATCTCGAATAGTCTGTTAAGAAAGCGGTTTTTTGAAACCGGTCGCTCAAAGTCTGACTGAATGGTTTTCTGGCTTGCGGATTCAGGTGAATTAATTTTCTTCCCTCGTCGGGTTGCAAGCCGGTATGAAGCAATCGGTATAAATAAAAAAGTATTGAAGTAAGTCAGGTACTCCACACTCAATCCCTCCTTCTTCAAAAGCTTTTCAATCCTATCCGCAGTATATCGTCGGAAATGATGATTCACGTTATCATGTGTACTCCACAAGAAGTTGTAAGCAGGAACGGTTAAGATCAATCGTCCGTCCTTTCGAAGTACACGTCTTAATTGTCGAATAGCACTTGCATCCTCTTGAACGTGTTCGATAACATCGAAGGCACACACCATGTCAAAACTGTCATCAAAGAAAGGGAGGTCGGTGACTGACGCGCAGGTTACCGGAATTTGGAGTTGTTCTTCCAGGAAAGCACAAGTGTCGGCATCCTGTTCAACAGATGTTACTGTACCAAACTGTTGCAAAAGTTCGGTTGATCTGCCCGTAGCCACGCCAGCATTCAGAATGGAAGGAATTTTCGGAAGCCGGATTCTTTTCCGGATCGCATCAGTTATTATTTTTTCGCGCACCGTGAACCACCAATGATTTCTTTCGAGCTCGTAATATTTACTGAAATAATTTTTATCCATTTAGTAATTCATACGCGAAGTTTGGGTATATCAGCGTTGTAGCTATATTTAAAGATAATAAAGCATCAGAATAAGAAATGAATCTCTCTTCCGGTATAAATAGCGGGTATACGGTTCCATCGATGTGGTATGCGAGGTGGTTAACTTTATTTACTGTGCTTTCTCTCCTTGCTTTGATCGTTATCAGATTTTTGATGGTATTCAGCTTTGATCCTGAATTTAACGGTATCGATAACAATTTTGTCTATCCGGTAACACGGATGCTGGCAGGCCACAGCATTTATCCTGACCCGCAACAATTCCCGTTTGTCGTAAATCCTTACGCTCCACTTCTTTTTTATGTGTCATATTTCTTTTGTAAAGTTTTCGGAATAACTGCCGGCGACACCATTCAAATCTATTATACGGTTCGCATAAGCTGCCTGATAGCAGATTTGACAACCCTATTTTTCTTATACAAAATAATGACACGACATTTCAACTTGCAAAGAACTATTGCTTTGTTTGCTGCAACCGCTTTTTTCTATTTGATCAGCTACTGGTCTTACACTGCCATGCGTTCAGACAGTTTCCTTCTAATGTGGTATGGTATCATTGTTTATCTGCTCTTCCAATACATTTCGCGTCCATCTCAATTGTATTTGATTGGGATCGTGTTAGGTTGTACAGCGGCACTAATCAGTAAGCAAACGGCGATCTATTTTCCATTCATGATAGCAGTAATTTTATTGCTATTGAAGCACTACAAAAATGCTTTACTCATTCTTTTATATTGGATTCTTTTGTGCGGCCTGGTGATCTGGTTACTTTCAAAGTCATATCCCGATGGAAATTTATTCAACCATCTCGTAAAAGCGCTTAATAATCGTCTCGATCCGCATTGGTTTTACCTGAATATTTTCAAAAGGCTTGCACAGGAATTTACAGTCATTCCGTTTTGCCTGGGCTGTTATGCAGCTTTCCTTTATTTATTTAGAAGCGATGATCAAAAGGTACGTGCGCTTTCTGCCGCAGCAATGATCTCCGTGGGTTTTGCACTCATTATTTCATTCAAATGGGGTTCAGGTGTCGGCTACCTTCAGGAAGGAATGCTAACGATAACGTGCCTTTTGGCGTACACGGTTTCACTACTAAGCCGCAAAACGCTTGAACGTGGAATTTTTCCCGTTATCGTCATTGCCTCTGTGATCTTTCTGCACATCCTTATCCAACTGTACCTGTATCATCTGAACGACCGATATGAGAACTTTCATATTTATCAGGCACAGAAAAAGATTGCAACAATGTTGTTACAGGAGATCGGTACGAAAGATGAATATGTTTACGCCGACGATGTAAACGGAACCTTTTTCAAAAACTTTTTATATGAAAAATTAGTACTACCCAATAAAGACGCAGTCGATTGTTGCACACTGCCGGATGGTAATTTTAATTATTCATTATTACGGGATGGATTTAAATCGGGTAAAATAAAATTCCTTGTTTTTCATCAGCAATTTTCACCAACGCAATTTCATGATATCTCCTTCGACCATTACAAAAAATGGAGAAACGAAGAAGGTTTTGATATTTACATTTTCAGGGATTGACGCTCAGGAAACGGTTTGTCCATCTGTAATTCTTTCCTTCACCAGGAACAAAGGCCTTTGTTTTACCTGATAAAATATCCGTACGATATATTCACCCAGGATGCCAATTGAAATGAGTTGTACTCCACTGAAAATAACGATGGCGCCAATCAATGCCGTAAAACCAGAAGGGACATCACCGAAGAAAAATTTCCGGATCAGTGTGAGGAAGAAATAGAAGAGGCCGCTTAAAGTTGCGATCATTCCGAGAGCTGTGATAAATTTTACCGGGAATTCGCTGAAATTAAAAATTCCCATATAAGCTAGTTTGAGCAATTTCTTAAGCGGATATTTTGAAACACCCTGGTTCCGCTGGGACCGCTCATATTCAATTCCTTTCTGCGAGAAACCTATCCATGATCGCATTCCACGCAGGTATCGTTGTTCTTCCGGCATAAGGTTCAGGATGTTTACTACTTTCCGGCTCAGGAAACAAAAGTCGCCACTATCAAGAGGAGCCTGTATGTTGGAGATCGTTCGAAATATCCTGTAATAAGCAGCATACGCAATTTTATGAGACCAATTTTCTTTCCGTTTTTTCCGGATGCTGTAGACTACATCAAATCCTTCCTCATGAACCTGAAGGAATTGTGTTAGTAGTTCGGGAGGATCCTGAAGATCTCCATCCATAATCATTACGCCTTTATCTCCCCGGGCGAAATTCAATCCTGCGGTGATAGCAAGCTGGTGGCCAAAATTTCTTGAAAGAAAAATGCAATGAAAACGACGATCCGCCAATGCGATTTGCCTGATCAATTTAGAGGTATTATCGGTGCTGCCATCATCGACAAGGACCACTTCAGAGACCACTGGCAACTTTGACATGGTAACAAGAAGAGATGCAATCAATTCCCCGAACGATTCTTCTTCATTGTACAACGGAACTATTATTGAAACAAATCCTTTGCTCATAAGTAAAAACTGAAAGTGTGTATTGAAACACTGTCGATTGAATTGCCTGTAATAAGTATCAATGTTACGGTAAATGTTGCTTTCCGGTAAATCCACCGTTAAAACTACCGCACACACTACGGTAGTCTTAAGACTACGGTAGTGTGGGGATACTCGCCCGTTTAAAAACACCCCTACTACGGTTGTTAGTTAGATTTTGGCATTGCATAATTGATTCTACGATTACATCCTGTAAACTTGCAGTATGCTAACCTGCCTGCTGGCGTGGATGTATATCTCATTGGTAAGCCTGGTCTGGGGAAATATATTCCTTCATGTAACAAAGTCCCAATCTTCCGGTCCGACTATAAACGACCCTGCACTGATTTGTCTCGCAGGTCTCGCTTCATCAGGAACTCTTGCCTGCGTACTTTCAATTTTTTGGCCGATCGGACTGGCTGTACACCTGGTGCTTTTGTTACCTGTTTTGATTTTTATGCTTTTCAGAACGAACAGGACAAAGCTTTTACTGCAGGTCATGTCTGCATTTCCCGTAAAGCCACGTGCAGCTATTCTCCTTGTTGCCTGTATTGTAATGACACTGGCGCTTTCGTCTTATACCATTTCGCATCCGGATACATTGAAGTATCATATTCAAAACATTTTGTGGATGCATCAGTTCAGGGCTATCCCCGGGAGTGTCCATACGGGACTACATGCGGGCTTTCAAAGTTTGTGGTTTGGGATGAATGCATTGTATCATTTCGACATGCACAACGGTTTTCCACTTTTTGTAAATGGTGCGGTCCTGTGCTGGTTCTTTTTGTTTATATGCAGGAGAGTAGGTAAAGAATCAATCACGATGGTGATGCAGGCCATTCTACTTTTTGTTCTGGCCTTTACTCTTTTTTCCTGGACGCAGGTTCGCTTAACTGCTGCTTCTGCAAGCCCCGATTTCATAGTTTCTGTCTATATTCTGGCTGCCGGGTATTGCTTGATAAAAAATAAAGAGAAGGACGGTGGGTGTTTGGTTGTTTTATTCTGCGCTACGGCCATTGCAATCAAATTATCTGCAGCGGTAATTATATTAATACCGGTTTATCTGATTTTCGAAAAACTGTGGAAAAAATCTTTCAGACAGGCGGGCATTTTCTTTTTGATTTCTTTCATGATGATACTGCCCATCTTAGTTCGCAACGGCATCAGTTCCGGATATTTATTCTATCCTTCGGATATCGTGCAGTTCGATACACGGTGGACTATAAGCAGTGACACGTTACAGCAACTCCGGCAGTATATCCGTGATTATGCGAGAACAGGTAGAGAAATTCCCTTAACTGCACAATCCGCGTGGTTATTAAACTGGTGGCAGCATCTGGCAGTTGCAGATCAAATGCTACTGGTGGCTTTGATTATTCTTTGCATTTTTAATCTTTTCTTTTTCCGAAAACTTCAAATCAAAACCGATCGACACCAATTCGTACTTTTCTTTACCTGCTTACTAGCCACTTGCATGTGGTTTGTCATGGCGCCTGACCCCCGCTTTGCGACAGGCTTTCTATTGCTACTTCTGATCTTCCTGTTACGACCAATATTATCGTATGCGTCAGAAACTTTCCAAAGATCTTTGGTGAATTTTTTTACAGGCTTGCTTTGCAGTGCCGTCATCGCATATACCACTTACCGATTTTACAGATACACCGAACCAGAACAAATCCTGGTGCCGGCTGGTGTCAAAACCGGTTCATATGAAAAGATCGCGTGTGGAAATATTATGGTAAATGTTCCTTTGAAAGATTCCCTTTGCGGAGCTATTCCTGCACCTTGTTCCATCGGACCCTGCAGATTTACACCATTAGGAGATCAGTTGACCGATGGCCTCAGCAAGTGATCCTTATACATATTCTCACCGCATACGTTCACCTACAACAGAGATCGCATCACCACACATTTTCCATACTCTCTTTGGTATAAGTAAAGTTCCTTTCTTTGAAATAAGAGGTTTTGTTTTTCTTCAGTATCACCGAATTTTTTCCGGCAAGACGACTAAAGAAGGAAAGAGGAACTAAAATGATATAGAAAATGAGTGTAAGCAATACCCGGCTCATTACATATCCGAGAACATGCGACAGCTTCATCCACAACCAATGGATCTTTTCTGAAAGTGATGGTATGAGGATTCCTATCGCGCCGAGAAGAATAGCAATTTTGAGGAGCAAAGGCAGATGGAAAACAAAGTAAAAAACCACCAATGCTACCACGAGCACTAACATGGTTTCGAGGTTCTTTTCTCTTTTCATAGGGTCAGAACAAGGTATAAATGAATGGTGCGAGCGCTGAGCCGCCTCCGAATACAAGCAAAATGCCTATCAGCAACAGGATTATGATGATAGGAGCCAACCACCATTTTTTTCTAGCCTTAATAAAATTCCAGAGGTCCTTCAGAAAGTCCATAATGTCACAGTATTAATTTAATCCAGCGCAAATTCAGTTTTCCAATCTTCTTTCTCCTGCCATTCCGGTTGAAGCTTTTTATCAAAAATACAATTGCCGATGACAAGATAATCCATATCTGTTCTCATGAAACAACGATAAGAATCTTCCGGTGTATTTACGATGGGTTCACCACGCACATTGAAACTGGTATTTACCATCACGGCACAACCGGTCTTTTTCTTGAACGCCTGTAACAATTTCCAGAACCGCAAATTGGTTTCCTTATGAACCGTCTGGATACGCGCCGAGTAATCAATGTGCGTGATGGCTGGAATATCACTCCGTAAAAAATATAATTTATCGAGCAGGTCTTTTTGTTGATAACCGGCCGGATAAGGAATCTGTCGGGATGATTTAACCGGTTTTACCAGTAACATATAAGGCGAGATATCATTGTGTTCGAAATAATCAGCAATATCTTCTATAGGCACCACCGGTGCAAAAGGACGAAACCCTTCGCGGTATTTTATTTTGAGATTCAATTTTTTTTGCATCTCAGAATTTCGCGCATCAGCAAGAATGCTGCGCGCTCCAAGGGCACGCGGACCAAATTCCATGCGTCCCTGGTGCCAACCAATAACGGAACCGTTTGCTATCAATGAAGCAACCGTGGAAAGTAATTGTTCTTCATCCGGGTAGAGTTCTGAAACTGCCTTGTATTTTTTTAGTGATTGACGGATCTCTGCGTCGGCATGTTCCGTTCCGAGGTAAGAACCTTTCAGTGCATCTAATTTTTCAGGTTGTATTGTTCTTTTCTGATCATAATAAATGTGATATGCCGCATACGCTGCACCCAGCGCCCCGCCTGCATCTCCGGCAGCCGGTTGTATGAAGATCTGATTGAATACTTTTTCGTCATCAAGTTTTCCGTTCGCTACACAATTCAGCGCTACGCCACCGGCCATACATAAATAATCGGCGCCTGTCAAACGCTTTGCTTCGCGTCCGAGATTCAATACTACTTCTTCTGTTACGAGCTGGATGGCAAGCGCGAGGTCGCAATGATGTTGCTCAAGACGTGATTCAGAAGTTCGTTTCGGAAAACCAAACAATTCATTCCACTTATCATCGATAGCCATCTTCAGGCCGGTAGCATAATCGAAATATTCCTGATTCAAATAAATGGATCCGTCTTCTTTCAGATCTACCAGTTTATCCCGGATGATTGTAACGAACCTGCTGACTCTCTCAGAACCCTGTGCCCCATAAGGTGCAAGGCCCATCAACTTGTATTCGCCCGAATTCACTTTGAATCCGCAGTAATAAGTGAATGCGGAATATAACAGTCCCAGCGAATGAGGAAAATCGAGTTCGCGCAGGATGGTAATTTTATTTCCTTCGCCCAGGCAAATTGAAGCAGTAGCCCACTCACCTACACCATCGATCGTGAGGATGGCCGCACGTTCATAACGTGACGGATAAAAAGCACTTGCTGCGTGCGAGAGATGATGTTCCGGAAACAAAAGCTTTACCTTTTTTTTGTTCACCTTACCGATCGGTTTCAGTCCATCGTAAATCAATTTCTTCAAAAACAGTTTTTCCCGCACCCATACCGGCATCGACATCATAAATGAGCGCAGTCCCTTCGGGGCATATGCATAATAGGTTTCCAGAAGTCTTTCAAATTTCAAGAGGGGTTTGTCGTAAAAAACAATTGCATCCAGTTCATCGAGAGAGTACCCTGCATAATCAAGACAGAAACGGCACGCATTGACAGGAAAGGAAGGATCATGCTTTTTTCTTGTAAACCTTTCTTCCTGCGCAGCGGCAATCACTTCGCCATCTTTCAGGATCGCTGCGGCAGAATCATGGTAGAATGCTGATATTCCTAAAATCGTCATTGATGAATGGATGTTTAAACCGGCGTAGTTTGGAAAGGATAAATGCTTTTATGTTCGATTATTGCGTCGGTCAGTTTGGGGATGGCGCCCAAAATTATACCTTTTTTCCCTTCATTGCAAGATGAATGGCCTTATCCATGATCCTTTCGGCAAAGGGCCGGGTGATCTCATTCAGCACTTCAATTTGATGCTGAATTACATCCTTATCTCCACCTGAGACTACCGCTTTCAGGTCTGCTATGGCCTTTTGCGTTTTATCGAGCTCTTCGCCGGATAATTCGTCCGGGTTCCGTTTAATAAACTTTTCCGTTGTGTCAATCAGGAGTGTCGCTTCGGTGCGTGCCTCCACTATTGCTCTTTCCTTAATATCAGATCCGGCATGTTTGATAGAATCCAGTAACATTTTTTCCACTTCATCATCAGTAAGTCCGAATTGGGGACGCACCTCAATTGATTGTTCAACTCCGCTGCGTAGTTCCTTTGCATTAACTACCAGAATTCCGTCAGCATTGATAAGAAAAGAAACTTCCACTTTCGCCAATCCGCCAGGCATAGGAGGGATTCCAGCTAATTGAAATTCTGCGAGCTTACGGTTGTCTTTCACAAGATCCCTTTCTCCCTGGAACACTGAAATACGCATTGAAGCCTGCCCGTCCTTCTGCGTCGTGTATTGCCGGGCAACCCGGGAAGGTATTCTAGTGTTGCGGGGAACCAATACATCCATCAGCCCTCCCATCGTTTCGATACCGAGCGAGAGTGGCGTAATATCCAGTAATAAAAAATCTTTATTGTTGCCTGCTAGAATGTCGGCCTGCACGGCTGCACCCAATGCAACAACTTCGTCTGGATCCAAAGAATCATGCAGTTCCTTATCAAAGAATTTTCTGACCTGTTGTTTCACCAGAGGAACCCTTGTTGAACCTCCGACCATCACAACATCATCTATCGTAGATTTTGTAATGCCCGCATCAGCAAGCGCGGCTTCACACGACCTGATCGTCCTGTCTACAAGCGGTATTATTAATGATTCAAATTCCTGTCTAGTAAGACTTACCTGGTGCCCCATTACCGTATCGCTGAATTCAGATTGGGTTCCGAGTTTCTTTTTAGCTGATTCAGCACTGATCCGAAGCGACTGGCTTAGTGATGGATCCTTTTTCAAAACGCTACTATTAATTCCGGCATCCTGCAGCCACTTTTTTACAATCAGATGATCAAAATCATCACCTCCAAGATAGGTGTCACCATTCGTTGATAATACTTCAAAGATTCCATTGGTAATACGCAGGATCGAAACGTCGAATGTTCCACCGCCGAGATCATATACTGCTATTGTTTTTGCTTCATCGCCTCTCATACCCAATCCATACGCGAGACTTGCAGCCGTGGGTTCATTGACGATGCGTAACACATCCAGGCCGGCCAATTTACCTGCATCCCTGGTAGCCTGCCTTTGTGCATCATTAAAATAAGCCGGCACAGTGATGACTGCTTTTGTAACGGGTGTTTTCAGGATATGTTCTGCCCTTGACTTCAGTTCCTTTAATATGAGTGAAGACAATTCCACCGGTGAATAAAACCTTTCACCTGCCTGGATCTTGACGAGTCTTTCGGTATCCTCATCAATCACCTTATAGGTAAAGAAATCACTGCGCTCACGAATATCATTATAAGATTTTCCCATCAATCTTTTGATTGAAAAAATCGTATCCTGCGGACGTGTAATCAGAAATTTCCGCGCTTCTTCACCCACAACAATTTCATTTGCCATTCCGAAATGGATGATGGAAGGTACCAGGGATGAACTATTATGTTCTTTCAAAGCCACCGGTTTTTTGCTTTCGGGGTGGATGATGGCAACTAAACTGTTGGTCGTTCCCAGGTCGATGCC
>DATLDA010000197.1:0-9300 GCA_035526135.1 Flavitalea sp.
GATCAATTTCACACAAACAACTGATATCATCAACGATATCCTTAAACAAAACAACGAAACAAAAGTCACCTACCTCACAAAAGAAAATATCGCACGCAGAAGAAATGTAGGGATTGCAATCAATTACAATGCTCCACTAACCAAATGGTGGACGACAAGTTTATATGCGAATATCTTCAACAATCAATTCGAAGGTTTTGTAAACAACCGGCCTTTGAATGTGGAGATCACCAGCGGACTGGGCAACCTGAATAATCAGTTGCGATTCAAAAAGGGCTGGGGCGGTGAGATCAGTGCTTTTTATCGCATGAAAATGCAGGATGGAGGTTTGACAGTTTCCAAACCAATGGGAGTTGTTTCATTTGGTGTGTCAAAACAGGTTTTGAAAACGAAAGGAACCCTCAAATTGAATATTTCAGATCCATTTTATATTCAGAAATATCGTGGCTTCACGAAGTTCGGTGAGATCGACACGCAGATCCGAAGCCAGTGGGATAACCGCAGGGTAGGACTGAATTTCAATTATCGGTTTGGTAAAGTACAAAATGGAAATGCCCCACGTCGCCGGACTGGCAGTGCCCAGGACGAGCAGAACAGAGTAGGAGGCGGACAACAACAATAATATACTTTGTGAGCCGTGAGCCGTGAGCTATGGACTACCGTTCATGGTAACGGCTCATAGCTCATTCATTATAGCTCATTCCTCATAGCTCATAGCTCAGTGCTCATTGCTCATAGCTCATCGCGAAGTCTTACATTTGCGAAAAATAAACCAATGCCCTCGTTCGATATTGTTAGTAAGGTAGATGCGCAGGCGCTCGACAACGCCATTAATGTAGTCAGGAAAGAAATCACCAATCGTTTCGATTTTAAAAATTCACCGGTTGCCCTTGATTTGAATAAAAAAGAGTTTACCCTTCATATCGAAACAGGGGATGACATGAAAATGCGTCAGGTACTTGATGTTCTTATCAGCCGATCCCATAAACAGGGTATTGCTCCCGAAGCGTTCGATTTAACCAAAGATGCATATCCAAGTGGTAAAGTGACAAAAAAAGACGTCACTGTCCGTAATGGTCTGAAACAGGACGATGCAAAGAAAGTGACTAAGCTTATAAAAGATAGCGGCTTAAAGGTACAAGCCCAGATTATGGACGACCTGGTGAGAGTAACGGCAAAGAAAATTGATGATTTACAGGAGATTATTCAATTGTGCCAGAAGGCTGAACTGGGTTTTCCATTGCAATTTATCAACATGCGGAACTGATCAAATAGATTTGGTAAAAATGGCCGATTTCATGTAATTTTGCGCTTCATTTTAAAAAGTACGGCCAAATCCGTACACTCACAAACAGCGTTATGAAAAAAGGAATTCACCCCGATAATTACCGATTTGTTGTTTTTAAAGATATGAGTAACGGTTATAGCTTTATCAGCCGTTCGGCGGCCCCGACAAGAGAAAGTGTGAAGTGGGAAGATGGCAAAGAGTATCCCCTTATCAAATTGGAAATTTCCAATACATCGCATCCTTTCTTTACCGGCCAGAAGATGCTTGTCGATACAGCCGGAAGGATTGATAAATTCAAAAAACGTTACGAGAAGAAGAAATAATTGTATTCATACATTTTTTGTTTTTCATGGCTATACTTTCCCTTCCTGATTCTTCAGGAGGGGATTTTTATTTACCTCTATTGATGTAGATTTAGACATGAAGGAAATTTACCTTGATGAAGTACCTTTCAAAGAGCAGTTGTTTCCTTTTGCGCTCATCCGACATGTTGCAGATATTCGTGTCGGCATTCTTACGATTCGTGAAAAATGGGAGAAACTTTTAGGAACAGCCGTGTCAACTTTCAAAAGCGACGGACAACAGGCGGTTCCTGCCAACTTGCTGCCTTCCAAAACTTTTTTTAAGTCTTTCAATCAGCGTCAGAATTCAAGTTTGATTGAATCCGATTTCGAATCCATTCGTACGATTAATTATCCCTGGGACATTTTTATTAACAATGACTGGGCGATCAGAGAGGATTATAAACTTCTTACTTCAAATCGATATACAGAACCAATCCCTGAAACGGTTCATGTAAGCTGTCCGAGTCAAATCTTTATAGAGGCCGGAGCAAAAGTCGCCCACTGTAATCTCAATGCTTCAACGGGCCCGATCTACGTAGGGAAAAACGCCGAAATTATGGAAGGAAGTCTGATCCGCGGGCCTTTTGCACTTTGTGAAGGCAGTGTAGTGAAGATGGGATCCAAAATTTATGGGGCCACAACCATAGGACCTTTCTCCATTGTTGGCGGTGAAATAAAAAATTCTGTTGTATTTGGATATTCCAATAAAGCGCACGATGGATATCTGGGTGATTCTGTGATCGGCGAATGGTGTAACATGGGAGCAGGTACTTCCAATTCCAATCTGAAAAATAATGCCGGAGAAGTCAGGGTTTGGCAACAAAATTCAGGGTTATATCAACCTGCAGGTCAAAAATGCGGTGTTTTGCTGGGTGATTATTCGCGTTGTGCGATCAATACCTCTTTCAATACAGGGACCGTGGTCGGGATCTGCTCGAATGTATACGGAGAGGGATTAACCCCGAAATTCATCCCAAGTTTTACGTGGGGAACAAAAGGATTGTCTGTATACGAATTTCAGAAAGCAGTTTCTGATATCCGCAACTGGAAGAAACTAAAAGCCCGGGTTCTTTCTGAAAAAGAAATAGAACTTTTGAAGACTATCTTTGACCAACCTTAAACGAACTGGAATGAGAAAACAAATAGCAGCAGCAAATTGGAAAATGAATTGTACCTATCAGCAAGCGGAAAGATTGCTCGAAGATGTATTGAACGGTACGAAAGGATTAAAAGAAAATCATTCCGTTTTGTTTGCGGTTCCTTTTCCTTATCTCATAATGGCAAACAGCCGCATTGCCGATGAATATAATTTTTTTGTTACTGCTCAGAATTGTTCGCACGAAAAATCCGGTGCATTTACGGGCGAAGTATCAGCAGAAATGCTTCATTCGATCAGCATTAAGTATTGCATTGTTGGACATAGTGAAAGACGTGAGTATTTTCACGAAACAAACGAGCAACTCGCAAAAAAAATTGATCTATGCCTCACCGAAGGAATCACTCCTGTTTTTTGTTGTGGTGAAACACTGGACATAAGAGAAGCAGGTAAACAAAATGAACATGTAGCTAATCAGGTGAATGAAGCATTATTTCATCTTGATGCCGCTGCACTAGATAAGATTATAATTGCCTATGAGCCGGTATGGGCTATTGGAACAGGAAAAACAGCAAGTGCGGATCAGGCGCAGGAAATGCATGCCTGGCTTCGTTCAGTAATTGCAAAAAAATACGGCCCGCCCGCTGCTGAGAAAATATCTGTTTTGTATGGTGGAAGTGTAAAGGCAGCCAATGCTAAGGAATTATTTTCCCAACCTGACATTGATGGCGGTCTGGTCGGTGGAGCCTCATTGGTAGCAGAAGATTTTATACAAATTATCAAAGGCCTAAGTACTTAATTAACAATACACTATTAATTTCTATAATAGTTGGATTAATTGTTGCATTTATATATCGCAGGAGGAGTTACTTTATGAAACGCGATATTGCCCTGCAACCATTATCACACCAGCACCATAACACCCTGATGGGTTGTTTGCTGATTAAAAAAGGTGTTGAGAAACAAGCAGATAAAAGTGTGTTGAAAGATTTTATATTGAACTGGTGGCAAAAAGACCTTCAGCAACATATGCAGTCAGAAGAAAAAGTACTGCTGCCTTATCTTTCACAACATCAATTCGACAAATCTTATTTACACATTATCCATCGTGACCATGAAACTTTCCGGGTGCTTGGTGACCGGTTGAAATTACATAATGACGGTTATGGCCTGTACAACATCTATGCAGATCTTGTAGAACAACATATCCGATTCGAAGAACGTGTAGTTTTTCAAAAGATCGAGGAGGATTTTTCCCGCCAGCAACTTTCGCAGTTAGAGCAAAAGATGCCCGCAGAAAGTAGAAAATGTTCGGATTACCCGGTGAAATTTTGGGAATAGACAGACGATTTTTCGTCTTGCCATTGAGGAAAAGTCTGCTCTTCGAAGCTATCGGATCAACAGTTACTGCCTTTTCGTATAATTATACTAACACGGGCAATTCCACTTTTTGCATAGCATTCAACTTGGCCAATTCAATTACCGTATAGTTACCTACAGGTGATCGGTGATACATTGGAATAAATTTCGCACCGACGATCAGTTCATCTGCGGTATACGAAGCCCTTGCAACGACTGTGTTGGAAAATGTTTCATCAAATGCTTTCAGATATACCAAAATTTCTGCGCGGGCTTCTAGCAAATTTTCTTTTGAAAGATTGAATAGTGGACTTTTATCATTGATAGGATGTACGATCGTCCAGCTGAGGGTGAGCGCATTAATCCGGTTAATTTCCAATTCCATCGGATAAAACCGGTTCATTTCCTTTCCATTTTCTTTTTCAACCAACCCGATTGTCACTTTTACTTCCGCATCCGTCAACATATTGTTTTTGAATGGAACCAGCCTGAACATATAAGCAATGCCATCTTTATAAGGTGCAATCACTGCGCTTTCAGAGAAACGAATGAACGCTTTCGGACGCGAAAATCTTGCATAAAAAAGGCCCGTGGCAATTGCAAAAAACAACAGACCCGTTAAAGCTTCCACCGCTGCCACCATACTGGTTATGTAGCCTGTCGGATTAATCCTTCCATAACCTACGGTGGTAAAAGTCTGCGCACTGAAAAAAAATGCTTCAATGAATTTCTGTGATTTTGTTTCGGCTACCATTCCATTCAGATGGTCAACGCCGATCATATAATAACACAGTGCATAAAGAAGATTGATCAACAGGAATCCAAGAAGGATCAATGCAAGAAATTTTGATCGCGGCAAATCGATTAAAGTATGGTACCAGCTTAGCCTTTCAAAAAATTTCAATCCGGATTTCCTGATATTTGGCCTGCCATCTTTTTTTACCAGTCGTCCACCATACATAGAACTGTTCGTACCGAAACCCGTAGTTTCGTCCGCGGTTGCTTTCAGGTTGAAATGTTTTGAAGATGCCATAAGAAATGATCCTAAAATTTACATCGGAATTTTATATAACTATATCAGGCTGGCAAGTTACAGGCCTGCATCGTAATACAGAATTTTTTGCCTCTTGTTCAAGGCAAAGTGTAAAAATATTTGCCATTCCCGTGATCGGTGATTTTAATACTTTAAACAGAAAAAGATGAGAATTTTCTTATGTTTTTTCCTCGCTTTAATCATTAGTTCCTGTGAATCTCACAAGGATGCAAAACCGGCGGAAGATAGCAGCAAATTCGCTGCGGTTCTTGAAAACACTTATCAGGAATATCTGAAATTGTTCCCCCTGATTGCCACCTTCAATGGTGATTCTGTTTACAATGATAAAATGTATGCTGACTTTACAGACAGTTACGAAGAAAAAATTCATGAATTCTATCAACACACATTGGCAGCCGTTCATACATTCAATCGCGACCAATTGAATGAGAACGACAGAATTAGTTATGACTTCATTGAAGAATATTTTAATCTTCTCGATAAAGATCTTTCATTCCGCTATAACAGAATCCCTACTGATCAGATATGGGGGACTCACCTGATCATCGGTCAATGGGCCAGTGGCGAAGGGGCCCAGCCATTCAAAACCGTGAAGGATTATGATAATTGGCTAAAGCGACTGGATGGTTATACAACATGGCTGGATAGTGCGATTGTTTATTTCCGGAAAGGGATTGCAGAAAATTACACGCTTCCGCAGCCGCTCGTGCGATCGATGATTCCGCAGTTTGAATTTATGGTGACGAAAGATGTTCAATCGAACCTGTTCTATGAACCGGTTCGTAAAATTCCAGGTAATTTCCCGGATGCGGATAAAAAAAGAATAACTACAGCATATGAGGATGTAATATCCGTCAAGATTATTCCGGCATACGCACGGATGGCGAACTTTCTTAAAAATGAATACCTGCCCGGTGCCAGAAAAACGACAAATGGGATAGGAGCATTGCCCGACGGAAAAGAACGATATGAACTACTCGTGCGGCTGCACACCACTACAGACAAAACACCTGATGAAATTTATAACATTGGTTTGCAGGAAGTAAAAAGGATACGAGGTGAAATGGAAAAAATTAAAAATGGAGTTGGTTTTTCCGGTGATCTGAAATCATTTTTTGCACATTTGAATTCAGATCCAAAATTCAGGCCTTTCAAAACTCCAGACGATGTACTGAATGCTTTTCGTTCTATACAGGCAAAAGTTGAACCTAATCTTAAAAAGCTTTTCAGCAATTTTCCGAAAACACCTTTCGAAATCCGGCGCACGGAATCCTTTCGTGAATCATCAGCCAGTGCCGAATATATCAAATCACCGAATGGTATTAAACCGGGGATCTTTTATGTTCCCATAGTAAATGCGTCAAATTTCAATAGTACAAGCGGTATGGAAAGTCTTTTTTTACATGAAGCAATTCCAGGCCACCATTATCAAATCAGTTTGCAAACCGAAAACAAACAACTACCTGCTATTCGACGGAATGATTCGTGGTCCAATGCGTATGTCGAAGGGTGGGCTTTATATTGCGAAAGCCTCGGCAAAGAACTCGGACTGTATACCGATCCTTATCAGCATATGGGCGCATTGGGTGACGAAATGCACCGTGCAATCCGGCTTGTTGTTGACGTAGCCCTGCATTCAAAAAACATGACGCGTGAAGAAGCAATTCAATACATGATGGAAAATGAACAGATCAGTAAAGAAGGCGCGACCGCAGAAATTGAACGTTACATATCCGGGCCGGGTCAGGCGCTGGGTTATAAAATGGGCGCATTAAAGATCGTTGAACTGAGAAATAAATACCAACAACAACTCGGTAACAAATTCTCATTACAGGCATTTCACGATGAACTGCTGCGGGATGGAAGCATGCCCCTCACAGTTCTCGAACGAAAGATGGACAGGTGGGTGGAGGGTGTAAAGTAGTTCATAGTTCTTAGTTCATAGTTGCTGGTTACTTGTTCTTAGTTCATAGTTCTTAGTTCATAGTTGCTTGTTGCTGGTTGCTTTTCCTGCTGCATACTGCCAACTGCCTACTGCCTACTGCCGACTCAATACTGCCAACTGCATACTGTCTACTCCATCTCCTCTTCGCCAAAGAAAACCGTCCCATTCCTTTCACGCACATGTTCTATCGTGTACCAGGCTGAATTGCTGATGGCATTTTCTTCCCATTCTTTATACAGTATACCATCCTGGTAAATTTTAAAAAGCAGGTCGGTGATCTCCACCATATTTTTATATTTAAATACACTTCCATCAAGCCGTGGGGATGTTTTTAATTCATCCGGAACTATGATTGGCTTCGCATGCCTGACTGCATCTGCCAGCGACCCTGATGATTTTGTTATGCCGTAGATCTCAGGAATATCTCCGCACATTTTTGTATGCACTGTTATCGGACAAAAAAGGAAATGAGCACTTTGAATGACATTTTCATATTCAGATTGCAACACAATCTCAGTATCATAACAAACAATTGATGTGTGCCGTCCATTCCATTGTTTTGCTTTTGCAATTACCGCTCTCCCATAGTTGGTTGAGTGTCCACCCAATAAAGTAATATCAATGGGCAGACCCGCTTCTTCCAGCAGTTCATTCAACAAAAACACGTCATCGTAATTTCTTCTTCGCTGGTCAATGCTTCCGGGCACTACCAAACTTATCCTCCGGTTATTGACTACTGTGGAGATCCTGTTTTCGAAAACGGCCCCCGGGATCTGCAACACAGAAATTCTGTTATCCGTTTTTTTTCGCAGATAAGGAACCATCGTATCAGAAAGTACATTAAGAGCCTCAGCTTCCCTGATAAGAAATTTTTTGCTATACCAGCGGAGTGCCTGGCTGATCGCGTTGGTATGGCCCCGTTCAAAAAAACAATTTATATCATGGATCGTAACTATGACCCTCGCCTGCGGAAGAAAATTCAACATCAATGCATAATAAAAAGGCAGGCGGTCAATCGTATTCAGGAAAATGAGTGCCGGTCGTAAAACGGCCAATTGTCTTTTCACATACCTGAAATAATTCCAATCTGAGATCCACCGGTCGATGATATACCATTCATATCGATCCTGGTCATCATCCAGCATTTCTTTCAAAATACTTTCTGTCCGGCTGTTGGTGAAAATGATCACCTGGTTTCCCGGAATATCGAAAAGCCTGATTAGGGTGTATGCTGTTTCAAAATGACCGGTGTCAAATAAAGCGATCTTCATTTTTGTGGTGGCGATGTAAACGGATGCACTTCAGATGTACATGTGCTCTACCGTTAGGATAAATATAGTTATGTTTGCGCATCACTCGTTTGAGGTGATCAATTTCCCAAAATCAGACTGCTTTGGCGAGCTTGAAGAAAAACCTGGTGTACAATTTCCTTTTATCCGGCAGCCAGGTCTTGCTTCCCCTTATTACAATCCCTTATATATCCCGTGTACTTGACCCTGACGGGGTCGGCCGCGTAAGTTTTATTGACTCGTTCACTTATTATTTCATAACCATGGCAGAATTCGGCATCATGGTATATGGAATGAGGGAAGTGGCGAGGGAAAAAAACAATCCGACTGCCTTAAAAAAGCTGTTGAACGAATTGTTGGTCCTTCATATTATTTCTTCAGGCGTTTCTCTTGTTATTTATTCTGTTTCTGTTTATTTCATCTGGCAGCGAATCGGTGACGTGAGGCTACTATTATTCTCTTTCTCATTTCTGCTCGTCAATTTTCTCGCCTGCGAATGGTATTTTCTGGGCTTGGAACGATTCAGGTACATTACCATCCGCTCGCTTGTAACCCGCATTCTCGGAATGGTTTCCATTTTTTTGCTCGTTAAGGCGAGAGAGGATTATTATATCTATTATGGTATCATTGCCGGCGCCGCGATCCTGAACAGCGTTTGGAATAACCTTGTACTTTTCCGCGAAATTCCGCTGAACTTCAGAAACGTACATTGGAAAAGACATATCCGGTTCACGTGGGTTACTTATCTTATCAGCCTTGTTTACAGCATCCCGTTGATGCTCGACAATGTACTACTCGGGTTAGTAAGTACTACCATAGCTGTAGGATTCTATGCTTTTGCGATGAAGATGGTAAAAACCACCGGCATGCTCCTGACAGATGGCTTATTGGTATTTTTCCCGCGGATCGTTCAGTATGTAAAGGA
>DATLDA010000338.1:0-2202 GCA_035526135.1 Flavitalea sp.
TCAACGTAAATGCATCTCTGGGAGAAATATTCCGGGATTTTATGGTAAAAACCAGCGGACGCAAAGTGGAAATGCTGCAGGATTTTACAGGCTTTGGTGGTGACAAAAGATTTTTCAGTAACCGATGGCTCATTGGCGGTGCAATCAATAATTATGATGTGGAGATCAGTAAGGACTTTTATTTCAATTACGATTTCCTGGACCAGGAACTTCACGTAAGGAGACAAGACACGAACATTATTGTGAATACAAATTATGTCAAACGTTTCTACATCATCAATTCAAACCAGGTACATCATTTTGTAAAAAATGATGAACTGGATCCTCGCGGACAATTATTTTATGAAGCCATAGGCTATAACCCGGATAAACCCGACAGTCTTCAGGTGGAGTTATTAAAATTGAGGAAAGTAAAAAAATTAAAGGCGAACAAGGATGATTACCTGAATAATTTCAACGGTGATTTTTCTGATGTTTATGATAATGATATTACCTGGTTCCTCGCCTTCCCCGACAAAAGCATAAAGAAAACAAAACTTACCCGCAAAGAACTCATCAAGGCATTGCCAGAAAACAAAAAAGAACTGGATGCATTTTTCACTGCTTTCAAAGATATAAACGAAAGCAATGCTGAGAACCTGATCAGATCTATCAACAAATAATATTTTGCTGGTTGCCCTTTCATCGTAAATCAATCCATTCTCCGTTTGTATTTTTCGTCCTGGATATCTCTGATGCGATCAATTTGCTTTTTCGTTCTGCTGGTTATTTTTCTGACCTGTTCATGTCGAGCAAAACATACTGTGAACACAAGACCTGTGTTAATCAATCTGCAAATAGAAAATGCGTATAACAGACAGATATACCTGGAGGAAATGAGTTGGGAAGGAGGGCGTAACAACAAGCTGGATTCAGTTTTTATAAAAGACAGAATCCAAACGGTCACTTTTACTATTCCTGATCAGGAAGAAAATGTATTTGTTATTCGTACTTCCGACAGACGCATGAACCTTCGGTTCATCAATGATGCGGCCCGGATAAATATATATGCAAATTTTGAGGATCCCTCGAAAACCACTGTCACAGGTTCGTCTGCCACATCCAGTTTGAAGAATTTTATCGCACGGATGAATGCGCATACTCCCGGTCAATCTCCGTTTGATATACGCGGGATTTCTCAAAAGGGAAACGATGCTGACCAGTTTTTATTTAGAGATTATGTGGATACGGTAGGGAGCGCAGCGGCAGCATTGTATGTTTATCAGGCAGTCGATTTTGGCAGTGATTATGTCGGCCTTTCTCGATTCACCCACCGTTTATCAGACCGGTTCCCGGGTCATTCAGGAATACAGCTGTTAAGAATCGAAACGGAAAAGTATTTGTCCATATTCCGGGAGGAACTCAAAACCGGCGATACGGCACCCGCATTATCCTTACCTGATGTTAATGGAAACATGCAATCGTTGAATGCGTATTCAGGTAAATATGTATTCATTGATTTCTGGTCATCCTGGTGCGGAAGATGTAATATCTATTCAAAATTAAAAAAAGATGCTTTTGCGGAAATGGACAGCTCCCGCTTTGTCGCAATTGGAATAGCCATGGATGCAGATACCGCGGACTGGAAGGGTGCATTGAAGTATTACCAATATACCGGTCAGCAATGGGTTGATCAGAAAGTATGGAGGGGAGATGCTGCGTATGCGTTCAAGATTGACAGTATTCCATTCAACTTCCTGATCGATCCACATGGAAAGATCATTGCTAAGGCAATTCCCCCCGATTCCCTCCTTATAAAATTCAAACAACTTGTACACTAATTGCGGTTAATTTTGCCGCTCAATCAATTCAGATGGATAATAACCCGCAGCAACAACCCAGTCAGCTTAATATTGAAATTTCAGAAGAAGTAGCAGAAGGTGTATATGCAAATCTTGCAATTATTACGCATTCGCATGCGGAGTTTGTGATCGATTTCGTGAACGTAATGCCAGGTACGCCCAAAAGTCGCGTAAAGTCCAGGATCATTCTTACTCCCCAACACGCGAAACGATTTATGAAAGCACTCACAGAAAATGTATCACGTTTCGAATCCATGAACGGAAAGATCCAGGACCTTGAAGACGTGCAGATCCCTATGAATTTTGGCGGACCGACGGCGCAAGCGTAGGAAATTTTAGTTCCTAGTTCTTAGTTCTTAGT
>DATLDA010000342.1:0-15704 GCA_035526135.1 Flavitalea sp.
TGCATAAAAATTCATTGGATCAATTCCGACCATAAAGGGTTATGTCTCGTATATACTCAAAATTGTTCTAATGAAAGACATCAGAAATTGCAACATGGCGGGTAATCGCGTAATTGCATCCATATTTTCTGTCCCGTTGTACCTATTATTTGCATTGAATTTTATCCTCGCATCTTGTAATGATAACAGCTCAGGCGATTCCACATCCATCAAAGATTCTGCCGGCACCCCAACGAATGCCGACACTTCCAATTCAGCACGCGAATTAAAACCTGCTGGTCCGGCACCTGCATGGGCGCCCGATATCAAACCGGAAATGCTTGTTGTTATCGAAAAGCTGGGAAGTTATAATGCTCCGCCTTTTTATACGCTTACTCCACAGGAAGCGAGGAAACAACCGTCTCCCGCGACCGCTGTGATGGACGTAATGAAAGAACATAATATTCCAATGCCTGCCCCGGGTGTCGATACAAGTGGAATGGAGATACCGGTAACCGGTGGAAAAATTCACCTGAGAATCTATACACCAAAGACGGGTAATGGTCCTTTTCCAGTGATCGTCTATTATCATGGTGGCGGATGGGTGATCGCCGACCTTGATACTTATAATGCATCAGCCACTGCCCTTGCCGAACAAACCGGTGCCGTATTGGTTTCGGTTGCTTACAGGCAGGCACCGGAACATAAGTTTCCGACTGCACATAATGACTCATATGCTGCATACCAATGGGTGGTAAAAAATGCTGCGTCTATAAAAGGCGACACTTCAAGGATCGCGGTTGCGGGTGAAAGTGCCGGTGGTAACCTGGCTGCTTCTGTGAGCATGATGGCGCGTGATAAAGGAATGAAAATCCCCGTTCACCAGTTATTGGTATACCCGATTGCAGCGGCAGACATGAACACCGAATCGTATCAGAAAAATGATACAGCAAAACCATTGAACAAACCGGGCATGCAATGGTTCTTCAAACATTATCTTCCAAATAAGAATGCAGCATCGAGTCCGATGATATCCCTGGTGAAAGCAAATCTGAAAGGTCTGCCGGCCACTACCATAATCACGGCATCGATAGATCCTTTACAAACAGAAGGACAGCAACTGGGTGATAAATTGAAATCGGCGGGTGTTGAAGTATCGCAAAGAAATTTTGAAGGGGTTACCCATGAATTCTTTGGAATGGGTACAGTTGTACCGCAGGCCAGGGATGCACAATCTTTCGCTGCGGGCGAATTGAAAAAGGCGTTCGGGAATTAAAAATCTGCGTGTATTTACTACACATTTAATCCGCAGTTTTTTTTTAAAATATAGTCTATTACATCCCGGTTTATCCGGGATGTTTTTTTATCATCCTACTAGAATAAAACACTTATCAGATCAAAACAATGACGTTGTATTAAATCGTTCATACTTAACGGGTTGGAACCATATCTGCATAACATTTGTAAACAATACCTTAGATAAGCATGGTATTTGTTCATTTCATCTTCCCTAATCCGTCCAGATCCTTGACCGCATAGGGGAAATAACGTATTTTATTGTGCAGGAATTCGGCTTTATACATCTTGAAATTTTCTAATAAAAGCAGTATTTTTCCGTTAACATACTCTTGAACCCTCAACTTCCTATGCAAGTCGTCCTTGAAAACCTGTTGCTGTTCCAGCATAAGATCAAGTCCATTGGCGATATGGAAGAAATGGACGATTACGAAAAGCGGAAGCTGGGCATCTTCAACCAGCTGAATTTCTTTGGACTTGTTTTTGGTATTCTCCTCCCCATCATGGGTTTATTTGGAAATGAGAATCTACCCGCATTGGCATGGGTGGTTGCATTTTCTCCTGCCATGATCAGTATCCTCGTTTTATTGTGTAATCATTACCTGATGCATGAATTCGGTACACTCTGTTATTTCGTGATGTACCCGATCCTGACAGCAATGGTGTATGCAGCCAGTTTCGATGTGGGACTTGAATTGTTCTTTATTTTATACGGTGTATTGTCGGTGTTTTTCCTGCAACGATTTATTTATATCGTTTTTGCATTCACGCTTTCGATGCTTTGTTATTTCCGTGTATTTGTCTTCCCCAAAGATTATGTATACCTCTTGCAGAATACAAATTTTTCCTTTTACGTTTTCAACCATTTGCTTGCTGCCGGATTTATATTTTATGCATTGTTTCTGATCAAAAAAGAAAACACGCAATACCAGTTCAGCATTCTGCGCAACTATCGCGAACTACACCGTGTTAACCTCGAAATACAGAAACAAAAAGGGGAAATCGACGAAAAAGCAAGATTGCTGGAGGAACAAACCTCGCAGCTAACAGAATTGAATACACTTAAAAATAAATTGTTCTCCGTAATCTCTCATGACCTGAAAACGCCACTGTACGCGTTGCGAAACCTGTTTAGAAGTGTTCAACAATACGATTTGCCGGGTGAAGAGATCAAGCTGTTCATTCCTGACGTTGTGAACGATTTGAATTATACGACCGGATTGATGGAGAACTTGTTGCTCTGGGCGAAAAGCCAGATGCAGGTAAACGTAGTGCATCCGCAATTGCTCGAAGTATCTGAACTTATAAAAGAAGCCACAGATCTCCTCCGGCTGCAGGCGCACTCAAAGCAGATCGTTGTCAAGTATAAACATGCGCAACCGATCTATATTTATGCGGATAAAGATATGATCAGCCTTGTAGTAAGAAACCTTCTGTCCAATGCAATCAAGTTCACTCCACCAAAAGGAAAAATTGAAATCGGAACATTGGAAAAAGGTCCGGTAGTTGAAATATTTGTGAAAGACACCGGCAGAGGTATGCCTCCCGAAGTCGTCGACCAGTTGTTTGCTAATAATTATTATACTACCAAGGGCACTGCAGATGAAACCGGTACCGGTATTGGTCTCATGCTCTGTAAAGATTTTCTTACGAAAAATGGTGGCCGCATCGAAGTGGCAAGCCAGGTTGGAAAGGGAAGCCGTTTCTCCTTCACGCTTCCGCGCAATGATGGAATTCTGATGGACCAGGCGTCGTGAGCAATGAGCCACGAGCTATGAGCAATGGGCTATCGGCTTTCAACGGTCAGCAGTCTCAGTCTGAATAATTGCAACATTCAAATCACCATCGCATCAATAGCTTATACCCCATACTACAAAAGCTTCATCAGTTCTCTCGTATTCTTTACCGCGATCTCTTCTGATAAAACGTCAAAGAAAATGTCTCCTTTTTTATCTAACCGGTCGCCCATTGTGTGTATGGTAAATTCATGGGGATCAAGTCGTTTATTAATTTCTTTCCATTGTAAGGGCGTAGATACTGTTGGAATCGTATGCGGCCTCACAGAATATGGAGCGGCTAGTGTATCTGCATCATCATTCTGGTTCGGATCAATGTACAACAGGTTGCCGCGATGATCAACGCTGACTTCTGTAGTTGTCAGGGAAGGAACAAGACCGTGTATTTCATTGCAGATATATTCGGCGAGGGGCCTTGCATGAGGAAACGCAATACCGCGACAGGGAATATACAGATGCATGCCGCTTTTACCCGATGTTTTTGGAAATACTTTCAGCTTTTTTCTTTTAAAAAATTCATTTGAAGCGCGAGCCGTTTCGATTACTTTATTAAAATCTTTATCCGACGGATCTAAATCGATAACAATATAATCAGGCTCTGACGGGTTTTGCATACGTGAAGTCCACGGATTGATATCAATGCAGCCAAGATTGACCATGAATAACAATGTTGCCTCATCCTGGCAAACCAGGTAGTCTATGATCTCACGCCTGTCTGTCTTCTTATGCTTCCGTTTTACCGGGAAAACAGTTGCAAAGGCGGGTTGCTGTTCTTCCATATCTTTTATATAGAATCCCTCCCGTAACGGTCCTTTATTTTTAATGTGTAGTGACTGAGGCCTGTCTTTCAGATGTGGCAATATAGAATCAGCTATGCGGTGATAATATTCTATCAAGGCGGCCTTTGTTATCCCTTTCCAATATTCCTTTTCAACATTTACGATATTGATCTCACTTCCTTCAATGATGAATTTAGACTGACTTGTAATTTTTTCCTGCATGATCAAATTCCAATTACTGCCGGGAAGAACACTGGTCTTCTGCGTCGTAATTTTCGTTGCCGGACTTTTGATGATTTCGGTTTCACCCGTCACCTCGTGGGCTTTTTTATCATTTCGGAAACCCATAAATATCGCGGGCTTTCGGATTTTGCCACCTTTTGTCCATGTAGCATATTTAATTTCTGCAACCAGTTCCGGTTTCACCCAATGAACTTTTGTTTCTGCATCCACTTCATTCACGAACGATTTTTTATTGGTCTCGAGCTTTTTCAACTTCGTGAGAATATCATTCATGTTTTTTTCTTTGAATCCGCCTCCTGCATGACCAACAAAATGTAGCTGACCGTTTTGAAACCGGCCAAATAATAAGGAACGAAAAGACCTCGCACTTGTCGATTCTGTCCAGCCGCCAATAACAAATTCCTGTCGGAAAGAAGTAGGAATTTTCAACCAGTCCGTAGTTCTTTTACCCGGTACATAAACACTTTCTTTTTTTTTGGCCATAATTCCTTCCAGACCGAGTTTTTTCACCTGATCGAATAATTGCGTTCCCTCTTCAAATTCTTCACTAATCCTGATTGTGTCTGATTCTGTAAGGATGCTACGTAATATTTTCTTTCTTTCATGAAGAGGAAGATGAATGATGCTAATACCATTTAACCACAAACAATCGAATACATAAAAAACAATTCCTTCTTGGCCCTGGTATCGCTGAAGTGCGTCGAAATCGGGCCGGCCTGTTTTATCCAGCAAAACCACTTCCCCATCGAGGATCATTTTGTGGTTTAATTTATTTAAGGCTTGTGCTACCGGCTTATATTTTGACGTGTAATTGAGGAGACTTCGTGAATATAGGATTGTATTATTTTCATTTGTATAAGCAAGTATTCTGTACCCATCCCATTTAATTTCAAAGGTCCAATCAGCATTGTTGAACGGTTCTTTTGTTAATGTGGCAAGCATGGGAGCCCACCGTAATGGCATCTGCTCTTTTTTACCTTTTTTCAAAAGCTCTTTCCAATCCATAAGAACAAAACCCTAAATTTTATGCCATGGACGGAGAGATTTGAGCTATGAGTGATGAGGTATGGGGTATGGGGTATGGGCGAAGCAGATAAAGAAAAGAATGAAAGAAAGCCAACAAGAAACCAGCAACCAGCAACACGCAAGCAGCAACAAGCAACTCAATTAGTAGTCAACCACAATTCTCGTATATAGCGTATTGTATCCACGAGCTTGTTGTAATTACTTGGTTTTGTAACAAAACAATTTGCACCGAGTTCATAACAACTTTCGCGGTCTTTATCAAATGAAGAAGTCGTAAATATTACAATAGGGATATGACGCCATAATTTATTTCCTTTCACTTCTTTTAAAACCTCGCGGCCGTCTTTCCCTGGCATGTTCAGGTCAAGCAGGATTAACCCCGGTAGCAATACGTCCTGCTTTTGAAGATCTTCCATCAGTTTATACCCGTTTTCGATAAGCATGACCTGGGACGTTATCTGATTCGCTTCAAATGCATCATTGATGATTTGTCGGTCATCCGGATCGTCGTCAACAATATAAACCGGGTTATGATTCATTTTATTCATACGGGAAGAATGATGGTAAATTTTGCACCCTGATTGGGAACGCCGGCGGCCACAATGGTTCCGCCATGGTTTTCGATGATCTTCCTGCAAATGGACAAACCGATTCCTGTACCCTCGTATTCACTTTTGCTATGCAAACGCTGGAAGATGGCAAAGATCTTCTCAGAAAATGCTTTATCAAAACCAATCCCATTGTCTTCGAAATTGATTTGGAGGTATTCATTTGCTTTGGCCACCTCGGCGGTTTTCACCTGAGAAGGCCGTATATAACGGTGCCGCACAACGATTCGCGGCTGCACACCGGTACGGATAAATTTAAGAGAATTACTCATTAGATTTTGAAATAATTGCCTGAACTGGGAAGGAATGATCCATGCTTCCGGCAACGGATCGATTTCAAGAATCGCTTTGTGCTCTTCGATCTTATATTCGAGTGTTTGTACTACTTCATCCAATATCGTTTGCAGGCTGAATCGTTCAAAAGTTTTTTCTCCTGAGATCATCGATATGGATAAAAGATCGTTGATCATAAGCTGCATACGCTTTGAAGAATGTACAATTTTTTCAAGATATTCTTTTCCTTCTTCATTCAGGTTTGCTTTGTGTGCAGCCATGAGCCTGTCGCCAAAAGTAGAAATTTTCCGTAATGGTTCTTTCAGGTCATGACTTGCGACATACGCAAATTCTTCGAGGCTGGCATTCGACTGTTCCAGCTCACGCGTTTTTTGAATCAGCATGGTCTCAATGTCCTTTCGGTGACTGATATCTAGTGCAGACCCAAGGACTTCAAGGATCTTATTTTCGGTATCTCTTTTGAAAACAATTTCCCTGATCAGCAGCCACCGCCATTCCCCGTTCTTATGTTTCATGCGGCATTCGAACTGAAAGAGAGATTGAGGTTGCTGTGCGTTATTGTATTCATGCAGCCTTTCTTTCAGCATGGCAGCATCTTCCGGATGATACAGAAGCGGGATAATCTGGTTTCCCAGGCCAATCATTTCATCCGGATTGTATCCGAGTACAGATTCAATCTCACGATTTATATAAACCACTTTTCCCTGTTTGGTATCGAACAGGTATAAAACAGTTGGTGAAGAATCTGCAATATGCTTGATGAACATTTCCTGTTCCACTACTTTCTTTTCTGCTTCAATCTTATCCGTAATGTCGATAGAAATATTCAAGACATGTTCCACTTTTCCTTCCCGGTTGCGGTCGAAGATCGTTCCGAATGTATGAAACCAGCGGTAGCTTCCATCTTTATGCAACATGCGGTATTGCCAGTCAATAATTATATCATTCAATTCCGTTTCCGATTCATTTGCGGCCTGCAATGCATCCATGTTTTTCGCCATCATGGGGCCGAGATCATCAGGGTGGATCAGTTTTACAAAAAACTCAACTCCTTTTTCCATGGCAATGGCAGGATCATATCCGAGCAGTGTTTCCAGACCACGACTTACAAAACGGTATTTCCCGGTATTGATATTATAGGAAGCAATGATGGAAGGAGTTGCGTCTGCGATCTTTTGAATGAAGTTGCGGTTATCCCGCAATTCTTGCTCTGTACGATGTTGCGTAGTTACATCCTGTGCAGTACCAAATAACTGCTGCGGTTTTTGGTCTTCTCCTACGACCACTTCTCCGCGGATATGCAAAGTTTTCACAGTTCCATCATTCAACAGATTGCGATGATACATTTCAAAAGGAGCTCTTGCTTTGATTGCCTGCGTTGCAAACCCCTGTACAAGCGCTCGGTCTTGCGGGTGTACCATCTCAAGAAATCCTTCCCAGCTTATTTCGCGCGATTGTGGTTCGAGTCCGTAGATACGAAACATTTCATCTGTCCAGTATGTTTTATTTGTTGCAAGATTGTATGTCCAGTTACCAATATGCGAAATGGCCTGGGCCTGTTTATATAATTCATCACTTTTTTGTAAACGGTCGATCAGGTGTTGACGCTCCGTTACATCCTGTGCTGTTCCGAGAATTTTTTCCTGACCATTTTGTATAATTGCTTTTCCGCGTGCATGTAAGATTTTTATCGATCCATCTTTTAAAACGATCCGGTAATGGAAGTCAAATGCTTCACCTGTTTCGGCTGATCTCTGAATAGCTTTTCTTACAAGATCCTTATCATCAGGATGATTCAAAGCCGCAATGGTTTCGCGGTCTATAGGGGAACCAGGTTCCATTCCGTAAATCCTGTACAATTCATCCGACCAATTGTACCGGTTAATAGATGCATCCCAAACATAGTTTCCAATGTGTGTCGTAGCCTGTGCCTGTTTGAATAATTCTTCGCTTGTTTGTAATCGTTGAATGATGACATGCCGTTCGGTAACATCCATGATGGTCCCACGCATAACCACGGGCTTGGCCATTTCATCGAATGAAACAAGTCCCCTCGACCAGAGCACTTTTTCTTTACCCGAAATCTGGTACCTGAATTCGCAATCGTAAATTCCGGTTTCTTCCATGGCTTTTTGAAGTGCTTCCTGTACCCGAAGCCGGTCTTGCGGATGTACATGTTCAATAAAAGCCTCCAGCGGAAGATTTACAATTTCCAAAATGTTTTTTATCTGAGGAGTTGATTCTGAAGTACCGTTGACAAGATCCCATTCATAACTTCCCAATTGAGCAAGTTCCTGTGCTTCGAGTAATTGTGATTCCCGATAAAACAATTGCTGTTCGATCTGTTTTTCATTATGAATGTCTGTAGCAATTCCGATAATCTGCCAGACTTCCCCCTCGATCGTTCTGCGGAAAACGGATTCATAAGCCCTGAGCCAGCGGTAGGTTCCGTTTTTTGTTTTCGCCCTGTATTCAAAAGTTTTTACTTCCTGATCTTTTAGATTAGCTACTTCGGCCAGGTGCGATTTTGCAATTTGAATATCATCGACATGCATAAATTTTTCCAGGAGAAGATCTGATGGATCCATCCGTTCGTCTTCCCCGTATCCCAGATAATACGCGACCTTGTCATTGGAATACACTGTTTTTTCTTCTTTCAAATCGAAAACATAAACGATTCCGGGTGTGGTGTTGGTGATCTTTTCTTTGAAATATAATTCTTCGTTGATTTTATTTTTTAATAAACGAATATAACCGTTCGCTGAAATGGTTTCTGACTCAAGGAGGAACAGATCAATCTCACGAATCAGGTTCATGATCTCCGGTATATCTTCCGTATAAAGTGGAATAAAGTGCAGGAATGCCTGACGGCGGATATAATTTACCAGCGTAATATCTTCGGTGACGATTTGTTCTCTCGTTAGAACCGGCAGTTTATCTGACATCCACCGTTTAAATGAATCGTCGATTTGTTTTTGGGCCTGGTTATCTTTCAGGTAAGTGAGGAACTCCGCACTTGATGACAGGGAGAGTTCCATGATTTTTTTTTCACCAAGTGGTTCCAGAAGGGCAAGTAATGGGATATTAACTTCTTTCGACAGGCGCAGCTGCTCCACGACGAATTCCTGGTGGTGTTTGGCAAGGATAAATCCTGCGAATGCCGGTAAATGATTGAAATCCAGTTTCCCCGATTTCACTTTCGTTTCATACTGCACCAGGGTTAAGAATTTATTGTAAAATAAAGCATTTTAATTATTAACACCGTCAATGCTATTCACTTTACGGCATGCTTTTTTTGTTTACTATTTTTTTTAAAAGCATTCATTTAAAAACAAAACTCATGCAGGAAGACAAAAAACCTTATCCTCGTAAATCTCAGGACGAAGACATGTATAAGAACCAGGATGAATTTGACAATCCTTTAAAGGTCAAGAAACCTGATGAAGCGGATGGAAATATCAATACGTCAACCGGCATTGCTGATGAAAGCATCCGCGACCAGGAAAATGATGAACAAAAGAAAATTATTGATTCGGATGATTAATGGTGCAAACTCGATGCAGGTCGTGTGTGTTTTATTAAGGTACGACCCGGATATATTCGTAATGCAAGTTCGAGACAATCCATTGCACGATTGAGGTCGGTCGTATTCAATACATAAGCAAGTCTGACTTCATTCAATCCCAATCCCGTGGTACTGTAAAAACCAGTTGCCGGTGCCAGCATTACGGTTTCTTTGTCGTGAGAAAATGATTCAAGTAACCATTGGCAGAACCTGTCAGAATCATCGATCGGCAATCGTGCCATTGCGTAGAATGCTCCGCCAGGGGTTGGACAATAAACACCTTCCATGGCATTCAGCCTTTGTACCAGCAGGTCGCGTCGTCTTAGATATTCTGATTTTGTTGTATGAAAATAATCATCAGGCAGATCAACGGCAGCTTCTCCGAGGATTTGTGCATATGATGGAGGACTCAGACGTGCCTGGGCAAATTTTAGTGCGGTTTCTAATACCCGGTTGTTTCGGGTAATAAAAGCGCCAAGACGCGCGCCACATGCACTGTACCGTTTTGAAATTGTATCCATGAGTACAACATGTTGTTCCGCGCCTGCCAGATGCATTCCGCTTACATGTTCACCTTCATAACAAAATTCACGGTAGGCCTCATCCGAAAAGAGATAAAGGTTATGGCGCAAAATAATCTCCTTTAACACTTCCATTTCTGCCGCGCTGTACAAATAGCCGGTTGGATTGTTTGGATTGCAAATGACGATGGCTTTCGTACGAGGCGTGATCATTTTTTCAAATTCTGAGATCGCAGGCAGTGCAAAACCATTTTCAATAGATGATGTAACAGGTTTCACAACAATATCTGCCGCTACCGCAAAGCCGTTGTAATTGGCATAATAGGGTTCTGGAATGATAACTTCATCACCGGCATCCAGGCACGCCATAAATCCGAAAAGAATTGCTTCGGATCCACCCGTTGTAACAATGATCTGTGACGCATCAATATGGATATCAACTTTCTTATAATATTTTACCAGTTTCTTCCGGTAGCTTTCATTGCCAGCGCTGTGGCTATATTCAAGCACTTTGAAATCTGATTTCTTTACCGCTTCAAGAATGGACGGTGGTGTTTCGATATCAGGTTGTCCTATATTCAGATGAAATACTTTTATCCCTTTTTTCTTTGCCGCTTCGGCGTAAGGAACAAGTTTCCTGATGGGAGATGCAGGCATTTGTTTTCCGCGGTGACTCAATTCGGGCATGAAACAAAGATAGGATGGTTTGCGCTTGGTAGCGGTTACATGGAGATTAGGCAGGTACAAAAAAAATCACCCCGGGAGTGCCGGGGTGATCAATGATTTTTATAAAATATTATTTACCGCCGCTCTTGCCGGTTTTTTTATCTTTTTCGTACTTCACATAATCCGGCTCACTCAGAACTTCCCCGGTAATTTTGATTTCTACAGGTGCATCTAATCCCTGCACTTTCAAATAGATCACTTTATTGAATGGTCCGATCGAAGCTGCGTTGAAACCTGCTGTAATTTTATCAAATTTTCCCTGAAATACGGGTGCTTCGGGTTTTTTTGGTGTAGTACAACCACACGAAGCAGTTGCTGATTCGATGACGATCGCTTTGTCAGTTACATTAGAAAAAACAAAGTCATGAGTAACAGGTACGTTTTGTTTGATCTTGCCAAAATTGTAACTCAGCTCTTTGAACTTTAGAAAATTTTCAGCTTTTTGAACGGTGGCGGCTTCCTGAGCGTTCACTGCAGCGAATGCAAGTACAACTGTAAATGCCAGAATAAATCTTTTCATGATATGACTGGTTTTATATTATTGGTTTTTTAATTTGAGTAAACTGACAGACGCGTTTTCGGGAGCCGAGGTTGCGGGTGTGCGGTAAACCGTTCCCGTGATCAGCAATGTTTTAGTTTGATTTCCATTATATGTTACTGTGATGGATTTTGAAAAGGGTCCCTCAGATGCCGCACTATAACCCACGCGAATAGATGTGGAAGCTCCGGGGGCAATTGGGTCACGTGTCCATTCCGGGGTCGTACATCCACAGGAGGTTTGCACATTATCTAGCTTTAGGATCTCTGTACCGGTATTGGTGATCTCAAAAACGTGAAAAGCGGGTCTTCCTTGCGGTATCTTCCCGAAATCAAAGCTGAGTTCTTTGAGTCTAACGATTTCAGGAACCGGACTGGAAGTCTGTATGGTTTGCGCCTGTAATGCAGCGAGTAAGCAGCAAAAAAGGGTGGTCAGATAAATCTTTTTCATTGGTTTTTATTAGTTTCCAAGGCATTCAAAAATACATATTTAACGCCCTATTTCCGAATTATTTTACCGTCTGTTCACTATTTTTTAACAGTCCCGTTTTTTGCCTGTTTTATCAATAATTTTGACAAATGGAAGACATCGCTCAGGACCCATTACTTGCAGGAGAAAAACTCTCTTTTGATCGGTTCCGAACGGCGGTACTTCATGATTACCAGATAGCGTGTGAAAGCCGGGAAGCCAGCCTTTTAGGCCGAAAAGAGGTGCTGACGGGCAAGGCAAAATTCGGGATTTTCGGTGACGGCAAGGAAGTGGCCCAGATTGCCGCTTCCAAGTTTTTTAAACCGGGCGATTTTCTTTCCGGCTATTACCGCGATCAAACCCTTGCATTTGCAACAGGTGTTGCAACCGTTCAGCAATTCTTTGCACAACTGTACGCGGACCCTGATCCTGCGCATGAGCCGCACAGCGGCGGACGCCAAATGAATTCACATTTTGCTACCCCTAATGTTCACCCCGATGGAAGCTGGCAGGATCTTACCCAACAAAAAAACATCGCTGCCGGCCTTGCACCTACCGCAGCACAAATGCCCCGTGCAATCGGACTAGCATTCGGTTCAAAACTGTTCAGACAGGTTCCTGAGTTGAAACAATTCACTAACCTGAGCAATAATGGTAATGAGGTGTGTTTTTGTACTATCGGCGATGCATCCACTTCAGAAGGACATTTCTGGGAAACAATCAATGCCGCCGGTGTAATGCAAATCCCCATTGCTGTTTTCATCTGGGATGATGGCTATGGCATTTCAGTTCCGAAAAAGTTTCAGACTACGAAGGGTTCCATTTCAGAAGCATTGAAAGGGATGCAGAAAAAAGATAATACCAATGGTTTGGATATTTATAAACTGAAGGCGTGGGATTATGCCGGAATGTGTGAAGTGTTGGATGTGGCGATACAAAAGATTCGCGACACGCATGTTCCTGCGCTTTTTCATGTGGAAGAAGTAACACAACCGCAGGGCCATTCAACTTCGGGCAGTCATGAACGTTATAAATCACCGGAACGGCTGGAATGGGAACGGGAATGGGACTGCAACCGGAAAATGCGTGAGTGGATCCTCGCCAATGCTCTTGCTGATGAAGAGGAATTAAGCAATATGGAAGCGGAAGCGAAAGCGCTTGTGAAAGAAGCCCGTCAAGCAGCCTGGGATGGCTTTATTGCACCTATCAAAGAGCAGGTAAATAAAACAAGTGAGTTGCTCGGGGAATTGATCAGGCACGGCGGGAATGTGCAAGGAGTGCTTGCAGACTTACTTAAAGAAATTACTTCAAATCGTGAACCGCAACGAAAGGATGTACTACATACTTTGTACCTGGCAATAGAATGCATGGGTGATTCACCTGCAGCGGACGCGATCCGTGAATATTATCAGGAAATCAAAAGAGAAGGGCTCGATTTATACAGTTCACACTTGTATGATCAAAGCCCGAAGAGTATGTTGAAGCTGACCGGTTCCACCTTGAACTACGACCAGGATGCACCAATGATGAATGGGTACGAGATCCTGAATAAATATTTCGATGAGCTGTTTGAAAAACATCCGGAAGTCGTAGTATTCGGCGAAGATGTTGGCAGGATCGGAGATGTTAACCAGGGTTTTGCCGGTCTGCAGTTAAAGTATGGTGATCTGCGTATATCCGATACCGGTATTCGGGAATTAACCATCATCGGACAGGGTATTGGCCTTTCCATGCGGGGACTTCGGCCAATCGCGGAAATCCAATATATCGATTACCTTTTATACGGCCTTCAGCCATTAAGTGATGATGCAGCTACTTTGCACTGGAGAACAAAGGGAGCACAGAGTTGTCCGCTTATTGTACGAACTAGGGGTCACCGTCTTGAAGGAATCTGGCACAGTGGTTCGCCAATGGGTATGATGATTCATGCCCTTAGAGGTATGCATGTTTGTGTGCCGAGGAATATGGTACAGGCAGCAGGGATCTATAATACCTTGCTTGCCGGGAATGATCCTGCCATTGTGGTTGAATCGTTGAATGGCTACCGACTGAAAGAAAAATTTCCATCTAATCTTGCTGAGTACCGGGTTGCATTGGGTACTCCGGAAATATTGCGAATCGGTACTGATATCACCCTCGTGTCTTACGGTTCAACGCTACGACTGGTTCTGGAAAGCGCTGCACATCTTGAAAAGTCGGGCATTTCGTGTGAAGTCATAGATGTACAAACATTACTGCCTTTCGACATCGATCACCAGGTGGTGGAATCTCTCAAAAAGACAAACCGAATTATTATTGTTGATGAAGATGTTCCAGGGGGTGCTGCCGGATACCTGTTCAATAAAATTATGGAAGAGCAGGGTGGCTACCGTTGGCTGGATACTGCACCGCGAACAATTACCGGCAAAGCACATCGTCCCAGCTATGGCAGCGATGGTGACTACTTCAGCAAGCCTAATGTTGAAGACATTGTTCAGGCTGTGAAAGAAATGATGAAAGAGTAAAAATTTAAAAGTAAAAATTAAAAAATGCAAAATGCAAAGTGGAGTTCTGATGCTACAGCTATCATTTTGGACTTGATTATATTTTAATTTCAGTGGTTTTGGTTATAGAGAAATGTGCTGTTTTTTTTAATTTTTAATTTTTAATTTTTTTCATGGTGTTGATTAAATTTTCGAATCATTCCTCATTTTTTTAATTTTTAATTTTACATCTTTAATTTCTCCCATGAATCTAACCATCTATCAGGTGGATGCATTTACGAAATCGCTCTTTGGTGGAAATCCTGCTGCGATTATTCCTTTAAGCAAATGGGTAGAAGAATCTTTGCTGCAGAAGATAGCCATGGAAAACAACGTCAGTGAAACAGCATATTTTGTCCCGGCGAAAAACGGTTATGATATCCGTTGGTTCACACCGGGCGTAGAAATCAACTTATGCGGGCATGCCACATTGGCCTCTGCTTTTATTCTGTATGAATTCATGGGATATGAACATCCTTCGATCCATTTTCATTCAAAGAGCGGCGAGCTGATCATAAGAAAGGATAATGGAATGCTGATGATGGATTTTCCCTCGTGGATGCCTACTGTTATAAATGATATCCCGGCGCCGTTGAAAGAAGGGCTGCAGTCGGACGATATTATTTCTGTTCATAAAAACCGCGATGTTCTGGTTGAAGTGAAGAATGCGGAAGCTGTTCGTAAAATAAAACCTGATTTTCGAAAACTGAAGGAATTTGGCAATCATGTAATTGTTACTGCGCGCGGAGATGACTGTGATTTTGTCTCCAGGTTTTTTGCACCGGCAGCAGCGATTGATGAGGATCCCGTAACGGGTTCGGCACATTCGCAATTGATTCCTTACTGGGCGGCGAAACTAGGGAAACAGAAACTTTTTGCGCGCCAGTTGTCATCCCGTGGTGGGGAGGTGTGGTGCGAAAACGTGGGTGATCGGGTTAAAATGGGTGGGTACTGTACTTTTTATATGAAAGGAGAATTAGAGATCAGTTAATCAAATCAGGTATGTTATCACGCAAAGAGCATTCGTTCCTTCGTTATTGGGAAGAACAGCGAGACGGCGGCCGATGGTCGTATCTGTTGCTCTATACAGGCGTGGGCACATTTATGTTCAGTCTCATTTTTTCCATCGCCCTCTTGTTGTTTTATAATGTGTATTACCGTTCGCCTTTTTTCTGGATTGTTCCGCTTACAGCTTTCATTACAAGTGGCTTGTATGCTTATACGAGTTGGAAGTTGAATGAAAATAAATGGCGCAATATCATAAAAAGGGAAGTGGACCAGGGCAAGGCTTCGGATAAAAATTGATCAATCAAAGAAACGATCTTCCCATTTTTTTTCCGGTA
>DATLDA010000358.1:0-5782 GCA_035526135.1 Flavitalea sp.
CCTACAAAAAGGAAATTCCCTATTTTTGCAGCCCTCAAAGGGTAATTCCTCCTTAGCTCAGTTACTTAGAGCATCCCGACATGTAATGTCGGGAGGGCCGCTGGGGTAAATGGAAAACAGGACATATTCCTCCTTAGCTCAGTTGGTTAGAGCATCTGACTGTTAATCAGAGGGTCGCTGGTTCAAGTCCAGCAGGGGGAGCAAAACCTCAGAATTTTCTGAGGTTTTTATATTTACACCCATTGAAGCGTCTACGCCTAAAACCCCTGTTATGTCACCCCGGACAAAAACAATCATTTCCTGGATTGCCAGAGCAATCGCTGCCCTCATCATGCTGCAAACACTATTCTTCAAATTCACCGCGGCAGAAGAATCTGTGTATATATTTTCCAGCCTGCACATGGAACCCTGGGGCAGAATTGGCACGGGCATAATGGAACTGATCGCTTCTGTATTGATCCTGATCCCACGTACCACCGCTATTGGTGCGCTGCTTGCACTCGGACTTATGGGAGGTGCTATGTTGTCCCATATATTTTTCCTGGGAATCGCCGTTCAGGGGGATAGGGGACAATTATTTATCTATGCCGCAATTGTTTTTTTCTGTGCACTGTATCTCCTTATTAAAAACCGACGCCAACTGCTGACATTTGTTCCTTCCCGGTATTATGAAACCAAAGACTAAATGCACCTGCGTGGTTGAGGTACAATTGTTGCAGAACTGAAATCAATCAATACCTCCCATATGAAACAGATCGCATACCTCGCAGCCACCTGCTCTATTCTTCTATTCAGCTGCAAAAAAGAAAGTAAACCGGAGAGCACCACACAAAATGCAAGGGTCATTTACCAGTTGACCACCACAGAACGTACCAGTTCATTGGCAGTAAATCCAGTAAAAATTACACCGGGAACATTCTCGCGAAACCTTCAGGCATCTTCCATAACATGGATGAGCGGCATTGCTTCCATTTCGGAAATCCGTTTTAAGGCATCAACAAGAAGTGAGGACGACGATGATTTTGAATTTGAGTATTCTTCCCCCGTTGCCCGGACGATTGATCTATTTAGTGTTTTACCCACAATCGGGTTGATTGCTGTTCCTCCCGCTGACTATAAAAAAATAGAATTCAGGTTAAAATTTGAGCCTGTAGCAGATCAACCAGCTTTCAAACTGACGGGCAGTTTTACAAATGATGCGGGTCTTGTCATCCCAATTGTGATTTCCATCGATCAACCTTTTGAAGTAAAGTTCAAATTGAAAACCCCCGAAAAGATCAATGCAAATATTGATTATGCTGCCTTGAACGAGCTAGCCCTCGGTCTGTTAATGAATGGCATTTCCGCCCCGGCACTCCGTAATGCAGTACTTGACAACGACGGAAGATTATTCATTTCTGCTAATAAAAACGGTGCTTTGTTTAAAACAGTCTGGAATAATTTTAAGGTAATGCTGAAGGTGAAGATGAAGAAGAAGTGATAATATTTGAGGCATGAATGTATTGGCTGTCAGCAGTCAGCAATCAGCTGTCCCACTCTAACAAACAGTATGATTACAAAATTTAAAGTCTTTCTTTGCGCCTTTGCTTCCTTTGCATCATAGCATGAAAGAAAAGTCAGGCTGGGATAGCTGACCGCTGACTGCTGATCGCCTTTCTTCTTTGCTTCCTTTGCCTGAAACTTCCTTCAGAATTCGCACAAAATCGGACAATACGTTTGTAACTCGTGTCAGTTTTTAAATAAAGATTAATGAAGTATTTGCTTGGTGGATTATTTTTATTTTCTGCATTTATCGCATTCCCCCAGGTATATACGCTTCCTTATTACATCCAAAAAGCCAATCAAAACAATCCTGCGGTAAAAGATCTTCAGAACCAGATCCTGTCACTCCAGATTGACAGCCAGTTATTAAAAGCTTCCCGAATTCCGCAGGTGAATTTTTTAAGTTCGAACAGCTATGCACCAATCATTAGAGGCTGGGGATACGATGAAGCCATCACCAACATTGCCAATATTACCCAGGTGATTCAGGCAAACCGTAATTTTTTATCGAAGCGCAATATAACAGCACAGTACACGACGATTGCACTACAACGGCGAGGGTTACTCGATTCAATTTCCCTTTCGAAACAAGACCTCGTTCGCACGATCACTGAACAATACATCACCGCATATGGAGATTTGCTCACAATGGATTTCAATAAAGAAGTGTATGAATTAATGAAGCGTGAAGAAGAAATTCTGAAGAAGCTGACCGAAGCGAGTGTATACAAACAAACCGACTACCTTACATTTTATGTCACGATGCAACAGCAGGAACTCATCTACCTGCAGGCACAAATTCAATATAACACGGACTTTCTCACCCTGAATTATATCTCAGGAATTGTCGATACAACGCTTGAAAGAATTGCAAGACCCGTTTTTACGGATACACTTTCTATTGATTTTTATAATTCGGTATTTTATAACCGGTTTACGACAGACAGTCTGCGGCTGATCAATGAAAAAGAACTGATCGACTATGAATACAAACCTAAGATCGGGGCTTTTGCAGACGCCGGATACAATTCAAGCTTGCAAAATACGCCCTATAAAAATTTCGGGGTGAGCGCAGGCATTAGTGTGATCGTTCCGATCTACGACGGTCGGCAGAAGCAAATGAAGCATGCACGGATTGCTATCCGAGAGAACACCCGGCAAAGCAACCGTGAATTTTTTGTAAATCAATACCGCATGCAATGGCAACAATTAAGGCAACAGTTGCTGTCCATCGACCTGATGGTCAGTAAAATCAATAAACAAATTGAATATTCTCATACGCTGATCATTGCCAACGGAAAATTATTGGAGACAGGTGATATCACCATGAAGGATTACGTTACTGCGATCAACAACTATTTGAATGCGCAAAACCTGCTGGCTCAAAACAATATCAGCCGCTTACGTATATTGAACCAGATCGCCTACTGGAATGTGAAACCTTAAATTTATTTCATGAAGATCATTAAACTGTTTGTCCTGTTTTTTTTTGCAGTGATGACTTCCTGCAAGCATAAAGATGATGTCACAGAAGAGGAAGAAGCAGCTCCGGAAGAAGTACAAACACCCGTAACGGTAACGACAATAGAAACTTTTCCCCTCTCAGATTATGTGGAACTGAATGCGACCTCAACTTTTTTACAAAGCAATATAATAAAGGCGTCTGCAAACGGCTACCTGAAATCGGTTACAATCAGATTAGGCCAGACCGTTCGCGCAGGACAACCTGCTTTCACCATCCAGACGAAAGAAGCCAAAGCACTGGGTAATACCATCAATGACCTCGACCCTTCTTTTCATTTTAGCGGACTGATTGCTATCAAAACTGCTGCCAGTGGAATTATTCAGGAACTGAATCACCAGGTGGGTGATTACGTGCAGGATGGTGAACAACTGGCTATTCTTTCCGACGCAGGAAGCTTTGGGTTTGTACTCAACCTTCCGTATGAATACCGTCGGTTTGTAACCACCGGAAAAACTTTGGAAGTGTTGTTGCCAGATGGAATGCGGCTGAATGGCGTTGTCGCTAACATCCTACCAAATATTGATTCTATTTCCCAAACGCAAGGAGTGATGATCAAAGTGAATACTCCAATAGCTATTCCGCAAAACCTGATCGCAAAAGTGCGCATTGTAAAATCACAGCGGATCAATGCGGTTTCGCTGCCGAAAGAAGCGGTGCTGACAGATGAAGCACAAACGAATTTTTGGGTGATGAAGATGATCGATTCAGTGACTGCAGTGAAAGTGCCGGTAGTTAAAGGATTGGAAACAACAGACAGGGTTGAAATAAGACAACCACTGCTAACACCACGGGATAGGATTTTACTGACGGGAAATTATGGTTTAGGCGATACCGCCAAAGTGAAAATCGTAAAAGCGGAAGAATGAAAAGTTTTTTTGTCACGTATAAAAATCCGCTCACGGTGATGATTGCCCTGGTCATCATGGGAGGAATTTTCGTATATGGAAAATTGCAGACTTCACTCTTCCCGGAAATAACATTTCCCAAGATCAAGATCATTGCAGATGCCGGCCTGCAACCGGTGAATAAAATGATGGTGACGGTAACGCAACCACTGGAGAATGCAATCAAACAAGTACCTGATCTGGAAGATGTGCGCAGTATCACCAGCCGCGGAAGTTGCGAGATATCCGCTTTCATGAATTGGGATGCTGACGTTGACCTGAGCCAGCAACGTATAGAATCCAGGATAGCTCAGATCCGTAACAGTCTGCCACCCGACCTGCAGATCACGGTAGAAAAAATGAATCCTTCGATTCTTCCCGTGATCGGCTATACGTTGGAAACTAACAGTCAGGATCGTACTCCCATCGATATGAAGCAAATCGCTTTGTTTACCATCAAACCTTTTTTGTCGCAGGTGCAGGGTGTTGCGGAGGTGAGGATCATCGGTGGAAAGCAAAAAGAGTATTGGCTCACGCTCAACCCGCAAAAGATGAGCACGCTGGGCATCACGCCCGATATGCTGGCTAACGCGTTGGCACAAACGAATTTCATTCAATCAAATGGCTACTTGTCTGATTACCGGCTACTGTACTTAACAGTCACAGATGCAACTATTCACTCGCTGGAAGAACTGCAGAACGTAACGATCTCCAACAATGGCCGGCGCATTGTGCACTTAAAAGATATTGCTGATGTGCGGATCAATGAAGGCGTAGAATACACGAAGATCAATGCAAATGGAAGAGCAGGCCTGCTCGTAGCCATCATCAAACAACCCAATACCAATCTCGTTGCGCTTTCTGCTGATATGGCGAAAAAAGTGGAGGAACTTAAAAAAATATTGCCGGGTGGAGTGAAGATCAGACCTTATTATATTCAGGCAGATTTCGTTCGTGATTCTGTAAGAAGTGTAACAGATAGTTTATGGATCGGCCTGGTGCTCGCCATCGTTGTTGCGGTAATTTTTCTTCGTTCTGTAAAAGCAAGTGCTACTATTTTAATCACGATCCCGGTAACAATATTTCTCTCTCTGATCGTGATCTATGCTGTTGGATACACGCTGAATATTATGACACTCGGTGCAATTGCGGCAGCGATCGGTTTGATCATTGATGATGCGATCGTAGTCGTGGAACAGATCCATCGTTCTCATGAAGAGCACCCGAATGAACCGTCGACAACAGTAGTACAGAAAGCCATTCATTATTTGCTTCCTGCCATGATTGGATCTTCGCTTAGCACCATTATCATTTTCATTCCGTTTGAAATGATGAGTGGCGTCGCCGGTGAATATTTCAAGGTGATGACAAACACCATGATCATTGCTTTGGTTTGCTCTTTTTTTGTTACATGGATTTGCCTCCCGGTGATTTATTTATTGCTCACCCGCAATGCGACTTCATCGAAATCAAAAAAATCTGCGGCTAAACCGCACGAAGTCAAAAAACAGAAATGGGTCGGTTATTTCATTCATAATCCTATTGTAAGTCTGGTGATCGTGGCAGCGCTTGGAATTTCCATTTGGCTGATCCTGCCGCAGCTGGAAACGGGCTTCCTGCCTGAAATGGATGAAGGAAGTATTGTACTGGATTATACATCTCCTCCGGGAACATCTCTCGAAGAAACAGACCGGATGTTACGACAGGTAGAAAAAATCGTCTCGGATGTTCCTGAAGTGGAAGCGTATTCGAGAAGGACAGGTACGCAAATGGGATTTTTTATTACCGAACCGAACAACGGTGATTATCTGATCCAATTAAAAAAGAAACG
>DATLDA010000361.1:0-15706 GCA_035526135.1 Flavitalea sp.
GATGAATTGATAGAGTTCTTCAAACCAGAATGGAATGAAATAGGGTCCGATTCCATCCACAAACGGTTGGAAATAGTCAAACGCACTCATCCTTCCTTCGATCTTCTAAAGGTATTTACCGGGATCAATGAACTAAGTGCCTCCATTGAAAAAGAGGCCTTCATCCTTTCTCATCTACTTCAACCAGATTTTTTTTGCCGGATCCGACCAGGTTTTGAAAATGAAGTATTAGATAATCTCAGTGAGAAAAATAAATTATTTTCTTTCATACCACCGGCTACAGTAGCATTCAATAGCCGGATTGATCTTGAGAAACTATTCACACCAGACCGCGAATTGGTGGTCCAGGACCTGAGTTCACAGGAAGTCGGATCTTTTTTTTCGCTGATAAAAGTACCTGGAATGCAGGTATGGGATTGCTGTGCAGGAAGTGGGGGAAAAAGTATTCTTGCATTTGACCTGCTACCTGATTGTAAACTAACAGTCTCAGATAAACGCGATTCTATCCTTATAAATCTCATAAAACGATTCCGGGCTGCCCGCATCCAACAGTATATATCTTTTACGGCAGACGTTTCCAGGATGCCCATCAAAAGTAAAACGCAATTTGACCTCATTATCGCGGATGTTCCATGCAGTGGTTCGGGAACATGGAGCCGGACACCGGAACAGTTAATTTCTTTCGACCCGCAAATGATCACGAAATATGCTGATCTGCAGAAGCAGATAACCGGGAATATTCTTCACAATCTAAAAACTGGCGGTTATGTCCTGTATGTGACGTGTTCGGTATTTGAGCAAGAAAATGAACAAATTGTTCGACACCTCTCGACGCAATTTCCGTTGACAATAATCAAACACGGAATTATTAAAGGATACGACCGGAAGGCTGACACTCTATATGCTGCGTTGTTGCGATTGGATGCAACGCTAAAATAATTTTATCCTTTTAATCAAGATTGAAAATAGTACGGAATCTTTTTTGAAAGGACGGAGTATAGCTGGGTGACAAGTGAATGAAAGTATATCCATCATTCTCCAGTTCCTGAAGATTATTTTCCAACGCATCCCCATGATGGGTCTTTACATATTTAAATGGATCTTTCTTATCAATATAAAATTCAAAAAATCGTGGATGTTTTTCACGGATATCAGGAATATGCTCGCCGTAAGAATGGTCATTCGAATTGCTCCAGAATAATTTATCATCCGGCGAACGTCCGTCAAAACCGAGCAGGTAGATGGTTTTTACAAGTGATGTTGCAAGCGGAAGTAATAATAAATTCAGAATGTTTCCCAGTTGCGGCAGTTCAAAATGCCGGAAGAGTTGGTTATTGATCTTTTCAGAAGTTCCTGTAGGTACCGGAACCAGCAAATGGGAAAATTCTTTTCCAAATTCTCTTTTCACAAATGGATGGAACAATTCCGGATACAGAAACAAAGTTGGGTGCAGTCGAAGACATTCTTTTAAATCTTTACGGAAAGACACAGCGTATTGATTGTGACCAAAATGATAAATGCCATCCCCTGCCACAAGAAAATGTGGTTTTAGTTGTGTCCACAGAACATGATCTTTCACAATGGTATTGCATGCAATCCGGTACAGATCTATTCCAATCAGTTTCCGCGCTTTGGCAAGACTCGGTCCTGTACCAAGGGCAAGACATTTATCAAAGGCTGGCAGTGTCGTTACGTAGTGGTTCAATCTTGTCTGGGAGTCGGTAATTTCTGATGGGGTGACAGGAAAGAGTTTTGAAAGCGCATGATGCCAAACCCATCCGTCATTCGGGTTATTTCGGTAATCAGCATTCAGGAAAAATAAATTCAGAATGAAGCGATTGATTTTTTTTGTAGAGAATAGGATCCTGTGAGGTCCATATTGCAATAAGGCACGAAAAAGTTCTGTATTATTCGCGTATTTTATTACCTGAAAGGATCCACCCAGATAAAATTCGCTTCTTTCTTTGTAATCGGGGTAGTCTTCAATTTGATTTTTATCAATAAATACATACACGATTTTCTTCCTGCTTTGCCAGAACAAACTATTGCCGAGAACCGTCTTGATTTTTTGTTTAATCATTTATTCCAGGTCTCTGAGTGCACCGGATATTCCACCGTCAATCATTATATCAGTTCCGTTGATGAATTGAGTCTGATCCTCAGAAAGGAATAGGGCAAGTCGTGCTACTTCTTCCGGTCTTCCGATACGCTGGATCGGATGCAATCTTCCAAGCTGATTAATTTTTTCGAGATCATTGTTGAAACCTTCATGCAGCATCGGAGTGTCTACTGCTGCCGGGCTTATAGAATTTACCCTGAATTTTCCCTGTACATCAACGGCGAGTGCAGAGGTTAGTCCGACCAAAGCACTTTTTGAAGTAGCATATGCGAAAAAACGTTGCTTTGTCAATTGTTTATGAATACTGGCAATATTGATCACGGAACCTTTGCTATTCACCAGACGATCGTAAAAAGTTTGTACAAGATAGAATGGTGCAGTGAGGTTCACATTCAACGTCTCATTCCATTCTTCGGGTGAATAACTTTTTGTATCGCCCAGTAATTGTACAGCGGCGTTGTTGATAAGCACATGCAATTTTTCGAAATCCCGTTCGAATTTTTTATTCCAATCTTTTCTCATCACGGGATCCACCACATATTGTTGCAGATCGAAATTATAAAACAGGTTACAATCATCGGGAGGGCCATCCACCTTATCCTGTCCGATTACAAAATAACCGGCTGCTTTGAAGATTTCTGCAATCGTACGCCCGATTTTACCCTTGACACCTGTGATGAAAACTGTTTTCATTGTATGTTTAAATAACCGAATAATAGTTCGATTGCTTTTTTGCTTGCACGACGGACAGCCTCCTTCGTATTAGAGCCATTATGAGATCCGAAGATGACATTATCAAATTGCAGGAACGGGTGATCGGCAGCCAGCGGCTCATTTTCAAATACGTCAAGTCCTGCCCCACCTACCTGACCGGATTCAAGCGCTTTGTTCAAATCGGATTCATTCACAAGAGGACCTCTTGAAACATTAATTACAATTGCACCTTTATTCAAAAGTTGAAAAATTCGATCATTGATAAGGTGACGGTTTTCAGAAGTAAGCGCGCAGGTGATGATCAAAAAATCTGCATTCTGCACAACTTTATCCAGTGAATCGAATGTATAAGCAGATTCATCCTCACTATCCGGAAAGACAAGCGGATCAAACACGTTAACATCTAATTGAAATGCTTTCAGCTTTCGCGCAGTGGATTTACCTATGTTTCCAAAACCTATAAGGGCTGCTTTTTTTCCGGAAAGTGACATTCCCGGTGGTTTGAACCAGAGACCTTGCCTGACTTTTCGATCGATCTGATGTGTTTGCCTTGCGAGAGCCAGCAGGTAGGCTAAAGCAATATCCGACACTTCTTCACCAAACATAGCCGGAGTATTGGAAATGGGAATATTCAATGTCCTCGCAGCTTTGAAATCAACATTGTCCACACCGACGCCCCACTTCACCGCGGCTTTTAATTTCCCTGATTTGCCGGCCTGAAAAACTTTTTCAGTTGCCGGATCATCACCAATGATCCATGCATCAACCTGGGGTACAAGTCCTATCAGTTCCGCTTCACTTAAAGTTTGTACAACTTGTGGGCAAATCAGTTCCAGTCCTTTGCTTTCAAAAACTGATCTGAATTCTTCAACGCTTCGCAACATCGGCGGACAGGTTACTAATACTTTCATCTAAACCCTCCTCGTTTCATGAAATAAAAATTCTGCTACTTTAAAATTAAGTTCAACATCGATGTCTTGTGCTTCCATTTCATCGATTTCAAATAAATACGGCCGATTGCCGATCCGGTTGTGTTTCTGAAGAAGAATATCTTTACTAAAAATATACAGGCACGAATTTTCTTCATAGATCGGGGGAAGATCTTGTGTACGCAACAAAATATTCTGATTGTGATTAATCGGTCTTGCCAGAGCATCCCACATCCGTACATGTTTCCTTGTGACAGAGAAAAGCGAATCATGTACAGGATAATTTTCGCAAAACACGTCGATAGCTTTTGCAATGGTCTTTGAGGATAATACGGGATTTGTACTATGTGTTTGCAGATAAAAATCCGATTCAACTTTGTTGGTACAGTTCAGTAAGACATCATTCATTGGTATTGTACCGTCTCTGAGATGCTCAGGTCTTTCCAGGACAATTACCGATGGAAAATCTTTCGTACACATTTCCTGAATTACCGGAGAATCAGTATCTATCACAACTTTTGTAACAGTGGAACAATCCAATAAAGCTTGCACGACGTGATAAAAAAGGGGTTTACCGGCAAAATTTCTATAGTTCTTTCCAGGTACCCGTTCACTGGAATGACGCATGGGGACCAACGCCGCAATTACGGGATGCTTGATCATTGTGAAAATATTTTATTGCGCTGCCGGCAGCACCTCAAATGAAGCCTTACAAAGGGTTAATGATTGCAAGGTGCAAATGTAAAGATTCTGTTTCAAGGACATGTTTCCCAGATCAAACGTTGCCTTGTCCAAGCTTGATGAATTTATGATGATATTCTTCGCCACGTTTTTTCATATACACTTCTTTATAATTATTTTCTTTCATGTATTGCTGTAGCATTTCAATTGTATGATTGAAATGTTCCATGAATGGAGGATGACTTTCAATAAATATTGTCCTCGGTCCGGTACCTGTACTGAATATTTTATTCATTCCTTTCAATGCCATTAGTTCAGCACCTTCTATGTCAATTTTCATTACACTCGGAGGCTCTATCATTTTCTGATCGATGGCAGAGTCTATTTTGTATGTGTTTACGGAGATTTTGCGGTTTTGATTCTGTGTTTGGGCAAGCGATGGGGAGGCGCCATTCGCACCGCTTGTAAAAAAGTCAATGGTGCCATCTTTATCAGAAACTGCCCATTGATTCACCTGGATGATATCGGTGAGTGCATTCAATGAAATATTATGACGGAGGTGTTCTGCAAGTTCCGCATCCGGTTCGAACGCGAATACCCGGCACCCGGCATTTTTTGCAGCTGCTATTGCGGTAAAACCGATACAAGACCCCACATCGAAATAATTATCAGAAGATTTCAATTCTTTGATGATCTCTTCCGTGAATTCGATTTCACTGTTTGAACCTGTCACCCTGTCTTCTTCAATCAGGTTATGTACTTCAAATTGGAGCTTTCCTGACCTTAATACTTCCTGCTTAACCATTCTCGGGTAACTTTTGAAATAATTCTTCAAGGCAGTCAGATACTTCATCATGAATTCATAGTATTTGATTTATTGTCAAATGCAGGTTCGATAGTCATTTTAGATTTTTGTCTGTACAGCAGATCTTTAATAAATCCGGTCACAAACTTACGTTCAAGAAAAAAAATACTGATACCCATTGATAAAATACTTGTCACAGCAATAAAGAACAGGCGAAGTAAAGGTTCTTCAGATTGAAATGAATAGGACCACAGCAGCGGCAGCATTCCAACCATTGTTGTGATGGCGATTGTCCTGAATACGGGTTTCAGTGAAATATGTACAATCTTCCGGAACAGGTAAAAATGCGGGATCAGTGAAGCCATGCCAAGTGAAAGCCGGGTAATAATAAATTCCCTGAAACCGTATTGAATACTGATGATATATCCGGCAAGAAAAAAAATGCAGGAAAAGGCGTATATAAAAGTTTCGTATTGAGGGCGACCAAGTGCCCGATATATTTCACCATTGATTCCTACCAGCCATCCGTAGCCGCGCATAATCCCGAGCAAGCTTATTATATATCCGATCCCTTTCCATTTATCGCCAAAAAATAATTGGCTGAAAGGTTCTGCTAATGCAAATAATAAAAAAGAAAGAGGAATGGAAATGATGGCAATACCCTTCACGATTTTCATGCAGGCCTGTTTGATCTTCTCGCGGTCGTGTTGCATGCCGGAAAAATAACTGTATAATACGGGTAACAGGGGCGAAAAAAGCACATCAAATAACATCAGAACAAAAGTGTTGGCGGTACGAAACAACCCGAGGTCATGAGTTCCCAAATAAGCACCCACTACCAATGAATCTGCCCAAAGGAAAAACCAAACAAGAAGTCCCGTGATACTCACCCATAGTCCAAATTGGATCAGTTCCCTTGCAATGATTTTATTAAAGGAAAAAGAAGGTTTCCATTTGCAAATGATGGTTAGGATAAGAACTTGCGCCAACTGCCCGAAGAGGGTGCCCGCTACGATTGCCCAATAACTCCAACCTGCCAGCGCCAGTGGAATGGAAAAAAGTGCAGGTATGGTAACCGTTAGTATACGCACCCAGAAAAGCGAACGGAACTTCATCTGTTTTTGGAGAATGGCAGTAGGTACTGAAGCAAGCGCCCCTAAAATAATCTGGATGGTCATAACTCTGATTACATCTGATACTCTGGCATCGTGGAACAACTTTATTGCAATACTATTTGCAAAAACCAAAAGGAGACCGATGAAAAATACAGACATTGCTACATTGATCCAGAACGCTGCTGTTGAGGCTTCATGAAAATGTGTTTGCCGCTGAATTAATGCTTTACCCATGCCCGCCTCCCAAAAAACATTCGTAAAACTGATGATCATAACTGCGGCTGCCATCACTCCGTAATCTTCCGGCGTAAGTAATTTTGCAAGAATGATGAAAACAACCGGCTGCAATACCCTTGATGCGAGTTCGCCTGCTGTAGACCATTTCAACGCATGTAAGAAAGATGAAGATTGCAAATTATCTGATTAACTCAAGAAACGATATCATCGGAGAATTGATGAATTTTTCAAAACTAATGCAAATAGGTTGAGACTTAGTTCGAAATTAATGCATTTAGCGGAATGCATATTTCTGTTGGCTACCACAACTCCGATCAGTTCCTGATTGCCTTCAATGTATATTTTATTCCTTGTGCCTGATACCGGATAAAATATACTCCCTTCGAAAGAAAAGGTGCTGAGGAAAATCGGGCAATTACATGTTGTCCGGTTATTGCATTAAATGGAATCGTTTCAACAATCATCCCCGAACTGGTGATCAATTGGAGTATGCCTTTTCCTGTTGTGGATGATTTAAATAATATATTCAATTGATTTCGGAAAGGAACCGGAAAGGCTTTGATCCATTCATTTCCTAAAATAACTATTGAATTGCGAAGGGTTCTTTCCTTCGAAAGAAGATCATAAGCCACGCGAAAATTCGGAAGACCGTATCCATACCTTACATCCGGCATCAGGTATTTATCGCTGCTTCGTTTTACGGCATCAATGATTTCCATATTAGTAAATTCCGGGAAAGCCTGCCAGAGGCAGGTGATCAGACCGGCCGCATTCGGGTTCGAGTAGGAGGTTCCGTTTCCTGCAGCGGGAGTTCCGCTGTTGGTGGCCAGTATAGTTCCTTGTCCAACAGATACTATATCCGGTTTAATTTTGCCTGCACTATTGGGTCCCCAACTGCTGAACGAGGCGATCATGCCATTGGCATCAACCGCACCAACAGCCATAACACTATCACCATCTGCAGGGCAGGAAATATATTTAAAGTCAGTTAGAAAGTTTCCTGAATTTCCCGCACTGTTCATTACGATGATTCCCTTCTTTGCTGCGAGGTCGGCACCGATTGTTATCATGGAAGTATTTCCATTGCGTTCAATATATTCATGGTTGAAGGCCGGATCATCAAAGTCAGCATATCCGAGTGAACTACTGATCAAATCAACGCCCGCACTGTCTGCATATTCGGCAGCGACGACCCAGTTGTGTTCTTCCACCGGATATTCTGTTGCTGCATCTTCTGTTCTGAATAAATAAAAGGAAGCGTTTGGTGCGCTTCCCACCAGTATCCCAGGCCTGTTCGAAGCAATGATAGAGAGGCATTGAAATCCGTGTGGATGGTCTTCATTCACACTTGTTTCGTTATTTACAAAATCATATTCACCCAACACACGGTTTTGGAGTCTTAGACTGTCCAGTGCAGGATTTGTTTTATATCCGAAAAATCCGGCATCAAGGATTGCAATCGTCATTCCCTGTCCCGTAAAGCCCCGGTTATGCAGATATTCCCCTTCGTGAATGTGAATTTGCGCATAAGTATTGCCGTAAGCAATGGTATCGAGGACCTTCGTTTCTCTTTGTCTGGAATTCAAAAGCGGTCGTTCCGGGAGTTCTACAACGGATTCAGTAAACTGCTTTTGAATGATTGTTTCCTGCGGTTTTGCTTTCAGGGCGATTGCCATGGCAAATTTCACAAAAGGGAATTGTCGGATCCTTGTCAACGCTGCCGAATCACTTGTCCTGATCAGTACCTGATTGAGCCATTTTGAATTACTGATCACGACGACATTCGGGACATTTTTCAGGCTGTCGATATAAGCCGGATTAACAGGCAGGTCAGTTGAGTCTGTCTGGATTTTTTGTCTTGTTCTTCTGTTAATCGATTTCTGGGAAAGATAAGAAAGTGGGGCCTGCAGCGAAAAGCTGCTGGTACCTTTGTTGGCAAAACGAATAATATGCCGGGAGTTTTGTGTAAAAACGGGCGAGGCAAATACGAGGATTGTCAGAAGAGTGAAAAAAAACTTCATGCTTCACTTACGGAATTTATTCCTGGTCAGTTGTGATCAATGATGGACATTTTAATTCCAAAGCCTGTTTTATACCCGGGGTTACTGCCGTTAGGTGGTTGATATTCCCACATTACGACTTCACGGTATATTAAACCGACATTTTTTGCATAGGTTTCTATCCAATAATTTCTATAGGCAAGCCCGTCCGGTTGGGTGATTGGCACATTTACAGAATCTTCAATCTGGTGAACTGATATCGTGCTGTCAAAATCAAGATTATTGATGGAGAGCGGAACATCGACATCCTGATAAGTGTAATCCCAATAGGGCATATCCTCGTCATTGCTGAACGGGGAGAAATATTCATAGGGATTGCCGGGAAGGAAGGTGTTTCCTCTCCAGCTGAATCCTTCTTTCAATGGTAGTTTTAGTTTCTGGTATCTGAAATTATTTTCTATGAGTTCAACAGTTTCCCGGGTTGGTACTATAAAATAGGTCAGCACGGGCGTCCAGTCGGCTTCATTGATACTGGTAAAGGCACGTTGGTAGCGCACTATACGAAAAGCTTTTCTACCAATATTATCAATCAGAGAATCTTCCACCTTGTCTCTGGCCTGATACGATACAATGGTATCTTTTTGTCCGAATGATATAAACTTTAAAGAGTCAAGTCTGTAGGTTATGTATTTACCCACCTGAAGGGGTATGTAAGCATTGATCGGTTCAGAAGAATAGGAATCCGTTTCTTTCCGGCAGGAAATAAAAACAATTATTGCGGAAAGGGCCAGGATGAAGCAGATTCGTTTATTCATAGAAATTGGCTGTAAATTGAAAGGAAGAAGAAGTAATAAATAAAAACGTATGCACAAATCCTTTATTGCCTGTAAGTGCTTAAAGATTAACCATTAACGAATTCCTATTTGCCTGAGTCAGAACGTTGGATGATCCCACCGCCGATAATATCGTCTCCCTCATAAAATACCGCACTTTGTCCGGGGGCGATACCTTTGACTTCTTCGAAAAATTTTACGCGTATACCATGATCTGCATTATAAAGGGCAGAATTTGCTCCTTTGTCTTTATACCGGATTTTCGTAACGGCTTTCATCCCATCAGGAATGCTGGTATATTTCTGCCAGTTCAGTTTGCTAACGTTCATATCCGACCTGATCAAATCCTCCTCATCACCTAATACGACGGTATTTGTTTCGGGTAAGATCCTGGTAACATAAACAGGCCTTCCAAAAGTTACTTCCAGTCCTTTGCGTTGGCCGATTGTATAAAAGGGATAGCCCTTGTGATCACCGAGTATCCGGCCGGTTTTGTCAACAAAATGACCACCATTTACTTTTTCTTCGAGCCCATTTACATTTCTTTTCAGAAATCCTCTGTAATCATTATCGGGAACAAAGCAGATTTCGTAGCTCTCACTTTTTTTCGCAAGTTCCGGATAGCCGTAATTGAGGGCCATCTCTCTGATTTCCGGCTTCCGGTAAGAACCCAATGGAAGGATTGTACGGCTTAATAAATCCTGTTGTAACCCCCACAATACATAACTCTGATCTTTATTTTCATCGACCCCTTTTGAAAGAAAATAACGGCCATTATTTTGCTTTTGAATTTTTGCATAATGTCCGGTTGCAATGAACTCGCAACCAAGTGCATCGGCTCTTTTCAGCAAAGCCCTCCATTTGATGTGGGTATTGCACATTACGCAGGGGTTGGGCGTGCGTCCGGCCAGGTATTCATCAACAAAATTTTCTATTACGAAGTCGCCGAATTCTTCACGGATATCCAGAATGAAATGGGGAAATCCATGTTGTACGGCGGCCATTCGCGCATCATTGAAAGAATCAATATTGCAACATCCTGTTTCTTTCTTCCCACCGCCACTGGTAGCGTAATCCCAGGTTTTCATGGTGATACCAACTACCTCGTAGCCTTCATCATGAAGCATCAGAGCCGCGACGGTACTATCGATCCCGCCACTCATGGCAACCAGTATTTTCCCATTCCTACTCATGATGAAAAAGCATTAAATCAAGGGTGCAAATATACAAACATTCTCCGCGAGGGTAAGAAAGGCTTCGCCTCTTAAAAGGCGAAGCCTTTTTGCAAAACCACATAAAAAAAGACCACGGAAAGTGGTCTTTTTAAATAGGAAAAGTGACGTGCGGTCAGAATGGAAGGTCATCCACTTCAGCCTCAGCAGGAGAATTTACTGCAGAACCGGCAGTTCCCGCCTGTTGAAAAGCACTTGAAGGGGTACCACCCTCATTACGGCTTCCAAGCAATTGAACACTAACCACCCGCAAAGTCAGGGAGGTGCCGGTAGTACCATCATTTTTTGGATAAGTCTTTACTTCCGGCGTGCCTTCAGCATATACCTGCGTACCTTTTTTCAGGTAGGGTGCAATGCCTGTACGATCCGTCCAATATGCACATTCCACCCAGGTTGTTTTATCTTTTTGATTTCCCTGTTGGTCTTTGAACTTTTCTGTATGAGCAACACTGAAGTTGATTACACTTTTGCCATTCACGGTATTGGTTATACAATCCTTCCCCAGGTTTCCAATGACGAGTAGTTTGAGCATAGCTGAATATTTATGTGTGAAGAAGCAAATTAGTTCTTTTGTACGGGCTGGTACAAGGACATTACATCCAACTTTTCCCCAAATTTTCCCAATTTCACGCAGTGTAATCTACAATGTATGGCGCCTGATATACTTTAATGATTCACGAACGAGTGGAATTCATTTAACTATTTTGAATATCCTTAACTTGGCTTTCAACCAATAACATGCTGCTTATGAAAAAAAGTTTTTTTGTATTGATCGCTTACCTCATGACTGGATTATCAGCTTGCCGGGAACAGTCTACGCAAACGGATCAGACGGCAGGTTCAGATTCTTCCACAGCGGCACCTTCATCCGACTGGAAACTGGGTGTACAGATGTGGACCTTTCACGAATTTCCTTTTATCACTGCGATTGAAAAAACAGATAGTGCAGGTATTAAATTCATTGAAGCATTTCCGGGTCAACCATTGGGAGGTTCTTTAAAAGGAACTTTTGATATTGATATGTCGGCAGAAAATCAAAAAGCGATCCGGGATCTGCTCCAGGCCAAAGGCATTCAACTAGTCGCCTTTGGTGTAGTGGTTCCCCCTTCAATGGCGGTTTGGCGGAAAACTTTTGCCTTCGCAAAAGAAATGCAAATACAGTACATCACTGCGGAGCCTTTGAAGGCTCATTGGGATAGTGTCAATATCCTCGCAGGGGAATTCGGAATTCCCATTGCGATTCATGACCATCCGAAACCAAGCCCATACGATCACCCCGATTCTGTCATTGCAGCCATGAATGGACGGTCTAATATCTATGCATGTGCTGATATTGGACATTGGGCACGTAACGGGCTGGATGTTGTTGCATGTTTGAAACAACTGGAAGGAAGAATTTACGGTGCCCACCTGAAGGATATCAAAATCTTTGATAAACCGGATGCGGAAGACACGCGCCTCGGAACCGGCGTAATCAAATTCCCCGAAGTTTTCCAGGAATTAAAAAGACAGGGATTTAAAGGAATATTTTCCATTGAAAACGAAGCAAACTGGAAAAATAATGTTCCGGATGTTTTGTATAATAAAAAATATTTCGAAGACGAGATTTCAAAATTGAAATGATATTAGTATTCATTCATATTCCATAATCCAAAGGATCTGCTATGGCAAAAGATTATAGTTCGTCACGTAGAAAGTTCATAAGGCAATTAGGAAACACCACACTTTTATTAACGGCGGGTTCACTTGATGCACTGGCGAAAGAAGAAGTCGTTGAGAAGCGCATCCTGCATTATGAAAATAAGATCAGTAAAAATGACACCATACGGATTGGTTGCATCGGAATGGGAATAATGGGTTTCAATAATGTTGAAACAGCTGTTAAAGTTCCCGGTGTTGAATTTGTTGCTGCCTGTGATCTGTATGATGGCCGTCTGCAAAAAGCAAAAGAAGTATACGGCCAACAGGTGTTTACAACAAGGAGTTACCAGGAACTCCTTGAAAGGAAAGACATCGACGCTGTCATCATCGCAACATCCGACCACTGGCATGATCATATTTCCATTGCGGCTATGCGTAAGGGTAAGGCGGTATATTGTGAAAAGCCAATGGTTCATCATTTAAATGAAGGGCTCGCCGTAATTCAAACACAGAAAGAAACAAAACGTGTATTTCAGGTAGGTAGTCAGCGTGTAAGCAGCATTGCATTTGCGGAAGCAAAAAAACAATACCGGTCTGGTGTATTGGGTCAGTTGAATTGTATCGAAGCTACCTATGACCGGCATAGTGCGCTTGGTGCGTGGCAATATTCCATTCCTCCGGATGCAAACGAGCAAACAGTCGATTGGAACAGATATGTTGGAGATGCACCAAAGAGAAGCTATGATCCCAACCATTTTTTCCGGTGGAGAAATTACCGTGCATACGGAACCGGTGTGGCAGGAGATCTTTTCGTGCATCTGATCAGCGGTATTCATTTTATCACAGGATCCCTGGGTCCTTCACGCATATTCACTTCAGGTGCTTTATCGTATTGGAAAGACGGACGGGATGTTCCGGATGTAATGGTGGGGATTTTGGATTATCCCGCAACGAAGGAGCATCCAGCATTCCAGGTTACTTTACGTGTAAATTTCTCAAGTGGTCAGGGAGAAAACAGTGTTACCAAATTGTACGGCTCAAATGGTGTGATGGATATGTCGGGTGATGGATTCGTGATCAGACAGGAAAAACTTCCGAAAGCTCCGGGATATGGCGGCTGGGATTCATACAATACATTTCCGGAAGCAACGCAAAAAGCTTTCGTAGCCCAATACGAGAAAAAATATTCCGCTGAGGATCAGAAAGTGGAAAAGGTAACAGACATTTCTTATCAACCACCTGAAGGATACAATGAACACCTGGATCACCATATTAATTTTTTTGAATCCGTTCGTGCCGGAAAGCCGGTGGTGGAAGATGCCGTTTTTGGTTTTCGTGCCGCCGGTCCGTGTCTCGCGTGCAATGAAAGCTACTTTCAGAAAAAAGTGATCAATTGGGATCCCGTAAATATGAAAGTGAAAGTATGAGCGGCCAGTAGTCGGCAGTTAGCAGTCGGCAGTAAGCAGTCGGGAGTCGCCTGTCAGCAGTCGGATCGATAATAAATTCGTACTGGTTAATTATAGTATTACAAGCAAAAAGTCACAAGCAATTAATTCACTGCTGACTGCTGACCGCTGACTGCTGATTGCTCATTGCTCAAAGCTTTCTCCCTATCTTGCTTTCTCATGCATGAAGAAGTTTATTCTTATCAAAGATTGTTGTCTTTTACAAGCCAGGTTTTTCAAAAAATGGGCTTCAGTGAAAAAGATGCAATTGTAGGTTCAAGAGCATTGGTAAGTGCAGATCTGCGCGGCGTTGACTCGCATGGAGTGGCAAGATTAAACGGTTATGTTCGACTGTGGGAGGCAGGCCGTGCAAATTCAGTTCCTGACATTCATATTATCCATGAAACGCCTTCGACGGCTGTAGTAAATGGTGATGCGGGACTAGGACTCGTCGTTGCTCCATTTGCAATGCAGGTGGCTATTAAAAAAGCACATGCCGTTGGAACGGGATGGGTCAGTGTGCAGAATTCAAATCATTTTGGTATAGCTGCACATCATGCTTTGATGGCCGTGGAAGAAGATATGATCGGAATTGCCATGACGAACGCGAGTCCACTCGTTGCACCAACTTTTTCGATCGAGCGTTTATTGGGCACGAACCCGATCTGCGTTGCCATTCCTGCCGGCGAAGAACCGCCGTTCGTTGCAGATCTTGCTACCACTACCGCGGCTAATGGAAAACTGGAAATGCTGCAGAGAAAAAATATTCATGCGCCGGTTGGGTGGATACAGGATAAGAATGGCCGTCCTTCTACGAATCCACATGAATTGAAATCCGGTGGCGCCTTGCTTCCACTGGGTGGTGACAGGGAACATGGAAGTCATAAAGGTTACGCCCTTGGTGCGATCGTTGATATTTTTTCTGCTGTATTGAGTGGTGCAAACTATGGACCGTGGGTCCCGCCTTTTCCAGCATATGTACCCATGCCCGAAGATATGCCCGGAAAAGGTATCGGACATTTCTTTGGTGCCATGCGGATTGATGCTTTCCGTCCTTCAGATGACTTCAAACTCCATATGGATAAATGGATACAGCGTTTCCGGTCGGCAAGAACAACAGATGGTCATGAACAGGTATTGATCCCCGGAGATCCGGAACGCGAAATGGAAGCGGAGCGGCTCGAACGCGGGATACCTCTATTGTATTCTGTGTGTGAAGACCTCCGGTTCGTCGGTCAGAAATTCGAAGTGGAATTATAATTTTTTTCTCACCACAATTGCAAAGCGTTGCAGTAATATCTTTGCACTCCAAAAATTTAAGAATTAATGAAAGTCATGAAGTTTGGGGGCACTTCCGTTGGCAAACCTGAAAGAATGCATCAGGTAAGCCAACTGGTCACCAAAAGTGAAGAGCCTGTAATCGTTGTTCTGAGTGCATTAAGTGGTACTACCAATGCCCTTGTGTCCATTGGTGAAGCATTGTCTGCGGGATTAAGGGATGCAGCCAAACAGCAGATCGATCAGCTGGAAAATCATTATCGAATTTTTATCAAACAGCTGGTATCAGGAGAGGCTGCCATTGTAAAGGCGAATACAATTCTTGCGGAACATTTCGAATTTCTGAATATCATAATCCGGATTTCATTTAGTGAAGCGCTTAGTAAAGATATTCTTGCCCAGGGCGAATTGCTCTCCACAAAATTATTTTCAGTGTACCTGGAAGACAAAGGAATTTCCCATTCCTTATTACCTGCGCTTGAGTTTATGATCATTGACAGCAATGATGAACCTCAGATCGGCTCCATCAAAGTGAAACTTGCGCAATTATTGAAATCACATAAGAATAAAAAAATTTTTATCACACAGGGATATATCTGCCGCAATGCAAGAGGAGAGGTGGATAATCTCAAACGAGGAGGAAGTGATTACAGTGCTTCACTTATTGCTGCTGCAAT
>DATLDA010000363.1:0-4325 GCA_035526135.1 Flavitalea sp.
ATTGCAGAATATGGAAGCAGTGATAATGAAGAAGATTTCAAAAACCTGTATGCTTATTCGCCGCTGCACAACCTCAAAAAAGGGGTGCAGTATCCAGCTACACTGATCACAACCGCCGATCACGATGATCGTGTTGTTCCCGCTCATTCATTCAAATATGCGGCAACATTGCAGGATAACCACCAGGGTTCCAATCCGGTGTTAATTCGCATTGAAACAAACTCCGGACATGGGGCAAGCAACACGGCAAAGAATATCGAACAGCTCGCTGATATCTACAGTTTTATTTTTTACAATATGAATTACCAGCCAAAATTCAAAAGCGGGAATGTGCAGGAAGGAAAGAAAGCATTTTAAGTGAACCCATTGATTTTGGATAACCTTCATACGTACAGAGTTCGTACTTTCAGATTATGAAAGTTTTGATCACGGGAGCGAATGGATTGTTGGGCCACGAACTCGTCTGCCAATTGGAAAAAGAGGGAAATTATGAGTTGATCGTATCCGGGAGAGGCCCTTCCAGATTTACCCAACTGCAGTCAATAACCGAGTATATAGACCTCGATATTACGCATGCAGAAAAAGTCTTTGAAGTATTCGAAAGGGTTCAACCGGAAGTCGTCATTCATGCAGCTGCCATGACGCAGGTGGATGATTGCGAAGAAAACAAACAGCAGTGTTACAATACAAATGTGGGAGCTACGCGGTTTCTGATTGATGCTTCTAAAACAACAAAGACGTGGTTTATCTATATTTCGACAGATTTCGTATTTGATGGAAAATCGGGCCCCTATGGCGAAGACGCTGTGCCGGCACCCGTAAATTATTATGGCAGTACCAAACTGGCTGCAGAACATGCGGTCATGGAATCGGGTTTAGATTGGAGTATCATTCGAACCGTGCTTGTATTCGGTAATTCACAAGATGGATCCCGATCAAACCTGATTACCTGGGTGCAAAAAAGTCTAACCCACGGAAGGAAAATAAAGGTCGTTGCTGATCAATGGAGAACACCAACCTTTGTTGAAGATCTGGCGAAAGGCATCGTGTTATTATTGAAGAAAAAAGCAAAAGGGATTTATCATATTTCTGGAAAAGATATGTTGTCCCCTTACGAAATGTCGCTGCAGGTTGCGCAGCTATTGCAGCTGGATGTTTCTCTGATTGAACAGGTTGATGGAAATACCTTTACACAATGTGGGGAGCGGCCGAAAAAAACCGGTTTTGTGATCGATAAAGCAAAAAAACAATTGGGATTTGAACCCATCTCGTTTAATGAAGCAATCAACAGGATGTTCAAACCGCAATCAATAAAACAAGATTCCCAGGTAGTTTGATAAATAAAATATATGAAACAAATACTATTGATAGCAGGACTATTATTCTTTTATAGATCAGAAGCCCAGGTAGTGAATACGAAGTCAATGTTCCTTGAAGACATTACGGGCAAGCCTTTTCTGAATATGAATACCGAAGGCATAGAAGGCTCTCCTTTTCTAAGTGAGGATTGGTTTCCGGGACAGGTCAGATTGAAAGACGGGCGCGTAGCAGAGGCGATGTACCTCCGCTTCAACATGTATGGCAACAAACTTTATTTTCAACGGGATGGAAAACAATTAGAATTTGTGGACCCGGTTTCAGAGTTTGTTATCCGCATGAATACTGATGTTAAAAAGAAACAACTCCTTTACCGTTCTGAATATCCGCCGGTAGACGAGTACAATGAAAATACATTTTATGAGGTGCTCACCGATGGTAAGGTGCAATTGCTTCGTTATGGCTATAAAACAGTAGAAGAATACCGTACGTACAACGAGCCTCCAAAGAAAAAATTTGTTGATAAGGAAGCGTATTTCGTGTATACGGAAGGAAAGATCGTCAAAGTAAAAAGGGATAAGGAAGATCTGATGAAAGCTTTGCCGGCCTATGCGAACACAATTAACCTGATCGTAGAATCTCAAAAGCTGAAGTTGAAAAATACCGAGGCGCTATCTGAACTGATTGCGCAGGTAAACAAAAGACAGGGTAATTAAAAATTAAAAATTAATAATTAAAAAATTTCACCAAATACACAAAGAAAAGACGAAAGTAAAGTCTGTGGTCTGTGGTCGTGGTCCTTTCTAGTTCATCAACAAAATATTCACACTTCTTTGCAGGATATTAAAAGCGATCTCTGACATCAGGTTTTCTTTGTCAAGAGTCGGGTTAACTTCTGTTATTTCAAAGCAACAGATTTTTCGGTTCTGCATAAATTTACTGATCAGATCTTCAGCTTCTCTTTCGCGGAGTCCGTTACTCACGGGCGTCCCTGTTCCCTTGGAGATCGAAGCATCCAGCGCATCCACATCAAAGCTGATAAAGATATCTGTACAATCAGCCAGGTAGCGTGTTACACTTCTAACAATATTTTCCGATCCTTTTCGTCGCACCTCATTCGTCGTGATCACTTTCATACCGTATTTCTCGATGAGGAAATTTTCTTCCCGTTCAAAATCTCTCAGCGAAATGAAAACGACATCTTCGGGAAGTACTTTCGGTGCGATCTTTCCTATGTTCTTCAACATGTGCCAGTATTTTTTCGTCTCCTCATCAATCTCATGAACCGCGCATTCAGGGTTGTCTTCATTCAACGAAATGGCAAGCGGCATTCCATGGATATTTCCTGTAGGTGTAGTATAAGGAGTGTGCATATCTGCATGGGCGTCGAGCCAGATGACACCGATCTTGCTTTTAGGGCGCGCCATTTTTATTCCTGCCAGTGTAGCTCCCCCATTGCTGTGATCCCCACTTAATACTACAGGGAAAAAATTATTTTTTAGTGAGTCAGCCACTGCTTTGCTTACTCTTTCATACATCGTGTAAACCCCTTTGATCCTTTTTGCATACGGGGATTCAATTGCTTCATATAACAACCTGTTTTCATGAGCAACTTTTTCAGAAGGGAAATGAATAAAGAAATTGCTCATAAAGTCGAGTGCTGCTATTTTTATTGTATCTATCCCGAGACTGGCGCCGCGCGTGCCGGCACCGATTTCCGATGGTACTTCGATAAGTTTGATGTTCTTCATATGATCAGTTTGTAGGGGCGAAGTATTGTAAAACGCACGTTTGATCAAACTCGTATGCTGGAGATAACTCGCGCTGCAAAAAGCAGCTCAACGACATTACTAGTCCGGATTATAAAAATTTACCGGCAGGAGACCGGGGCGAGGCGGTAAAGTATTAAGGCCGGGATACATATGGTTCAGTGATAGAAATTTACGAGTTAAAAGTAAAGATAGTAAATTCATAAATTTTATTTGATAACAACAGGATTGGCACGATCTTTTGCGTAAGATTCATCAAATTCTTCGGGTATGAATGCAGAAAAGGATAATCAGAAAAAAATCAACACCGTCTCCGCTGACCACTCTACAGAAAACGAAATTCCGGGCACTGATCTCCCTGCAAGATCCATAAATGAAAAAGGAGAAAAATACCTTCGCGAGGTCGCAAATATCGAAGATCTGCCGGACCGGGAGGATACAGATGATTATGATTCATCTATTAAAAGGCAAAAGGAAAAAAGCAGAAGAACTTTATAGGAAATCGTTTTCATTTCCGTTGCAGTTCGCAAAACTGACATGACATAGTATCTTTGCGCCACTTAACAAATGATATTATGGAGTTTCAGTTGTCGGAAGAACATCTCATGATACAAAAGGCAGCGAAGGATTTCGCAGTGAATGAATGCCTGCCTGGTGTGATTGAGCGGGATGAATTACAAAAATTTCCTTATGAGCAGGTCATGCATCTTGCAGAACTTGGCTTTATGGGGATGATGGTTGATCCTGATTTCGGAGGAGCTGGGATGGATACGGTAAGTTATGTCCTTGCAATGGAAGAGATCAGTAAAATTGATGCAAGTGTGAGCGTTTGTTTTAGTGTCAACAATTCGCTCGTTTGCTGGGGAATGAATGCTTACTGTACAAAAGAGCAAAAAGAAAAATATTTAACTCCACTAGCCCAGGGCCGGAAAGATGGTAAACTTTATATCGGCGCATTTCTATTAAGTGAACCTGAAGCAGGCAGCGACGCTACCTCACAACGCACAACGGCCATTGATAAAGGTGATTATTACCTCCTTAATGGTACCAAGAATTGGATCACCAATGGCAACACTGCATCGGTTTATCTTGTAATGGCACAAACAAACGCATCAAAAGGAAGTAAAGGAATCAATTCATTCATTGTTGAAAAAAGCTGGCCCGGCGTCTCCGTGGGCGCGAAAGAAAATAAATTAGGCATTCGTGGCAGTGATACCCACAGTATTATGTTCCAGGACG
>DATLDA010000371.1:0-4721 GCA_035526135.1 Flavitalea sp.
ATGCCATTCTCGGAAAGGAAGAAATGTGTACGGGTGATCCGGTAAGGCGCGCAGGAAATGAATTTATTTTCCAGATGATGGCGTATCAGAATATTCAGGTGTTAAATAATTACGGTATCAAAAAAATTGTAACAGCCTGTCCGCATTGCTTCAATATTTTTCGGAATGAATACCCCAAACTGGGCGGAACCTATGAAGTGATCCATCACGCTGTATTTTTACAGGAATTGATCAATCAAGGAAAGATCACGATGAAAGAAGGTGGGAGTTTCAAGGGGAAAAAAATTACGTATCACGACAGTTGTTATCTCGGCAGGGCAAATGGGATTTATGAGGCGCCACGCAGCGTGCTCGAAGCGCTCGATATAGAACTCGTTGAGATGAAAAGGTGTAAATCGAATGGATTGTGCTGTGGTGCCGGCGGGGCACAGATGTTCAAAGAAGAAGAAAAAGGTACGATCAGGATCAATCAGGAAAGAACGAAGGAAGCAGTAAGTACCGGCGCCCAGATCATTGCAGCGGCGTGTCCTTTTTGTAATACAATGTTAACAGATGGTGTGAAAGGAGAAGAAAAAGAGGACAGTGTACAAGTACTGGATATTGCGGAGTTGGTAGCGCAATCTATGCAATGAATTAAAAATTAAAAATTGAAAATGCAAAACTACTGTTGGGCAAAGTTCTGATGCAAACTATTTTTCATCTATAATTTTTCATTTTTAATTTGTCAGACTTCCAGCGATACTCTTCTCGCTAACCAACTTTCCTTCACCGGGATCAGCCATTTATTTTCCAATTCTTCCTTCGTTTGTACCAGGTTATTAAAGTATACGGTATCGGCTTTTATGAATTGATTTTCGATGGCATATTTCAATTGCGCCAGCGGAATTACCTGAACCCGCTCCTGTACAATAAATGCAAGCCCTTCGCGGTTGAATAAATTCACCTGAAACAGCATTTCAATATCCTTCATCAACCGCACCGAGCTGTCGGTACTGCAACCACTCACGCCCGCAGCGGTTTCATCGGCCATCAGGACTATAAATTGTCCGAAAAAAAGGTTAGCATATCCTTTTACCGGTGTGCCATGTGAAGCCCAGTTGTTCACAAAATCTTTGAGCATGTCTTCGATCTGTAATGCTTCTGAAAGTGTGAAGAGTCGGTTGCTTTGATACACCCATACTCTCGATTTCGGGTCGAAGTTTTCAGGTAACAAATTCCGGTAGTTGAGATTCATTGCACAAAGATATGGGGTATGGGTATGAGGTATGAGGTATGAGGGAGTTCCTTTTGTATTTAAAAACGTTAGAGAGTTTGGGAAGTTTGGTAAGTTTGGAAAGGTTGGAAAGAGTAGGCTTTCAAATTAAAATAATAAATTACCCCATACCCCATACCCCAATACCCCATACCCCTTGTTGATATGTAATTGCCATATAGTTTCCAGCTAGTACCCATATAATAGCTATATAGTAGCCTCTAGAAAAAGTCAGGTAAAAGTCTCGTAAAGGTCAGGTAAAGGTCTTGTAAAGGTGTAGTGATAGCGCGGTGAAAAAGAAAATTCTTTTCCGGATTATTTATGATTCTACACAAAGTTTTTCATGCACCTAAATTACAAATATTAATCAATCAGTTGTTCATACCTCATACCCCATACCCCATACCCCATACCTCATACCCCAAAGCCACTCCTCAAAACTGCAACATAAACGCAGTTCCCTCGCTTTCTACTGACTGTACCTGAATGTTTCCACGGTGGAGCATCATGATCTGTTTGCAAAGACTCAGCCCGATACCGCTACCGCTTTTCTTCGTACTAAAAAAAGGGATAAATATTTTTTCCATCACTTCTTCCGGCATTCCGGACCCGTTGTCAGCAACTTTTACAACGGTCTTGCGATTCGCCGCGAGATAAGATGAAAGTACAATCCGCGGTTCCTTTTTATCTTTCACTGCTTCGATGGCATTCACTACCAGGTTGATTAAAACCTGTTCTACTAAATTCGTATCTGCTTCAAGTTGCAGGTCTGGGTCTTTCAAAATAATTTCCAGTTCAATATTTTTTTGTTCGAGAGTGGGTTGCATTAAATGATTGAGATTCTCGAAGAGATCGCGCACATAAACTTTCTTCAGGTTTAGTGTTGTGATCTTATTGAGATTACGATATGTTTCCGCAAATTTCAACAAACCTTCACTTCGTCTTTTGATAGTTTCGATGCCCACTTCCAGGTCATCCATACCTTTTTCATTATGCATTTTACTGTGCACTAATCGGTTCTTCAAGGTATCCGCCAGAGATGATATGGGTGCCACTGAATTCATGATCTCGTGTGTCATTACACTTAGCAGTTTCTGCCACGCTTTCGATTCGGTTTCATCCAGCGCCTCATTCACATTCTGAAAAGCAATCAGTTTATATTTTTTTCCGTCAGTGTGAAAAGCAGTAGCGGATAACAACACCTTGAAAGCATTCTTCTCAAGATGCGCAGTGGCTATATGATGATCACCTGGTTTCAGAGATACAATTTGTTTGTACAACGCATCATCGCGTTTCGATAATGAATGGATTGTTTTCAGGTAAGGTACCTGCATCATTTTCTTCAAAGATTCATTCATCCATACAACATCGCCGGTACTTTCTTCGAATGACAGGATACCGGTATCCACCAGTTCCAGAATTTTTTGAAGGTACTGGTACTGTGTTTCTTTTTCTTTACTGATTACTTTGAACGTGGTATTGATCTCGTTAAAACCTTTCCGTAACGGCTGCAATTCAACAGGTGCATGCTTTACATCGAAGTAGCGTGAAAAATCACGGTAGTGGATCGATTCAACAAACTGTTCCAATTCCTGGTGAGCTTTTTTCTGGAATCTGTAGAATTCAACGACCTGGTAAGTGATCACTGGGAGTGCAAAGCCCAGGTAGACATACCATTGGTTCACAAAAAGCCAGGCGGCGCCGGTCAGCGCAATAAATAACAGCAGCACCCTCAGGAGGATGCGCCATTCAAAATTTTTAAATGTCATATTTACTTAAGCGGCGATATAGTGCAGTTCTGGTGAGTCCAAGCTCTCTGGCAGCTTTGGTGATGTTGCCATTATGCTTTTCAATTACTTTAAGGATTGTATTTTTTTCAATTGCACTGAGTTTGAGTTCAGAAGGTTGGTCATCATCCGTCACTCCGGTTTCGATCGGAGAAAAAATAAGGTCTTTTGCTTCCAACACATCACCATCTGCCATGATCACAGCTCTTTCAATTGTGTACTGCAACTCCCGCACATTACCGGGAAAATGATATTGCATCAATTTATCTAATGCACGCGAATCGAATTCCAGAACGGGTTTCAGGTATTTGTTACTGTACAAACGACTGAAATGTTTCGCGAGTAATATCACATCATTCCCTCTTTTCCGTAATGGTGGTACCATCAATTCCACAGTATTGATCCGGTAAATTAGATCCTTCCGGAACCTGTTTTCATTGGCAAGTTCCTGCAAACCGACATTGGTAGCACAAATCAACCTAATATCGATCGGTACCGGCTGGTTTGAACCAAGCCTCGTCACCTGCCTGTTTTGTAAAACGCTAAGCAATTTTGCCTGCTGATGAAGGCTGATGTTTCCAATCTCGTCGAGAAAAAGGGTTCCCCCGTTCGCTGCTTCAAACCGGCCCGCGCGGTCTTCTCTTGCATCGGTGAAGGCCCCTTTTTTATGACCGAATAATTCACTTTCAAATAAAGATTCTGTTAATGCACCTACGTCTACTTTTACGAATGCTTTGTCTGATCGCATCGATTGTTGGTGAATCGCCTTTGCGATCAAATCTTTGCCTGTACCATTTTCACCGAGGATCAGGATATTGGCATCTGTCGGCGCGATCTTTTCAATTTTCAGAAAAATTGATTCCAAAGCTTCTGATTCGCCGAGCAATTCTTTTCCAATTACCGAGTCGACAGCATATTGTGGTGATGTGCCCTGCTTTCCTCCTTTCCGTTTCAGCGCATCTTTGATGATGGTGATCAGCTTTTCATTGTGCCACGGTTTCACTACGAAGTCTGCTGCACCTTCTTTTAAAGAACGAACGGCAAGATCAATATCACCGTAAGCTGTGATCATGATCACAGCGGCTTCTGATTTGAATTCACGGATCTTTCCCAGCCAATACAACCCTTCATTACCGGTATTGATAGAACTGGTAAAGTTCATGTCGAGCAGGATAAGATCGAACATTTGTTTGGAAAGCAACCACCGGATATTCTCCGGGTTTTTTTCTGTGACCACCTCTTTTGCTTCTGTTTTCAATAACAGCCTCACCGCCGTGAGCACATCCGGGTCGTCGTCGATGATGAGAATGGTGGAGTTTTTGAGTTGCATTGTCAACGCTATAAACTTGATCTAAGTGCTTTTGGCTGTCTGCAGTCAGCGATCAGCTGTCCCACTCTGACTAATTAATATTGCTTCGAAATAGTCATGAAGAGATAGCTGACTGCTGACTCCCGACAGCCTGAAATTTGTGGACTCGCACAATCATTCCCTACAATTATACCATAAATTCAACCCCATGGCAATTAATTTATTAGCAGTAATTCCGCTCTCAGGAACAGTGTATCAAAAGCGGACACCGGTTGTACTGCTAACGAACACCTTCGTAGATGGGAACTTATCAATCAACTGTTAATCAGCTAATTTATAAACTGGCATAGTTCTGAACATAAGGTATCAGTTG
>DATLDA010000379.1:0-5668 GCA_035526135.1 Flavitalea sp.
ATTGATGGTGTCATGTTACCGTTTGCTGTTTATTTTTACTTTTTATATCAAATCAATCACCAACGTATTTTGCTACATATTTTGACGGTGCAAAAATTATTTTTTGCACGTTTTGTCATTCGATAAGTTGGTGAAAAACAACGAGTGACAGATTAACACGCTGGCTTTGGAAGTACAAATTAATGGTCATAAATGTTTGATACCCAAATGTTTAAGAATAGTTAATTTCCTTGTTGAGGAAATATTCATACAATGATTAAATTATTCACAGCAGCCAAAATTTATTTTGTTATGTGAGGTGAATTTGTAATTTAGTGCAAGAATTTAATGGGTTAGTAAGTAAAGGGTCAGCAGTAATGTTGGCCCTTTTACTTTGCAGGAAATTCATTTTTCATCTTCCATTATTCCATTTAATTTTTCTTCGTTTCGACCCTTCCATTTTTTTATTTTTTTTCTTACACTCCCGCTATTTTAAATCTTCAGTCATCTTATTACATGTTTTTTTCTTTCATTGTTGTGATCAAAATTGTCACTTCGATTTTTCTGTAACTGTTACCTTCATTCCATGAGTAAAGTGAAATCGGCATTTTTTTGTTCAGCCTGTGGACACGAAAGTGCCAAATGGGTTGGTAAATGTCCTTCATGTGGCAATTGGAACACTTTCATCGAAGAAGTCATTCACAAAGACATTTCTAAAACCGTCAATGGTTGGAAAGATTATCCCGAAGAAAAAAGAATAACACGTACGGTCGCACTATCTGAGATCATCAGTAATGAAGAAGAAAGAATTATTACAGGAGATTCAGAATTAGACCGGGTGCTGGGCGGGGGAATTGTGAAAGGGAGTATTGTTTTAATTGCTGGTGAACCGGGCATCGGCAAGTCAACCTTATTCCTGCAGAATGCACTGATGATGAAAAGTGTCACTACTCTATACATCAGTGGTGAAGAAAGCGAACAGCAGATTAAAATGCGGGCGGATCGTCTCAACCTCCCGAACAATAATTTTTATCTGCTCACCGAAACAAATACGCAGATCATATTCCAGGAGATTAAAAAACTCCGACCGCAATTAGTGATTATCGATTCAATACAGACGATGCATTCATCTCAGATTGATTCATCACCGGGAAGTATTTCCCAGATCCGGGAATCAGCAGCCGACTTCCAGCGATTTGCAAAAGAAACCAACGTACCCGTTTTTCTGATCGGGCACATCACGAAAGATGGTACGATTGCAGGGCCGAAAATTCTGGAGCATATGGTGGATACTGTCTTGCAATTCGAAGGAGACCGGCATTATTCATATCGTATTTTGCGAACATTGAAAAACCGTTTTGGAAGTACGGCAGAACTCGGTATCTATGAGATGACCGGTGAAGGCATGCGTCGTGTTACCAACCCGAGTGAAATATTAATTTCACAAAAAGAAGAACAATTGAGTGGAATCGCCATTGCTGCTACGATGGAAGGATTGCGACCTTTACTCATCGAAGTGCAGGCACTGGTAACACAATCTGTTTATGGTACCCCACAGCGTACTGTTTCAGGATTCGATCCGAAGAGATTGCAGTTGTTACTGGCGGTACTGGAAAAAAGGGGCGGATTTCATTTCGGTGTGAAAGATGTGTTTGTAAACATTGCGGGCGGACTCAAAGTCGAAGATCCCTCTATAGATATGGCGGTACTCACTGCGTTATTGAGTTCGTTTGAAGATGTACCCCTATCACATCACCTTTGTTTCGCAGGGGAGATTGGATTGAGCGGTGAGATCAGGGCTGTTAACCGGATTGAACAAAGAATTGCGGAAGCCGAAAAACTGGGTTTCGAAAAAATAGTGATCTCACGATACAATCAGAAAAGCCTGAAAAAAGAATCTTTTGCTATTGAAATCATTTCACTCGGCAGGGTAGATGAATTGTACAAATATCTTTTCTGATCAGCGGATGCAAATTTACAGCGAATTACAATCATCATTCACACATCTCTTTTATCCGGAATTATGTGCCGGTTGCGGAATCGATCTGTCCATACATTCAAGATTATTGTGTGTACGATGTATGAATAAAGTTCCTTTCACCAATTTTCATATGCATGCCGCTAATCCGGTTGAAAAGATTTTCTGGGGAAGAGTTCCTGTTACTGCTGCCATGAGTCAGGTATATTTTACAAAAGATTCGATGATCCAATGGATGCTTCATGCATTCAAATACCATGGGAAGCAGGAAGTCGGAACTTTCTTCGGAAAAAAAATAGGCGAGTCACTGTTGGAGTCAAACCGCTTTGCTGATATTTCCTGTATTCTTCCGGTCCCTCTGCACAAGAAGAAAGAAAAAGTGCGCGGATACAATCAGGCAGCAATTATTGCACAGGCGATCGGTTCTGTAATAAATATTCCGGTATATGAACATGCATTGCAACGCTGCCGGGTAACAGAAACGCAAACACATAAGAACCGCATAGAGAGATGGAATAATATTTCCGGCCTTTACAAAGTTGCCGAGCCCGATAAGATACACAATCAGCACATTCTACTTGTGGATGATGTGATTACAACCGGTGCAACACTTGAAGCGTGTGCGAATGAATTAATGCAGTTGCAAAATACCCGCGTAAGCTTTGCTTCAATCGCTTATGCATCACGCGAATAATATAAATTTGATTTTGAAATTCAACTTCTTGAAAAAATTCGTTCTTTTTTTATTCGTTTTGATTGCATCCCTCACGGCGTGTAAAAAAGATTCATTCATTACGGGTTCCCAGGCATCTGTTGGTCTTTCGGTTGATACTATTCATTTCGATACAGTTTTTACTTCAACCGGTTCAGTGACCCACCTCGTTAAAATATACAATACAAATGATCAGAAACTTTTAATCAGCGCAATTCAACTTGCGGGAGGTAACAATTCCTCATTCCGGATCAATGCAGATGGTACTCCCGGTCCTGTAATTCAGAATATTGAAATCGCTTCCAACGACAGCATTTATATTTTCGCGACCGTGAAGATTGATCCATCTACGAACAACCTGCCATTTATTATTCAGGATAGCATCTCGATTGATTTTAATGGCAACAGGAAGTGGATACAATTGGAAGCATGGGGACAGAACGCTCATTTTTTCCGGGCCCGCACCCTGACGACAAATGAAGTATGGACGAATGATCTTCCGTATGTAATTACAGGTGGCTTGCTGGTGAATCCGAATATCACGCTTACCATCGAAGCCGGCTGCCGTATTCATGTGCATGCGGATGCCCCGATTTTTATTGATGGCACACTGGTTGTCAATGGTAATACACCTGATAGTACGCGCGTTTTATTCACCGGCGACAGATTGGATGATCCATACCGCGATTTTCCCGCTTCCTGGCCGGGTATAATTTTCAGACCTTCCAGTAAAGACAATAGAATAACAAATGCTGTTATCCGGAATGCATATCAGGCAATTGTTTGCCAGGACCCTTCCGTAAATACCAACCCACGGCTTACTTTGAATTCAACGATCATTGATAATTCCTACGATGCCGGTTTGCTTGGAATCCGGACCTCTATTTCCGCGTTCAACTGCCTTTTTTCAAACAATGGCAAAAACACACAATTAATACAGGGTGGAAAATATGATTTCACCCATTGTACCAGTGCGTCATATTCCAATTCGTATCTCTTACATCAGGATCCCGTACTCTACATTACAGATTTTATCAAAAATGGCAATACCGTTCTGAGTGCTGATCTGGATGCAAAATTCACGAATTGTATTTTCTGGGGTGATAATGGAACCGTGGAGAATGAAATCATTACGGGTAAACTGGGTACCGGTATATTCAGTATTACATTTGTGAATTCACTGTGGAAGGCAAAGGATGACATCTCCAATTCCACAAAAGTCAATTGTCTTGTAAATCAGGACCCACTTTTCGATACCATTGATATCCAGAAGCGCATCTTTGATTTTCATCTCAAATCAGGATCGCCTGCTATTAATAAAGGAGTTGTGACGGTACTCGCCACTGACCTCGACGGTAAAAATCGTTCTATCGGGCTCCCCGATCTGGGTTGTTATGAAAAAAACTGAGTTCTGCCTTGTTAAACTGGAATTTTTAAAAAGTTTTCTAACCAATATGATTCATCTTTGTTGTCCTTAAATAATAAATACAAAATTATGATACGATTATTATTGCTTTCAACCCTTTTTACTGCAGTTGTTTCAATCTATGATTTCAAAGTTCCGTCACTGGATGGTAATGAAATTGATTTCAGCAAATTCAAGGGAAAAAAAGTGCTGGTTGTGAATACGGCTTCAAAATGTGGCTATACTCCCCAATATGCCGAATTACAGAAATTACAGGAAACTTATAAGAATACGTTGGTAATCGTTGGGTTCCCGGCAAACAATTTTGGTCAGCAGGAGCCCGGAACAAACGAAGAAATTAAAGATTTCTGTCAAAAAAATTATGGGGTGACTTTTCCGATTGCAGAAAAAGTTTCCGTTAAAGGAGACGATATCCATCCGATCTTCAAATACCTGATTGAAGAAGCCAAAAAGAAAGGATTTGAAGACCCGATCAAATGGAACTTCACGAAATTTCTCGTGGATGAAAAAGGAAACCTGATCACCGTTTTCCCGAGCAAGGTCAAGCCGATGAGCGAAGAAATTACGAAGTATCTTAATTAATCAGTCCTTCTGACGTACACAGACAATAGACCACCGACCATCGACGACGGACGATAGTAATTTGTTGTCTGTGGTCCATGGTCGGTTGTCGGTGGTCTTTCCCAATCATGCAGCTAAAAGATGTCATCGGGCAACTCGATGTGAAGGTCCACCTTTGCGAATTGCTCCAACAGAACAGGCTTAGCCATGCACTTTTGTTTTCCGGGAGGGAAGGGTGTGGAGCTCTGCCACTTGCGATTGCCTTTTCTCAATATGTAGTGTGCGAAAAAGTTCAACGTGCTTTTAATCCAGTCGGTCCTTCGCTATTTGAACCTGCACCGACGGAATCAATATTCCCCTCAGATTCATGTGGCATTTGTCCGGGCTGTATCAAAGCGCAACAATTTGCTCATCCGGATATTCATTTTTCTTATCCCGTTTTCCCAAAAAAGCCCGGGGAAAAACCCCTGAGTTCTGCCTTCATTTCAGAGTGGAGGGAATTTATACAGCAATTCCCATACGGAAATATTTACGACTGGTTACAATTCATTGGTGCAGAGAATCGCCAGGGGAATATTTCTGCACATGAATGCACCGATATCATTCGCAAACTGAATTTCAAAAGTTTTGAAAGTGAGTACAAGGTGCTTCTGATGTGGATGCCTGAATATCTCGGCAATGAAGGAAATAAATTGTTGAAGCTGATTGAAGAACCTCCACCAAATACACTTTTTATCCTGGTAACGGAAAATGAATCGATGATTCTCCCGACGATTCTTTCCAGAACCCAGTTGATAAAAGTGCTGCCTATCGACCGATTCGCCCTGGAAAATGCACTGGTAGAAAGAGGACAAGTGGATAAGGAGAAAGCCCGCCAGGTTGCTGCAGTTTCTGAAGGGAACTTTCGTGAATGCCTCCAATTATTACAACACGGCGATGAAGACTGGCAGGCTTTATTGCGTGACTGGTTGAATGCAATACTCAAAACCGGACCAATTGCCCAGGTTAAATG
>DATLDA010000020.1:0-43683 GCA_035526135.1 Flavitalea sp.
TGATGATTCCGCTTCTTGATACACTTAGAGTTTTCGGAATCAGGATTATTCACCGCCGTTCCCCGTTTAGTCCGGATCGGAACCATGTACACCACCTGCTTCTCGATAAAGGATTTTCACACCGCAGCATTACAATTATTCTTGTAGGCATCAATTTTTCACTTATAGTGGCTGCATATTTATGTCGTCATTTCGGTTCTACCTGGCTGTTATTGTCGATTGCTGCCATTTTCTTTACAGGCATAGCAGCACTTTATTATACCCGCCCGCAGCCGCGACTTTTTGTAGCCAAAGCGTCAGATCCCACTGAAATGAAAGCATCAAAGATCGTCCCGCTTACCAAGGATTCTGTCCTCGAACAAAAGAACTGATGCAGCACTAATCATGTTTGTCTTCTCCTTTGCGCGTTTGTTGTTTTAATGTAGGTTTGCAACGCTAACAATCACAGCTTTATGTCAGAAGATCTAAAGAGTATAACCGAACATGCAAATGAAGCCATGAATAAGGCAATTGCACATCTGGAAACAGAATTGGTTAAAGTCCGCGCGGGAAAAGCAACACCCAATATCGTCGATGGAATTGTTGTAGACTATTATGGTAATCCCACACCCATCAGCCAGGTGGGAAATATTTCTGTTGCAGATGCACGCACCCTTACGATACAGCCCTGGGAAAAGAACATGCTTCAACCCATTGAAAGATCCATTATAGCCGCAAATATTGGTATCACACCACAGAATGACGGAAATATGATCAGGTTGTTTATGCCCCCTCTTACCGAAGAGCGGCGTCGTGAACTTGTGAAAAAAGCACAAAGTGAAGGCGAACATTCAAAGGTGGCTATCAGGAGCATCCGTCGTGATGCCATGGAGCAGGTAAAAAAATTGCAGAAAAACGGTTTGAGTGAAGACCTGTGCAAAGATTCCGAGAAAAATATCCAGGAAATGACCGACCGCTTCATAAGTGTAGTCGACAAACACTTGTCACAAAAAGAGAAAGAAATCATGACTGTATAATTTTTAGTCCGGGGGCTATTTTGAAGTCAGATATACACCTATTAATATAATTCCCAATCCCACCAATTGAAGGGGGAGAACAGTTTCTCCCGCAAGAAGTCCCCAGAAAAGCGCAATGAATGGGATGCCGTAGGTAACCATTGATGAAAAAAGCGGACCGGCACGACGAAGCAATACATAGAATAATATCGAAGCCACTGCAGTGCCCATTATTCCCAGCACAGCGCTCATGGCAGTTGAATACAACACATGCGGATTATTCACGGGAAAGTCAAAAAAGCCGGTGACGTACAATACAATCAAGGAAGGAATGATCAGCATTGCAAAAGCAAAAGAGGCAATATTGGTGGAAGTAATTTCTTTCAAATAACGGCCGACCATATTAACATTCGATGCGTAGCTGATGGTAGCGATAATTACCAGTAAGGCGTACCATCCGTGTTTTAATTCTGTCGTCCCACCCGCCAAAAATAGCAACAACATCCCTGCAAATCCCAATAGTACACCCGGGATCTTCTTTTTCTGCAATTGACTTTTGAAAAAGAATACGCCGATGAGTATGGTAAAAATCGGTGTAAGTGCGTTTAGAAATCCTGCGAGCGAGCTGTCAATTTTTGTTTCTGCGATGCAAAAAAGAAAGGCCGGGATGAAACTTCCAAGCAAACCCGACAGGAGTATCACCCCAAATTTATTAGAAGGAATCTGGCGCCGGCGGGTAACCGCCACCGGGAGTAAAACAATACCACCGCTGAGGATCCGGATTGCTGCAACCTGGCTGGCCTGTAGCGCGAGCATACCTTCTTTCATTATAATAAACGAACTCCCCCAGATTATACAAAGTGTAATAAACAGCAGCCAGTTGATCAATATTTCATTTTGTCTTTTCAGGCAAAAAATTTTGCAAATGTCATGATTACTGATACAAATCCGATATTTTTAGAAAAAAGCCCACATGGTTTCTATAAGGCTGGAGGAAATCGGTACCCGGGCACCGAAAGAGTTTGACAAAAGTGCAACAAAGGAAAAGACTGCAAAGTTACTCGAGGAGTTGAATGAGTTGCAAAATTTATTATACGCGCAGTCGAAGCATGCCATATTGATTGTTTTACAGGGAATGGATGCAAGTGGTAAGGACGGAGTGATCAGAAATGTTTTCAGAACTTTCAATCCACAGGGCATTTTTGTAAAATCTTTCAAGGCTCCGACTCCTGAAGAATTATCGCATGACTTTCTATGGCGCGTTCATAATGCCGTACCTCCAAAAGGGATGATACATGTATTCAACCGTTCTCACTATGAAGACATTCTCATTACGCGCGTGCACAAATGGTGCGATGATGAGCTGGCAAAAAAAAGAATGAGGGCGATCAACGACTTTGAATGGCTCCTTACAGAACATAACAATACACATATTCTTAAATTCTACCTTCATATATCTAAAGAAGAACAAACCAGCAGATTGAATGAGCGCACAGTTGATCCCACCAAACATTGGAAATACAATGAAAATGATACCAAAGAAGCCAGGTTATGGGATGACTACCGCCGCGTTTATGAAGACTGTTTCGAAAAATGCAGTGATATTGCATGGACCATTGTGCCTTCAGACCAAAACTGGTACAAGGAATTCATCATTGCATCCGCCCTCTGCGAATTGTTGACGAACCTTAAAATGACATACCCCGGCCTTAAGAAATGATTTCCAGTTTTACTTCATCCTAAAAATAAAATGTTATGGGACTTTTGAAAGACTTCAAAGCGTTTGCGATCAAAGGAAACGTCGTTGATCTTGCTATTGCCGTGGTTATTGGTGCCGCGTTTGGTAAAATTATCACTTCATTTGTTGAAGACCTATTAATGCCGCTTATCAACCCGCTTATTCCTGGTGGTGGTTGGCAGGAACTTACGATTGGCCCTGGCGTGAAAATCGGACATTTCCTTGCTGCAATCGTGAATTTTATCATTATTGCTTTTGCTGTATTTCTTGTATTCCGAGGCATTCAGTCTTATCGGAGAAGAGAGGAAGAAAAATCGGCGGTCGCCCAGGCACCTACTACCACTGAAAAATTGCTGATGGAAATCCGTGATTCTCTTAAGAGATAAATTTTCATTCTATCTTTGCAGATATTAAAAGTGGAACACAATCAATCATTCAAAAGAAAGGGAATCATGAGAAGCGTATTATTGATTTTAGCGATCATTGTCACTGTCACCGCCTATTCACAAGATCAGTCATTGAAAGATGTGCAAGGTCAGTCGCAACGAACCATAAAAATTGATACGATTACAAAGGACTGGAGAAAAGGTGGTGTTATTGCAGTGAATATCGGGCAAGGCGGCAGCCGAAACTGGGCAGCGGGTGCAGAAAAATATTCTTTTTCTGTGGCCTCTTATTTGAGTCTTTTCGCCAATCGGCAAATGGGTAAATATAATTGGGACAATACCCTTGACCTTGGCTTTGCCTTGGTGAATACAACCTCTCTCGGCAGTAGAAAAACTGATGACAAGATCGATCTGTTCACAAAATTCTCACGTGACCTGACGACCACGGTGAGCTTAGGATTGGTGGGTAATCTTCGCACGCAATTTTATGACGGTTATGATTACAATTACCTGGGGAAAGGTATACGCCGAAGAACTTCTGATTTTTTTGCTCCTGCCTATGCAGTCATTGCGCCGGGAGTTGACTGGCATCCGACGAAATATTTCAGTGTTTTTCTTGCTCCACTTTCTGCACGATTTATAATTGTAACCAATGAACCGAAAAGTTATTACTACCAGGGTGGAGTCATTCCCGGCACACCACAGACGTTTGAAGTTCCATTGGCCGTATTATATGGTGTAGATCCTGCAAGACAGGTACGAAATGAGATCGGTGGATTTGCATCAGTTAATTTTAATCGCGATATCATAAAGAACGTCGCCTTCAAGACCAGGCTTGATCTGTTTTCGAATTATATAAAAACATATCGCTTCACGCCTACCGGGCCCGACCAACTCGATATTCAGGAAGTAAAACCAAAACCACAGAATGTAGATGTGTATTGGTCCAATTTGCTGGTGATGAAAGTGAATAAGTTTTTGAACGTCACCTACAACTTCGATCTGATATATGACGATGATGTCCGCCAATTCGGACCAAGTAAATCATCAGCAGCAGCGCAGATGCGGACGATGCTTGGTGTTGGATTTTCTGCCAAATTCTAATTACGATTTGTACTATTTCACGCAAAGAAAGCAAAGACGCAAAGTTGTATCAAATCTAAAATCGCAAATCTAAAATCGCAAATCTAAAATCTGCAATTACATTCCCTAGTTCTCAAGAAAATGAATCAACCATCCTACCAGATAAAGCTTGCCCAATTTGAAGGCCCTTTTGACCTGCTGCTTTTTTTTATTGAGCGGGATGAACTCGATATCTACAATATTCCCATTACAAAAATCATTCAGGACTTTCTGGAATATGTACATAAGCAGGAAAAATTAAATATTGAATTGTCGAGCGAATTCATCCTGTTTGTTTCCACATTAATGCGTATCAAAGCGAAAATGTTACTACCGCGAAAAGAACTTGATGCGGAAGGAAATGAAATTGATCCAAGGCAGGAATTAATCGATAAAATTTTAGAGTACCGGAAATTCAAAGAAGCGGCGGCACGGATGTCTGAGATGGAGGCCACACGAATGCTGATGGTAAAGCGCGGGAATATTCACCGTGAAATGAATCTGATCGGGGAAGAATCCGGTGAGGGCACCGAAATCCAGGCTATTACGCTATTCAAATTAATGAAATCATTTGAACGCGTGATGCGCAGAATGGAAGAAAGAAATAATAAACCTGTTCATACGGTTGTGAGGTATAATTATACCATGGAAGATACCCGTGAAGAAGTGCTTGAAAAAGCACGAAATGAGAAAACGATGCCTTTCGAAAAAATGTTCGCTGCGTGTATTGAAAGGTTACAGGCGATTTTCGTATTCCTTTCATTACTTGAACTCATTCAACAGAAATATCTCACCATTCTTACAGGAGAAGGAATGAATAATTTCATTATTGAATTCAATGAGAACAGGGTAGAAGAAGAAGCACCAGAAGAATTTTAGAATTTGTCCTGGCGCGGCAAAAAATATTCTACACCGGTTTGGACTTAAAATTTTCGCGTTTGTGTGCTTATTTATCCAAGCTCTGACACACGCAATTTATCTTTCATCAGTTCTCTTACAGCCTGAATAATTGCTGTTGCATCGAATCCGCATTCCTGTTGTAATTCTTTTAAAGAACCATGTTCGACTATCCGGTCCGGGATTCCAAGTATTTTCAATGTTGCGTGGTAATTATTTTCAGTCATAAATTCCGCTACAGCGCTTCCGAAACCTCCAACAACAGTTCCGTCTTCAACAGTAATCACTTTATTAAATCTGGCGAAAATTTCGTGCAACAGCGATTTATCAAGTGGTTTTGCAAACCGCATGTCATACAACGCGGGCATAACACCTTCGGTTTTTAATTGGCGGATAGCTGACAACGCAAAATTTCCGGGATGACCGAAACTCAATATGGCCAGTTCTTCTCCGTCCTTTATTTTTCTTCCTTTGCCGATCGGAATTTCTTCGAATGGTGTTTTCCACTCGGGTATTACGCCTTCACCCCTGGGATACCGGATTACGATCGGATTTTTTGTACTATCCAGTTGTGCGGTAAACATCAGGTTACGTAACTCTGATTCATTCATCGGTGCGCTCACGATCATATTCGGAACGCAGCGCATATAAGGTATATCATAGGCGCCATGATGTGTAGGCCCATCCTCACCTACGAGGCCTGCGCGATCAAGACAGAAAACAACAGGAAGGTTTTGGATTGCAACATCATGTACTACCTGGTCATATGCTCGCTGCATGAAAGAGGAATAGATATTACAAAACACTTTCATCCCCTGTGTAGCCATCCCGGCACTTAGCGTTACCGCATGTTGTTCGCAAATGCCTACATCAAATGCACGATCCGGCATTTTTTCCATCATATACTTAAGGGATGACCCTGATGGCATGGCAGGTGTAATACCAAAAATCTTCTCATTTTTTTCGGCGAGCTCAATTATTGAATGACCAAATACATCCTGATATTTTGGGGGTTGGGGCAACTCATATTTTTTCTTATAAATTTCTCCCGTGATCTTATCAAAAAGTCCGGGTGCATGCCACCGCGTCTGATCTTTTTCTGCCAATGCATATCCTTTTCCTTTTACAGTTACAATGTGCAACAGTTTAGGACCGGGAATATCTTTCAGGTCTTTTAATGTTTCAACAAGTTTGCTGATGTTGTGGCCGTCAATCGGGCCGAAATAGCGAAGCTTCAAAGCTTCGAATAAATTACTGCTCTTGTTGATAAAACCTTTAATACTGTGTTCCAGTTTGCTTGCCATTTCCCGCGTGAAGTTTGCTCCGACAGGAAGTTTACCAAGCGCTTTCCATATATCGTCTTTGAATCGGTTATATGTAGGGGAGGTCGTAATATCGGTCAGGTATTCTTTCAAAGCACCTACATTAGGATCGATGCTCATACAGTTATCATTCAGTACAATCAATAAGTCTGTATCCGCTACGCCGGCATGATTCATTCCTTCGAAGGCAAGTCCAGCTGTCAATGCCCCATCACCAATCACCGCAACCGCTTTGCGGTCTTCGCCTTTATACTTTGCCGCCATCGCCATACCAAGGGCGGCCGAGATGGACGTAGAAGAATGGCCAACGCCAAATGTGTCATATTCACTTTCAGATCTTTTGGGAAATCCGCTGAGGCCCTGGTATTTGCGGTTGGAAATGAAATTGTCTCTACGGCCGGTAAGTATTTTATGACCGTAAGCCTGGTGGCCGACATCCCATACGAGTTGGTCATAAGGAGTATTGAATACATAATGGAGGGCTACAGTCAATTCCACGACACCAAGACTTGCAGCGAAATGTCCACCATGAACACTGACTATATCGATAATATACTGACGCAGCTCATCACAAAGCTGATGCAATTGTTCCCTCGTAAGTTTTTTCAGGTCTTCAGGTGAATTTACCTGCTGAAGCAGACCCCCAACATTCTCCATTCATTCAATTATAAGCCCTAAAATTAAGACAAATCACCCGTTAATATGTTATCTGTATGATGGTCGGTGGTCAATTGTCTGTGCTTCGTGGTCAGTGGTTAGTGGTCCTATACATCGTACACCGTACATCGTATATATTGTCGGGGTCGGCGGTCCTGCCCTCGCACATCTATTAATACTGCCCTTTATCCTAAATAAGGCCTGAAGCGGTTACGAAACGTTAGATTTGCAATGTTCCAACATGTCCATAATAAATAAAATATCTAACTACTGGTGGTGCCAGATAGGGGGGTGGGGTATAGTAGGATTATCGATCCTTTTTTACGCTTATACTTTTCTTGAGGCCATCCCTGACGATTACCTGAAAAAGATTCTGATCGTAATGGCTTCAGGAATTTCCAGCACTCATTTGCTCCGGTTTTTCATCAAAAGAAATAACTGGTTAATGCTGGCGGTGGAAAAGGTATTTCTGAAACTCGCTGTCGCTGTCATCCTTACCAGTGTACTTTTCAGCCTGCTGGTTATGGGGGGCAATGAAGTGTTTGACCTTGAAGTTCGACGTAACCTCGACTTTTCCACCCGTTTATTTGCCAATTTCCTGAATATTGGTATCTACATTATTCCCTGGGTGCTACTCTACTATTTTTATCATTACATGTCGAAGAGCCGTCGTCAGCAATTGGATACCCTGAAACTGGAAGCGCTGGTGAAAGAACTGGAACTGAAGACCATCAAATCACACATTAATCCACACTTTATTTTCAATGCCCTGAACAGTGTACGTGCGCTGATCGACGAGAATCCCGAACGAGCCCGCACTGCTATAACCGAATTAAGCAACATCCTGCGAAGCAGCATGCAGGCTGAAAAACTGGAAACAGTTCCATTTGAAAAGGAGTTGAATATCGTAAAGGATTACCTCGCACTTGAACATATCCGCTTCGAGGACAGGCTTAGAATCGAATATCAGATTGATGAAGAAACGTTGGATCAGCCTGTACCTCCTATGATGTTACAGACCCTTGTGGAAAATGCGATCAAACACGGGATCGGCAAGCAGATCCAGGGCGGGATGATAAAAGTGATCTCCGACTTCTCTAATAATTATCATGAACTGATCGTACAAAATTCCGGTTCCCTGAACGGACATTTAAATGGAGATGGTTTTGGCCTTTCAAGTACAAAGAACCGTCTGCATCTTCTGTTTGGTGAAAAGGCTAATTTTGAGATCAAACAAACCGGCGGGCTGGTTGAAGCCAGAGTACTTATACCCGTAGAAGCTATAAAAATATGATCAAAGCAATTATCATTGATGACGAACGTCTTGCACGTAATGAGTTGAAAAAACTGCTGATAGATTTTCCGGAAATTGAAGTCGTCGCGGAAGCTGCGAATGCCAGTGAAGGCATTGAACGAATTGAAAACCTGAATCCCGAATTGGTTTTCCTGGATATTCAGATGCCCGGAAAAACCGGTTTTGATATGCTTTCCGAGTTGGACAGATCGCCTCATGTAATCTTCACCACCGCGTACGATGAATATGCATTAAAGGCATTTGAGGTGAATGCGCTTGATTACCTCGTGAAACCGGTTGAGCCAAAAAGACTCGCAGATGCGATTCAAAAATTGCATCTCCAGGATGATCGGGAACATAATCATATCAACCCCATCAATCAAAATCATTCCGTGTTAGGTGAAAGTGACCAGGTGTTTGTGAAAGACGGAGAAAGATGCTGGTTTGTAAAACTTTCAGATATCAGACTTTTTGAAAGTGTAGGGAACTATGCTAAAGTATATTTCGGCGCTCACAAGCCATTGATCCTAAAATCGCTCAATGCGCTGGAAGAGCGACTGGATGAAAAAACTTTTTTTCGTGCAAACAGAAAACATATTGTCAATCTTCGCCTGATCGATAAAATTGAACCTTATTTCAACGGAGGCCTTCTTCTGGAAATGAAAGGCGGTGAAAAAATTGAAGTAAGCCGCCGGCAGACGGTTAAGTTCAAAGAAATGATGAGCCTGTAATCGAATTTATTTCATCTCAAAAAATCCCGGATGTTTAAGAGAATTTATTCTTTCCTCTTTTTTATTGTCATTACCGTGATGGCGCACAGCCAGTTGGCAGATAGTATTATTGTTGCGGCTGAAGTGGAGCGGATTGAAAAGACACTATCAGCCGATGACATGCAGGGCCGAAAACCTTTTACCACGGGCATAGATAAAGCAGCTGATTTTATTGCCGCTGAATTTCAAAAAGCAGGGATCCGGCCTCGCGAAAAAAATTCATTTTTTCAGTCATTCAACGTGGCTAGAATAAAATTTCTCTCTGCGAAAGGCAATTTGAATGGCCGGGAACTTGATCAGAAAAATATCGTTATCAGAAGTACAGAACCAGTTTTATCTGTTACAAATGCTTCCGGTTACGAGATTATCAATATTGGAGCAAAAGATACACCGGGCATTGTATTGCAACGGCTATTGAGTGGTAACAAAAATTATCTGGTGACTATTGACACAGTGCATTCATTGCCATTTAACCGGATGAAGCGGCAGGTAAGAGAGGTCTTTCCGCAGACAGGCAATCTGATATTATTGCTCACGAATGAAAATGCAAAAACTTTTTCAATTGAAGCCAGCCAGGAAATCACCATGCTTACTTTAAAAAATGTCGTGGGAATTATTCCCGGAAAATCAAAAAAAGAGGAGTATGTGATTTTTTCGGGCCACTATGATCACCTCGGAATTGCCCGCCCGAATAAAGACAACGACAGTATATATAATGGTGCGAATGATGACGCTTCCGGTGTAACGGCAGTGATCATGCTGGCGAAATATTTCAGCCGCCTGAACAGCAATGAACGTACGCTGGTATTTACCGCTTTTACTGCGGAAGAAACGGGCGGTTATGGTTCGCAATATTTTTCACGTCAATTTCCCCCGGAAAAAGTAGTTGCGATGTTTAATATTGAAATGATCGGCACTGAGAGTAAATGGGGCACCCATTCGGCTTTTATTACAGGGTACGAGAAAACTGATATGGGAAAGATTCTTGAAAAAAATCTCGAAGGAAGTGTTTTTCATTTTTATCCGGATCCTTATCCGCAGCAGCAATTGTTTTACCGCTCCGATAATGCAACCCTTGCAAGACTGGGTGTGCCGGCTCATACTATTTCAACTGCAAAAATGGATACTGAAAAACCTGAGCCTTTTTATCACAGTTTCGATGATGAAATTGAAACGCTGGATATGAAAAACATGGCTGAAATCATTAAATCAATTGCAATAAGTTCAGTATCGATCGTTGCCGGAAAAGATACACCGTCACGTGTGGTGGTTTCTCAATTGCGATAAGTTTATTGAACAAGAACTCCGCAAAGCTGGTAGGCAGGCGACAAACCAGTTATTTGAATTGCTGCCGGATTTTTTCCATTTGTTTTTTTATCTGGTCATTGCATAAATTTCCTATACTGCCTTCGTGTGTATGGTGCAATTTTTTTGATGGGTCATAAGAAAAACGACCGTTGTTGATATCATTGCCAACTTCACGGTATGCATCGCGGAAAGAAGTTCCCTTATTCACCAGTTCATTTACAGCTTCCACGGAAAATATATATTTATATTTTTCATCAAGAAGGATATCTTTTCTTACCTGCAAATTTTCCAGCATCAGTTGTGTCATCAGGATACAAGATTTCAATTCGGATATAACAGGGAAAAGGATCTCTTTGGTAATCTGAAGGTCCCGGTGATAGCCTGATGGCAGGTTAACCAGCAACATGGTCAATTCATTTGGAACAGCCTGTATCCGATTGCATTTGGCGCGAATCAATTCAAAAACATCAGGATTTTTTTTATGCGGCATGATACTGCTTCCGGTTGTCAGGTTTTCTGGAAATGAAATAAATTTCAGATCCTGCCCCATATAGAGGCAGCAATCCATTGCGAAACGACTAAGCGTAGCGGCAAAGGAAGCCAGTGCCATGGACACGATCTTTTCTGTTTTCCCTCTCGTCATCTGAGCATATACCGAATTAAAATTCATAGAGGCAAAATGTAATAGCTCTGTTGTTCTTTGCCTGTTGATTGGAAACGACGAACCGAACCCGGCTCCACTTCCCAGCGGATTTTTGTTTACAATGTTGAACGCAGCCAGCAGCATTTCCATATCATCTGTAAAACTTTCTGCGTACGCGCCCAGCCAGAGTCCAAAAGAGGACGGCATGGCAACCTGCAGGTGCGTGTATCCCGGAAGCAGGTGCGACTTGAATGTTTCACTCTGATTGCTGAACATTTCAAATAATGGAAGTATGGCATCAGAGATTTGCAATAGTTCATGTCGCAGGTATAATTTAATATCTACTGCGACCTGATCGTTTCGGCTGCGGCCGCTGTGAATTTTTTTCCCGGCTTCACCAATACGCGCCGTTAATAACTTTTCAACCTGGGAATGGACATCTTCAACACCTGCTTCAATACTAAACTCACCGTCGCTGATCTGTTGTAAAATATCCTGTAAACCATTTATTGCAAGCGCCGCTTCATCTTTGGTCATTAATCCTGTCTCCGACAGCATTGTCACATGAGCAATAGATCCTTCCACATCAAACCTGGAAAGAAGTATGTCAAACTCCTGATCTCGACCTACGGTAAAAGCTTCAATCTGCTTTGATGTAGCAGTATCATCCTTGTTCCAGAGTTTCATGCAGCACAAGGTTTAAAAGTTGAATGTATGTATCGATGCCTTCTGTGATCTCTGCTACAAAAATAAATTCATCAGGTGTGTGACTACGAGCCGAATCTCCCGGTCCGATTTTCAAAGCCGGAAAAGGCATAAGCGCTTTATCGGAAGTTGTTGGGGATCCATAAATATCTTTTCCCAACTTCACTCCGGCTTTCACCAGCGGATGATCTGATTTAATCAGCGTAGATCTCAACCTGGTGCTGCGCGGTGTGATTTCACTGGATACATGTGCGGTGATGATCTGCAGGATCTCTTCAAATGAATAATGTTCATTTACCCGGACATCAACTATATAATGACAACTATCGGGAACTACATTATGCGCTTTATTTTCAGTGTGAATGGAAGTGATCGTCAGTTTTACCGGTCCGAGCAGTGTAGAATTTCGGGGAAACTGAAAACTGCGAAACCATTCGATATCGGTCATTGCTCTGTAAATAGCATTTTCTCCTTCGTTTCGTGCAGCATGTCCTGCACGTCCTTTCGACGTACAATCGAGGACCATCAATCCTCTTTCAGCAACCGCGAGTTGCATTTTTGTTGGTTCACCTACAATGGCTGAATGGATGGTACCAAGATGTGGCAGAAGTGACTCAATTCCCTGGGAGCCGGATATTTCTTCTTCTGCAGTTGCCGCAAAAAGAAGATTACCGGTCAGGTCTTTCATTTCATAAAAATTCAAAAAAGCTGCAAGCAATGCTACCAGAGAACCACCGGCATCATTGCTGCCCAGCCCAAACAATTTTCCTTCCCTGATTTCCGGTGAAAACGGATCATTCTTATAACCACTATTAGGCTTTACGGTATCATGATGTGAGTTCAACAGAATAACAGGTGTATCTTCTTTCCAGTATCTGTTCCGGGCAAACACATTGTTGCCGATTCGACTATGTTCTATTCCTCTTGTCCCAAGAAATTTTGTTAACAGGGAAGCAGTCTGATCTTCCTGCCTGCTGAACGATGGCGTTCTGATCAGATCACGAAGTAAATCAACGGCGTCTCCGCTCAGTGATGACAAAGTATTATTTACCATTCCTTCTTTGTAATAAAATTAAATTTGTATGGCCGTACCGGAAGATCCATTTACCAAACTGTTCAGATTTTCCGCTTTTCCAATGATCACCCGGTTCACACCACCGTGCAACGCAGTAAATGCGTTTTCCAGTTTCGGAATCATACCTGCGTAAATAATTCCTTTTTCATGAAGCGATTTGTAATCGGCCGCATTCATTTTGCTGATCAATGAAGCTTCATCTGAAATGTCTTTCAACACACCTGTTTTCTCGAACGAATAAATCAGCGACACTTTATATCGTGCTGCCACTGCTAGCGCTATTGATTGTGCAATCGTATCTGCATTCGTATTCAATAATTGACCGTTTCCATCATGTGTAAGCGGAGCAATTACCGGAACATATTCGTTGTCGAGCAACTGACAAAGTAGATTCGTGTTGACCTCTATAATGTCTCCTACATATCCATAATCAATGGAACCTTTTTTTCGTTTGACAGCGCGGATAAGATTTCCATCTGCACCTGAAAGCCCAATAGCGTTTGTATCGTTTGATTGTAAAGTGGCAACTATTCCTTTGTTGATCCATCCGCCATACACCATTGTAACAATTTTGAGTGTATCATGATCTGTGATACGCCTTCCCTCCACCACCTGCTGCGGGATATTTAATTTTTCTGCGAATTCAGTTGCAATTTTACCGCCGCCATGGACCAGCACCTTTTTCGCAGGCAGCTGTGCAAATTGTTTCAGGAATGAAGCAAGATTATTTTCATTGTCAATAATGTTGCCCCCAATCTTAACGACAAAAAGATCTTGTAAGGAATTTAGTCGATCACCCATCATGTCGTTGACCTTAACAGGTTACTCAATACAGCCTGGGCAGCCCAGACCCGGTTTGCTCCCTGTTCTGTAACCAGACTCGATTTATTGTCAAGCACTTCATCACTCAATTCAACATTCCTTCTTACCGGAAGACAGTGCATAACGCGTGCTCCATTCGTGGGTTCCAATTTTTCTTTAGTCAGCATCCATTCGGGATCGTTGCTATAAATGCGGCCGTAATCATGATAGGTACTCCAATTTTTTACATACACAAAATCCGCTCCTTTCAGCGCCTCTTCCTGGTCGTGCGTGATGATCGCACCTTTTGTAAATTTCACGTCAAGTTCATAATCTTCTGGATGGGTGATCACAAAATCGGCCCTCCCCCAGGCATTGATCCATTGTGAAAAACTGTTTGCGACACATTGAGGCAAAGGCTTGATATGCGGCGCCCAGCTTAAAACTATTTTTGGTCTTTTGTTTTCGGGGAAATTTTCTGAGATCGTGATTATATCAGTCAGGCTTTGTAACGGATGCAGCGTGGCACTTTCCAGACTCAGTACGGGAATTCCGGCATAGCGGATGAATTGGTTGATGTAAAGCTCACTATAATCATCTTCCTTGTTCTTTAAAGATGGAAAGGTGCGAATGCAAAGAATATCAAAATATTTTCCAAGAATTGGTGCCGCATCTTTTACATGCTCCACTGTACTGCCACTCATGATGGCCTCTTCTTCAAATTCAAGTGCCCAGCCATCCTGTCCCACATTAAAAACAATTGACTCCATTCCGAGTTGCTGTGCTGCAACCTGCGTGCTAAGCCGCGTCCGCATACTGGGATTTAAAAACAATAAACCGATCCTCTTCTTTTTTCCGAGCGTAATGTCTTTGTACGGATCTTTCTTATAAGCGAGCGCCTCTCTTACGAGAAGGTCGATATTATCCACATCCTGCACGGAAATAAAATTTTTCATGATAAGAAATGGAAATTTAAAAATTAAAAATCCGATTTATAACCCCTTTTTAGTTTGCATTTTTAATGTTCAATTTGCTCCAGACTTGTCTGCAATACCTTTTTTACTGAACTTAAAAAAATGTCAGCTTCCTCCTTTTTCAGTGCCAGGGAAGGCAATAATCTGATCACGTCAGGTTTCGCTTCTCCCGTAAAAATAAAATGATCGGTCAATAAACGTTTACGCATATCCTTCAGCTGAGCAGGCGCATCAAACCCGATCATGAGCCCTCTACCGCGTACATTTTTTATCTCGGGCATTTTTTTCAATTCATCGGATAAGTAGTTTCCCATAGTTTCTGCATTCTTCATCAGGTTTTCTGCTTGCATGATTTCCAGTACAGCAAGTGCAGCCGCACAAGCAAGATGATTACCACCAAACGTGGTGCCCAGAATAAAATGTTTCGCAGGAATTTTGGGTGAAATGATGATACCGGCGACCGGAAAACCATTTCCCATTCCTTTGGCCATAGAATAAATATCCGCAGTTACCCCGGCATGATCGAATGAAAAGAATTTACCAGTTCTGCCGTAGCCGCATTGTACGCTGTCGGCAATGAACACACTGTTGTATTCATCACAGAGTGATCGTATCTTTTTTAGAAATCCTTCTTCTGAAATATTGATTCCCCCGACACCCTGTATACCTTCCACGATTACCGCAGCGATCTGATCACCCTGTGCCCGAAATACAGCTTCGAGTGAGTTCTCATCATTGAAAGGCAGAAAGATCACATTGGGAGTTTGATTAACAGCCGCAACAAGCGACGGATTATCGGTTGCTGCTACTGCCAGTGATGTACGGCCGTGAAACGATTTCCTGAAAGCAATAATTTTTTTTCTGCCATTATAAAAAGAGGCGAGTTTTAATGCATTTTCATTCGCTTCTGCACCCGAATTACAGAGGAAAAGCTGAAAGTCATTTTTACCCGACACCTTGCCGAGCATCGCAGCAAGTTCTTCCTGCTGAGGAATTTTTACTGAATTGGAATAAAAGCCAACTTTATTCAGTTGCTCAGTGATCCTGTTTACATAATGCGGATGTGTGTGTCCGATTGAAATTACTGCATGCCCCCCATAGAGATCCAGGTATTGTTTTCCATTCGCATCCCACACGTAAGAACCTTTAGCTTTTACAATGCTGATATCATGAATCGGGTATACGTTGAATAATTCCAATTTTTGCGGGTATTAAATTTAAAAATAATTCGCTTTCAATCTGAGCCCGGTTGTTTCTTCCAGTCCAAACATCAGGTTCATGTTTTGTATTGCCTGACCCGACGCTCCTTTCAACAGATTGTCAATAATGGAATGAACGGCCAGTTTATTGCCTGCCTTTTCCAGATGAATATAACAATGATTCGTATTCACTACCTGTTTCAAAGAAATAGGTTCCCTGCTGATCGTTGTAAAAGGATGTCCGCTATAATAATTTTCGAATAACGTGAGCAACTCATTCTCTGAAACATTGCAATCGAGTTGTGACGTAACGAAAATTCCGCGGGTAAAATCTCCGCGCCAGGGAACGAAACTGATGTCGGCTTCCCCATCAGGCTGTAGTTGTTCGAGGGATTGGATAATCTCGGCGAGGTGCTGATGCGTAAGCGTTTTGTATGCCTGTATGTTGTTCGCTCTCCAGGAAAAATGCGTTGAAGAACTCAGGGACTGACCAGCACCTGTGGAGCCGGTAATGCCGGTAGTATACACTTTTTTTAATAGGCCTGCGTGTGCCAGTGGTAATAATCCCAACTGAATGCATGTTGCAAAACAACCCGGGTTGGCAATGTTTGTGGAAGAAGAAATTTTTTTCCTGTTTAATTCGGGTAGGCCGTAGGTGAAATTTCTTCCTTCAAAATTTGTATTGTCGAAAAGACGGAAATCCTGTGATAGGTCGATGACCTTTACATTTTTACTCACCGGGTTTTGACTAAGGAATTTTTTTGCATCGCCATGACCTACACAAAGGAAAAGAACATCAATATCGTCGCTAACTGTCGCAGAAAATTCCAATTGATTTTCATGAAGCAGATCCGCATGGACGTGTCCGACTTTTTTCCCGGCGTTGCTTGTACTGTGAATAAAACTGATCGTTGCCTGCGGATGATTGAGTAAGAGGCGGATTAATTCACCTCCCGTGTATCCTGCGCCGCCAGCGATGCCAATTTTAATGGGGTTCATTAGCCGCCTCTTTTACCTGGTGATAGATCATCGTCTGATTCCCGAAAATGCGGGAAAAGCCACGTACATCCTCACCCGTAAATCCGCTGTTCATTTCACCATATTTTCCAAACCGGCTGTTCATCAGATCATATTCTGATTCAATTCCCGTTATCTGAAAGCGGTAGGGCATCAGCGTTACGTACACATCGCCTGTTACATTTCTTTGCGATTTTTCGAGGAACGATTCAATATCGCGCATTACCGGATCCAATATCTGGCCTTCATGTAACCAGTTACCATAAAACTGGGCAAGTTGATCTTTCCATGACAGTTGCCATTTGGTCAATACATGTTTTTCGAGTGCATGATGTGATTTGATTATGACCATGGGAGCCGCAGCTTCGAATCCGACACGACCTTTGATCCCGATGATCGTATCTCCAACGTGTATATCTCTTCCTATACCGTATGGGCCGGCGATTGCCTGCAGAAATTGGATGGCTTCAACCGGATGTTCGAATGACCGGCCATTGACTTTTTTCAGCTGACCCTGGTGAAAATGCAGTTTGACTTCTTCACTACCATTTTTTGTCACCTGAGTAGGCCATGCCTCTTCGGGTAACATTCCTCTGGACGAAAGTGTTTCCCGACCTCCCACACTGGTTCCCCATAACCCTTTATTGATAGAATACATCGCTTTCTGTGCATTCATGACCACACCTTTTTCTTCGAGATATGTAATTTCTGCTTCCCTGGTGAGTTTCATGTCACGGATGGGAGTAATGATTTCAACTCCCGGAATCATGATATTAAAGATCATATCAAAACGGACCTGGTCATTTCCCGCACCGGTACTTCCATGCGCAACGGCATCGGCCTGTAATGATTTTACATGATCAGCAATGTGTAAAGCCTGACTGAGTCTTTCAGCACTCACGCTCAGCGGATACGTATTGTTCTTGAGTACATTTCCATATACCAGAAAGCGAATGATACTGTCATAATAGTTTCTCACTGCATTGACAGTAGTATGTGTTTTTACACCAAGATTATAAGCATGATCAGCAATTGCTGTCAACTCTTCATCTTTGAATCCTCCGGTATTGACTATGATAGAGTGTACTTCATAACCTTTGTCGAGGCTGAGGTACTTCACACAAAAGGACGTATCCAACCCTCCACTAAAGCCAAGTACAACTTTTTTTGAATGCATGTGCGATGATTAAGAGATCAAAAGTTGAAAAAATAATGAAGCAGGGATTTCGGCTTTCCTGCTGCACTTGGTTCTTTTTTCAGAAATGGCTTTAGAAATTTCCATTGCTTAATGCGCATAAAGCGCTCATACAATTTTGAATGTTGTTTAAAATCCTGTATGGTTTCTTCGGGCTCAAAATGATCTTTCGGATCATACAGCATGCCGGTACACATACAATTTTTTCTGTCTTTACTCATCAAGATCTCAAAGTTCACACAACTCTTGCAGCCCGCCCAGAACGCTTCGTCCTGAGTGAGTTCTGAATAGGTCACTGGTTCATAACCGAGCTCAGAATTAATTTTCATCACTGCAAGTCCTGTCGTAAGCCCGAATATCTTTGCATCCGGAAATTTTGCACGACTCAATTCAAATATTTTCTTTTTGATCTGACGCGCAAGCCCTCCTTTGCGAAAGGCAGGTGCTACTATCAAGCCTGAATTCGCCACGTATTCCCCATGGCTCCATGTTTCGATATAACAAAAGCCTGCCCACACACCTTCATTACTGAAAGCTATAACCGCTTTCCCTTCATTAATTTTTTGCTTGATATAATCCGGGCTTCTTTTTGCGATTCCTGTTCCTCTTGCCTGTGCCGATGAAGCCATTTCATCGCAGATGATCTGAGCAAAATCCTGGTGGCTTTCGTCTGCTACCAATATTTGAAATTGCTGATTGTTCATGTCTGAAATAAAAAAAGGTGAAAAGATGTCAATGATGTGATTCATTGCAAATGACATTCCGCTTGCTGGCGGACATCATAGTTCTGCTCCCGCAGGTACTATGGCAGATGGATTTCAACGTCGCACCCAAAAGGGGGTTGGGCGGAATGGAAAAACTGTACAAAGCTGTACAGGAAAAAACCCACGTAACAGGAAGGCGCCTGGTGCCTCTGCTACAATTGATATGGATAGGTTTTTTTTCATTGCTTTAAAAATGGCTTACTTAAATGTTTTCAGCGATTACAAAGAAAAACATTTTTCCACATACTTGGGGATTTTTATTGGGCTGGAAGAAAGTTTTATGTAAACATTTGGTTAAGTGCCTGGAAAGGTAAAATTACTGATAGTAGCTGGAGAGACGGACTCGTTCATCTAATATGAACATCCTTTGCAGAGCGGGCGAGAATATTTCTTATAAGAGAAGTGTTTGAAAAGCGCAGCAAATGTCCCGCACCCGTAATCAGGATAAATTCCGCATGTCGTCCCGCCAATTGTTTTTGGGCGAACGCAAGATTTTCCGGGTCTATGATGTGATCGGCAGTACCCTGAACCACTGTAACGGGTACGATTAAGCGTTTCCAGTCTGGCAGCATTTGTTCCAATTCTGCAGCGTGCGTGAATTTTTCTGCTGTTGCGGTTCTGATATATCGTGGCAACAGTTGTATCAATAAACCACTATTGATGTATTTATGGAACCACCAGAACTTTTCCCTTTCAGGATCAATGGCTGCGGCAAGAAGCACGACATGATGATATGCCTCCGGGTACAGTACAGCAATTTTTGCTGCAATGGGTGCGCCATAGGAACTGCCCATCACAATGCCCGTTTTCCCTGACCGGTTAATTTGAAGTGCCTGTTGAATAATGTTCGCCTGCAAAAGGATTGAAGTTACTGCCCGGCGTTTTCCTTTGTACCGTGATCTATTGTACCCGGGCCTGTCTACCGCAATGATGTGGAATTGTTTTTGCAGGATTGAATCTTCAAGTAAATTCCGACTGCCGTACCAGGCTCCCGGCGCACCGTGGATCATTAGTAAGGGTGGTAAAGTATCTGCACCGGTTGTGGCACAGAAAAGATCAATCGAATCATTTTTGATATTATGGAAGAGAGGGGCTGGTTTGTTTTTATAATACGCATTGATTTGTTTGTCCGTCATAACCCATCTGCGGAAACACCCTGAACAGCAAACAGAAATTACGAGCAGAAGAGAAATTGATTTCATAGGTGGCCGCTTCAAAAAGGATCATCCGAGAGGAATCGGAACCGAATGAATCGCCGCACTCATTTCTGCAATCATCGAAGGATCTTTTTCAATTGCATTCCCGATCACGATCACATCAGCACCGGCTTTACAATTACGGTATGCTTTTTCAGGATCACTGATCCCGCCACCAACAATGAGAGGAATTTCAATTTGTGCGGCAACAACTTCAATCATAGCTTCCGGAATGGATCTTTTAGCGCCGCTGCCCGCGTCCATATAAATCACTTTCATTCCCAGCATTTCCCCGGCAAGTGCGGTACACAGGGCTATTTCATTTTTATCAAAAGGGATGGGCGCAGCATTGCTGATATAAGATACAGTAGTGGGCGCTCCGCCATCTATTACCATGTATCCTGTGGAAATGATCTCAAGGCCACTTTGTTTTACGGCAGGAGCAGAAATCACATGCTGACCAATAAGTAGTTCTGCATTGCGACCTGATATCAAGGAGAGATACAGCAAAGCATCTGCAACCGGCGTCAGTTGTGACGGGCTACCTGGAAACAAAAGCACGGGAATCGAACAATTCTTTTTTATCCGCACCACAACCTGTTCCAGTTGATTACTGATCACAAGGCTTCCTCCGACAAATAAATAATCCACTTTCGCTGATACAGCAAGGGACGTCAAGTCATCGATCATTCCCATCGAAACTTTATCCGGATCAATCAATACGGCAAATGCTTTATTTCCCCGCGATTTTTTGTCAAGAAGTGATTGATAAATCGTGTCCGTCATGGGTACAAAAATGCAGAAATTTTATGGAACTTCTGTAGTTTGGATAGTTTGCATAGTTGTCATAGTTGTCATAATTGGAAGTTTGGATAGTTTGGTTAGTCTGGAATTTGAGAGTTGCAATTTGGATATTTGAAAGTTTTTAATCAAATAAAAAAAAATTTAGAAACTTAAATTAATATAGCCTGTTTGTAATTACAGCAAAACCTCAAATCTCAAACTCCTAAACTCCCAAACTAACCAAACTCCCAAACTAACCAAACTCACCAAACTCACCAAACTTACAATCGAAGATAAGTTGCCAACTGAATGACATGATTATTCGTAATGCCATTTCTTCCTTCAATATATTGATTCAAATAGCCTGCTTCTATATCAAATGACGATTTCAACCGGTAACCCACTGCGATATACGCGCGATTCTGATCAAAAGTTTTTCCATTTACGGGCGACTTATCGCCAAGATTCAAAAACAGTTCATTTTGCAATGCAGCAAATAGTCCTTTAGAAAAAGGCATCGCATCATTGAAAGGAATCAATCCACGGATAAAATAACGAAACCTGTTGGCGAAGACGTTGCCACTATTTTCCAGATTGCCATTCTGTACAAAAGATCTTGAAATAAACCGTTGTTCCAAACGGAACCGATGTGCAATACCAACACGTTTCCAATTGTGTGATAGCAGTAATTGTTGCCATATCCGGTGTTCAGGGGCATAACCTGCAATACCAGTGATCGTACGCCTGTTTGAAATGTATGCATAGCCGATTGTGGCAGTGATATTTTTTCTCAATTTCAGGTTCAAACCCGTGCGTGCAAGAAATGTTTGTACTTCTTTCCATTCATCACTGCTACGTAACTGAACGTCAAGATGAATGCTGGTTTTACCTTTGCTGCTGAAAGTATTAAAAGAAGCAAGCCAGCCACTGAACTGCGTTTGCGCAAAGGATGTAATGCCAATCAATAGAAATGATAGTAAAGCCGTTGTTATTTTTCTCATGTTGCAAAAAAACGAATAAAATGCTACGAAAGAACAGTTGAAATGATGATCGATTTATCTTGATTTGATTAATCGATTGTGTTTAACGCTCTTTCCGACCGATAAGGTCTTAACAGAAATTTATTCGTCTGTAATAAACGCTGCAATCATTCAAATAAACCTGAATCTCCCTGTGGCGGTAATTTTTTTTAATCTCACCGCCAAAATTATTTTTTAGAAGTAAGTGTTTTATAAGTGGATAAAAAGTGAAATGCAGCGTGGTACTGCACCGAAAAATTTTCCACGTCCTTTATCCACAACCTGTTAATATTTCAACGTCAAAAGTGTGATCCCGACAGAATATTTTCGTTTCCCACACAAAGATGATCAAAACAAATTTTTTAAATAATAACCTGAGCAATATGGCCAATAAAAAAGAGTCTGTAAAGGGCCTCCGGTTCACCCGGCGCTTCACGAGCGAAGGTGTAAATGTATTTGACCAATTCAAATACGATTATCGTACTTCCATAATTCGCAACCCCAGCGGCGAGGTGGTTTTTGAAATGAATAATGTGGAGGTGCCGCATCAGTGGAGCCAGATCGCTACAGATATATTGGCACAGAAATATTTCAGAAAGGCAGGTGTACCCCAGGCGGATGGAAGTTTAGGTCGCGAGTCTTCTGTAAAACAAGTAGCACACAGGCTGGCACATTGCTGGAGGGTATGGGGAGAAAGGAATGGGTACTTTGCCACGGCAGAAGATGCAGAAATTTTTTATCAGGAATTGGTATATACTATCCTGAACCAGGCTTGTGTTCCCAATAGTCCCCAATGGTTCAATACAGGATTATATGAATGTTATGGTATCAAAGGGAAACCGCAGGGACATTATTTTGTTGATGCAGAAGACGGTCAGTTAAAAAAATCAACTTCAGCGTATGAAAGACCCCAACCGCATGCGTGTTTTATATTAAGTGTAGAAGATGATCTGGTGAATGATGGTGGCATTATGGATCTATGGGTACGTGAAGCAAGGATTTTTAAATACGGTTCGGGTGTAGGAACAAATTTCTCGAATATACGCGGTGAAGGAGAAAGACTCAGTGGCGGCGGAACGTCTTCAGGGCTAATGAGTTTTTTAAAGATTGGTGACCGGGCTGCAGGCGCGATCAAGAGTGGGGGTACCACCAGAAGGGCGGCAAAAATGGTTTGCCTCGACCTTGACCATCCCGAAGTGATGGGCTTTATCAACTGGAAAATGGAAGAAGAGAAGAAAGTTGGTGCACTCATCGCCGCAGGTTATCCCAGCGATTATGAAGGAGAAGCTTACAAAACTGTTTCCGGCCAGAATTCAAATAATTCTGTACGCATACCAAATGAATTTTTTGAAAAACTCCACAAGGAAGAAGACTGGGAATTGAAAGCACGGACTGATGGCAGGACGATGAAAAAAATCCCTGCCAGGGAAGTCTGGAACCAGATCGCTTATGCAGCATGGCGTTGCGCAGACCCGGGTACCCAATACGATACCACCATCAATGAATGGCATACGTGCCCTAAAGGTGGACGCATCCGGGCCTCCAACCCTTGTAGCGAATACATGTTCCTTGACAACACAGCCTGTAACCTCGCATCCGTTAACCTCCGCAGGTTTTATGATGAAACAACGAACACAATAGATGTCGAAGGTTTCGAATATACATGCAGGTTATGGACAACTGTACTCGAAATCTCCGTATTGATGGCCCAATTTCCTTCAAAAGAGGTAGCACAACTCTCTTATGATTATCGCACACTGGGACTTGGTTATGCGAATCTTGGTTCCACACTGATGGTAATGGGAATAGCTTATGATAGTGAAGAAGCGCGCGGCATAGCGGGTGCTATCACGGCGATCATGACGGGTATATCCTATAATACTTCGGCAGAAATCGCCTCCTTTATGGGCGCTTTTCCACGATATGAAGAAAATAAGGAAGAAATGCTGCGGGTGATGCGAAATCATCGCTATGCAACTTATGATGCCGCCGAATATGAAGGCCTTAGCGTAAAGCCTCAGGGTATCAAAGCAAAATATTGTCCCGATTATCTTTTAAAAGCAGCTACCAAAGCATGGGATGAAGCTGTTCAGATGGGAGAAAAATACGGATACAGAAATGCGCAGACTACTGTTATTGCTCCAACCGGAACGATTGGTCTGGTAATGGATTGTGATACAACCGGTGTAGAGCCTGATTTTGCACTTGTCAAATTCAAAAAATTAAGTGGCGGCGGATATTTCAAAATAATCAATCAGTCCGTACCGGCTGCATTGCGAAACCTTGGATATACTGAAAAGGAAATCGATGCAGTGATAAAATATACAGTTGGAACCGGTGAATTTACCGGAGCGCCTTTTATCAATCATCAAACACTGAGTGAAAAAGGATTTATAGCAGAAGAGATCAGAAAACTGGATAAAGCTGTCTTGTCTGCTTTTGAAATTGGATTTGTATTCAATGTATATGCATTGGGTGAGGAATGTCTCCAACGACTTGGATTTAAGCCCGAGCAATATTTCAATTTTGAATGGAGCCTTCTCGAAGCACTTGGTTTTACAGAAGAACAAATCGATACGGCGAACGATTTTGTATGCGGAACCGGAACTGTGGAAGGTGCACCTTACCTGCGCAATGAACACCTCAGTGTATTTGATTGTGCGAATAAGTGCGGGAAGAAAGGAGAAAGATTTATTCATGCTCATGGTCATATAAGAATGATGGGCGCAACACAGCCTTTCATTAGTGGAGCGATCTCAAAAACGATCAACCTTCCGAATGAGGCCGTAGTAGAAGAAATTGCAGACGCATACCTGCTTAGCTGGCAACTGGGTTTGAAAGCATGTGCTTTGTATCGTGATGGTTCGAAATTGTCACAGCCGTTAAGTAATAAGAGTGATAAGAAGAAAAAAACGGAGGAACCGCAAGTCGCATCCCTTCCCGAATTAGATCCGATACAGCCTTCGAATATTGTGGACATGAGTAAGCTTACTGTGGAAGATCTTCTTGAGGAAGTTCAAAAGCGCGTACAGTCATCTCCGGATACGAAACTCAAAAGGAAACTTGCAACGATAGTTGAAAGGAGAACCTTGCCGGCAAAACGTCGTGGCTTTACACAAAAAGCAAAGATCAACGGACAGGCAATTTTCCTGCGCACAGGTGAATACAGCGACGGCACAGTGGGTGAAATTTTTATTGACATGGCAAAAGAAGGCGCAACGATGAGAAGTATGCTCAACTGCTTTGCAATTTCAATTTCCATCGGTTTACAATACGGTGTTCCACTTGAGGAGTTTGTAGAAAAATTTGTATTCACCCGTTTTGAACCGTCCGGAATGGTGGATCATCCAAATATTAAGAGTACTACTTCAATAGTAGATTTTATATTCCGGGCGATGGCTTATGAGTACCTGGGTAGAACGGATCTCGTACATGTCCTGGACAAGCCGGAAGTCATGAATACAGGAACAGATGACTGGGATGATATACCGACATCCCTTGAGTACGAAAAAAAAATTCCGGAATTAAGTGATGTGCGTATTGTAGCAGCAGTTACCCCGCGTGGCGCAGATAAAACAAAAATGTCGGCTGCAAGAATGGATGGGTCAGGTCTGGATGCAGTGAATGCGGCGGCAAAAAGCATGCAAAGTGATGCACCTGCATGCAATACCTGCGGACACATCACCATTCGCAGTGGCACCTGTTACAAATGCCTCAATTGTGGCAATAGTATGGGCTGCAGCTGACAGTTAGTTCCTAGTGCAAAGTTCTAAGTTCAGAGGATACATCAATATAAACTATGAACCAGGAACTATTTACTTCCCTTCGAACCTTGGACGGTTATTCTCGATAAAACTTCCACTCCGAAACGAGTGGATTTTTTTTTGGGTCTGAGATTTTTCCAGTTGAGAAATGGAAATCTTAAGCGTTTAGACATTGCTGTTAGTGAAGACATCAGGTGCTGATTAGGTAACTTAACAAGTGATCATATTCTTAATGCAAACGAACGGGCTATTAATCCTGATTACAATTCTGATACAGAAAATTGCGTGAAAGGCTAAGGGAAAACACTCATTCGGCCTTATTTTTCCGTTACTTATGAACGGCCGTTATCGGGTAAAATGGCATACGGCTTGCATAATAGAGTAGGATTAATTAATTTGTGCACATTACTGTTATCCGTACACTAAACCCGTATTTATGCGTAGAAAGCAATTATTGATACTTTGCTTCATTGCCCTTACAATCTGCTCCTGTAACCGGTATATTACACCTTATGAGGCAGCTACAGGCAAAGCGCGTTGCGGTCGAATGATCCGTTAATACATATTTTAAAATATACTATATCACCCCGGTATTTCTCCTACCGGGGTTTTTTACGGTCATAGATTAACGTTATAATCAATATAAGCCACTTTTATAAGCTTTTTCCACGCATCTACGGAACGTCCAATGAATGAGTTGCCCGGGCTTTATCCTATCCATAATTCGAATTAGGCATATTCTTTACTTTGCAGGATATATCCTTCATATGCGTGCATATTTTACACTTCTATTTTTCCTTAGTATTACCGCAACATTTGCCCAACTTGTTTCGGGTCCCATGCTCGGACAAATTGAATTGCGTACGGCAAAAATCTGGGTGGAAGTAAAACCCGGCACTACAGTTCATTGCCGCTATTGGAAAAAGGGAAATACATCCTCCGCACAGAATGTATATCAATCCACCAACAAAGAAACCTGGTATGCACCTGTCACATTTGATCTCGTTGGTTTGGATATCAACACAACATATGAATACCAGATCCAGACCGGCACCGCACAGAAAGTAGTAAAAGCCACAGGTGAATTCACCACGAAAGACCTTTGGCAATACAGAAAGCCTGTTCCGGATTTTACATTTCTTACAGGAAGCTGTGCTTATTTCAATGAACCTGTTTATGACCGGCCAGGTGCACCTTACGGGAAGGATTCATCGATTTTCGAGGCCATGGCAAAAGAACAAGCCGCCTTCATGATCTGGCTGGGAGACAACTGGTATCTACGTGAAGTCGATTTTTCAAGTGAATGGGGAATATGGTATCGAGCACACAGGGATCGCAGTCACCCAATTTTACAAGGCTTTTTGAAATCAATGCCGCAAATAGCGATCTGGGATGATCATGACTTTGGTCCGAATGATTCCGACAAAAGTTTTCATTTGAAAGAGATCAGCAGGAAAGTGTTCCTGCAATATTGGGCGAATGCATCTGCAGGAGAAGGGGGAGAAGGAATTTATACGAAATTTTCCTACGGAGATGTGGATTTTTTTCTAATGGATGATCGCTATTTCAGAAGTCCGGATGATATGCAAACCCTGATTGATGGAAACCCTAACCCTATGAAACGGATGTGGGGGCCAAAGCAAATGGAATGGCTGAAAAGTGCGCTCCGCTTTAGTCGTGCACCTTTCAAAATAATTGTCACCGGCAGCCAGACTCTGAATGTTGTATCGCCATTCAATTGCTTGCAGGCTTATCCGATAGAATTCGAAGAATTCATGGCGTTCATTAATCTGGAAAAAATCGGAGGAATCGTTTTTCTTACTGGTGACCGGCATCACAGTGAAGTTGTAAAATATGATCGTACGAACAATTATACCTTATATGACATTACTTCTTCACCGCTGACATCAGCAGTCGGACGGGTAGGTGGTAAAGAAAAGGACAATCCGTCGCGGATAGCCGGGACCCTCGTAGAGGATCAAAATTATTCGCGGATAACAGTTTCCGGAAAACCAAATGAAAGGACTCTTACGGTCGAGTTCATGGGGGCGAAGGGCGGCAAGCTTGCAACATGGAGCGTACGGGAAACTGATTTACGTTCGAAATAGTTTTGATATGTTTAACTGCATCTTGTCAGTTTCATTCCTCTTATTCCCGTCTTCAACTGCAACTACATTTTCAGATGAACTAATAATGAAGGTTTTTGATGGAGATTCATTTCGGATACAATAAGAAGCAGGTCCTTGATGGATTACGTAGTCATTTTATTGGCAGGCGGGAAATCAGGATATTGTTCATTGTCGTGAACCTGTTCGCCATATTATCAGCGGTTCTATATTATTTCAATAAGATCCAGGCACTATCCTTCCTTATCTTTTCGTTATTATGGTTCATATTGTATATCGTAATCCGGAAAATACTTCCTTTAAGCATTTACAAAAGATCACAAACATTCCGGGATACATTTACAATGAACCTGGAAGAGGATAAAGTGAAGTTGCAGACGGATCGGGGACTACAGGTTTGGCATTGGCAGGATTTCAGTAGTTTCCGGGAGACTTTATTTTTCTTTCATTTATATTTTGACAGTCGTTCTTTTTTTCTGGTTCCAAAGGATTCATTTCGTGATCTGGTAGAGATTCAGGAGGCAAGGAACCTGATCCGTTCCAAGATCAGTAACAAGGGCCTTTAACACCTTTTTGGGCTTAAATTGCTTATTTTTGAAGTTCGTTTCCGGGGTCGAAAACTTTGTTTTTTGAATCAATGAATTTCCAGATTAACCTCAGAAAATATTTGGAAATATTAAAAGGCGTCGTATACATTAGAATATCACTATGGCTAAAGTCACATTCAACAACCGCAACATTGTCTTTTATACAGAGCTGAAATCAGCCGTGGAGGAGTATTTCACTACAAATGCGATAAAAAAAACCGGCAACTGGAAATTATATGCAAAGGCACTGACATTAATACCAACGGCCATTTTCCTGTATGTGACCCTTATTTTTTATCCGTATCCGGGTTGGGTTGCGATACTTCTATCCGGATTACTCGGTGTTGTAATTGCAAGCATCGGATTCAACGTGATGCATGATGCGTGCCATGGAAGTTACTCCAGTAAGAAATGGGTCAACAATCTGCTCGGTTATACTTTGAATGCGATGGGTGGGAATTCCTTCATCTGGAAATTCAAGCATAATATCATCCACCATACTTATACAAATGTTGATGGGATCGATGATGACATTGCGAAAAGCCCAATCATGCGTCAATGTTCCACACAGAAATGGGTGCCAGCACATCGCTATCAGCATATTTATGTTGTATTGGTGTATGCCATTTCGTCCTTCGCGTGGGTGGCAATGATGGATTTTAATAAATACATGAAACAAAAAGTATTTAGTACACCGCTTCAGAAAATGAGCCGGACAGACCATATAGTATTCTGGGTAAGCAAAGTTTTATATGCGTTTTTTTATGTAGCGCTGCCTATATACTTTGTAGGTTGGCAGGCATGGGCGATTGGTTTTTCCTGTATGCACCTGACAATGGGACTCACTCTTGCGATCGTATTTCAACTAGCGCATGTAGTAGAACACACTGAATTTGAAACTGCCGGCATTGACGCCAAAATGATCGACAATGAATGGGCGATTCACCAGGTGAAGACAACAGCGAATTTTGCGCCGCGCAATCTGCTTGTGAACTGGGTTGTGGGTGGTCTCAATTACCAGGTAGAACATCACCTTTTTCCCAAGATCAGTCATATACATTACCCTCAAATAAGCCCAATCGTTGAAAAAGTCTGTCAGAAACACAATCTGCCATACAACCGGTACTGGACTATGACCGCGGCTGTTGCTTCTCATTTCCGTATGATGAAACAATTGGGAAAGAAGCCGGAATTACAGTTGGCATAAAGTAGCTGGGATCATCGCGGCCGGTATTTACTTTCGTCAAACAGTTTTTTTGCATCTGTCTGCATCAATTGCATAAGCGTCAGGTCACTGTTTTTTTCCATGAATTTTTTCACAATCTGCCATCCGGTAAACAGCCCGATATAGCCCGGTGCGCCTGCGCCAAATTCAGGAGTATTCGGAGCGTCTCCAATATAGCTTTTGATAACAGCAGGTTCTGCATTATAGAGCATACTGTTCTTGAGAAAGAAATTCCAGATGTACCCTTCATTCTCGTAGCAACCCTTTAATTGCGAAGCCGTATAACCGGTTTTCAATGTATCAGAGAGATCCGGTAAGAGATGATCCAGCAGGTACATTCGTTTCCCTTTTTCAACCATTTGCTCAACGAGCGATTTGCTTGCACTGTTGTCGGGATACAAATCGTCAATAATATTTCGGATACAATTCACCGGAATATATTCGGGAGCGAACCTGCGTGAAATATAAGAGGGATAGAGTGACTGACCGATGTTCGATTTATAAAGCGGATGATTGGCACCTAAATGAAGCTGCAAGCCAACTGCTAATCCATCCATCGTAATCACATCCCCATATCCTCCGAGGGAGCCATCAAAGTACGCATCCATGGGTCCTATGAATGTGATCAGGCGCTGCGGAACTTTGTATGCCGGGAAATAATGTTTGACGTATTGCAGGCCACGGATCGTCTTTCGTTGTGCTTCATCCAGGTCTTTAAAAATGCGGTCCGCATCGGTTTTTACAGGTTTATAATCGCGAATGAATTGCCGGATTGCAGGTAGTTGCGGACCAGACGTATCTTTCAAAGGTGGAAGGCCCATGATATTTGCAAAAAAATCTTCTGTAAAATTTCCATACTTCTGTTGCAGGCGCGCAATTCCCGGTACCAGTTGATTTGTATCGAGAGAAAAAAAATCCTGTTCAAATCTATACACCGGTAAATCGATTCGGATACCTGACACATCCGGACCTTTTGAATCTTTGCATGAAAAGAGACCGCATACAAGAATACATCCCCATAAATATTTATTCATAATTCATTCTTATCAACATAATGTGTGACCAGATTCCGATTTGTTTGCTAAGGTGCAAAGAACAGAGATTATAACGACAGAAATGTAAGAACCTTTCAAATCCGCATGAAAATCCTGACTGAAACTTATCCCTTCGTAAATTTGTTGTATGAAGATTGCACTCGCGCAGCAGAACTATCATATCGGGAATTTTGATGCGAACACTGATAAAATGATTGCTGCCATTCAGCGTGCTGAAAAGGAAGGCGCCGACCTTGTCGTTTTTTCAGAGCTGAGTATTTGCGGGTATCCTCCACGTGATTTTGTTGAATTCGAAGATTTTATCAATCGGTGTTACAAAGCCGTCGATAAAGTTGCGGCTTATACTGGGCGGGTAGGTGTCATCGTTGGATGTCCTGTACGAAATCCTGTCAAAGAAGGGAAAGATCTATTCAATGCCGCCTGGTTATTGTATGAAAAAAAAGTTCAGTCAATAGTTCACAAAACACTTCTCCCTACGTATGATGTATTTGATGAGTACAGATATTTTGAACCCGCTTTTCAGTGGAATTGTATTTCATTCAAAGGAAAGAAAATCGCCCTGACCATTTGCGAAGATATCTGGAACCTTGGCGACTCGCCGTTGTATCGTATCTGTCCGATGGATAAGCTCATAACAGAGCATCCAGACTTTATGGTGAACATATCAGCATCTCCTTTCGACTATGATCATGATGACGACCGGAAGGAAATCATTCGGGCGAACGTGCTCAAATATGGTTTACCGATGTTTTATTGCAATGCTATCGGATCACAAACAGAAGTCGTCTTTGACGGGGGAAGCCTTGTGATCGACGCAAAAGGGAATTTCATCAGGGAAATGAAATATTTTGATGAAGACTTTTCGGTTACATCATTGCCCGATTCTTCGGAGAAACCAGATGAAACCATTAAGATCAATGAGCGCCAGGTGCCAGACAAATCGATGCGCGTTTCCAAAGTAAATAATCCTTCATTAATTATCGATTATCTCACTGCAGAAAAAAACATCAGTGAAATTTACAGTGCCCTCTTGCTGGGCATTCGGGATTACTTTCAAAAGATGGGGTTTAAAAAAGCTATTCTGGGTTCATCCGGTGGTATCGACAGTGCAGTTACACTCGTCCTCGCTTGTGAAGCACTGGGTGCAGAAAATGTAAAAGCAGTTTTGATGCCGTCACCTTTTTCATCAGATCATTCAGTGGCGGATGCAGAGGTATTAAGCAAAAACCTTGGGAACCCTTATGATATACTTCCGATAAAAGCGATTTACGAAAGCTTTCTTCAAACTTTAAAGCCCGTATTCCGCGATTTACCTTTTAGTCTTGCGGAAGAAAACATTCAAAGCAGGGTGAGGGGTAACCTGCTGATGGCAATGGCAAACAAATTCGGTTACATTCTGCTGAATACTTCGAACAAAAGTGAACTTGCTACCGGATATGGTACGTTGTATGGTGACATGGCAGGCGGACTGAGTGTGCTTGGTGACGTTTATAAGATGCAAGTGTATGCGCTCGCCCGGTTTTTAAATAAAAAAAATAAAGTCATTCCCGAAAATATATTCACCAAAGCTCCTTCTGCAGAATTAAGGCCAGACCAGAAGGACAGTGACAGCCTGCCGGATTATAGTATACTTGACAAAATCCTTTATCAATACATTGAAAGAAGGCAGGGCCCTGCTGAAATCATGAAAATGGGAATTGATGCGGAATTGGTCGGCAGGGTTTTGAAAATGGTAAATACTAATGAATATAAAAGAAATCAGTTCTGTCCGATAATCAGGGTCAGTGCCAAAGCTTTTGGTATTGGAAGAAGATTGCCTATCGTCGGGAAATATCTTTCCTGAGATTAATGTTTCAATTTCACTATTACATTAACAGTCTGTGGAGCGCCAATATTGATTTCTTTATGTAATTCAAGCTTGCTTTCGGTGAGTCCTTTTATCGAAACATCTCCATCTACACCGGTAAAAATTGCCTGGTTGAAATGTATCATACTTTCACCGTTTTTGAAAACCCACGTAAAAGGAGTTGATTGTGGATTACCCGGATCACATTTCACAGCGCCTTCATCTACGACACCGGTCATATCCGATTTAAATGTGAGTGTATTGTCGGTATCGCAAGCCATAACAAACCCAACCGGGAGCCCGGTATCCATTTGACCATCTTTGTTTACATCGAGGCCGGCGCTTTCATATTTCCACGCTGCACTGCTAATGAGAGCTAAATTTCCTTGTGTGTTTTTGTTTTCATCATCACTCTTCTGGCAGGAAAAAATTGAAATGCTGAAAAGGGTCAGCAGAAGAAAATTGATCTTACGCATCTGTACAGATTTTAGCAGATCAATTTACGCTATATTCTTGTTTTCCCTTCAATAAAAAAGGCCCTGTAGGGCCTTTAACTTTAGTTTTAATGCTTTGAAATCGTCAGGTAACGATAGGTGCTTCCTAAGATCAACGTGTCGTAATAAGCCTTTAAATAAGTCTGATTGAGCGAAAAAATTGTTACGGTTCGTCCGTCAACGGTAAGATTTTTATCATTATTGGAGAGACTCCAGACAAAAGGTGTTGTTTGTCCGTCAGTTACATCGCAAAGCGTGGCGCCTTCATCATTCACTCCGGAATTGTTTCCATAAAATGTTACGAGGTTATCCTTTTTACAATCCTGAAGATATGGGTCTGCTTGGTCAACTGTTCCGTTGTTATCTGCGTCCAGTCCAGCGTCTTCAAATTTCCACGGCTCCTGTGTCAGATATTCTTTCACCGTTTTAACCGGAGGCGTAGAATCGTTCTTTTTACAGCCGGAAATAAATAAAAAAAGTATTGCCGCGATACAGAAAAATAAACGTGTTTTCATAGGTAGATTTTGATTGAATAAGGTGTATTGGAAATAACGAAATGATTGCCATTTTATTGCTTTTCAACGCTTTATTTTGTTAATCCGTAACAATTGCGACAACTTGGCAAATTAGTTGCAATGGCATTGTTCCGTATTTTGCATAAATAATTGATCTCCCATGGTTCTCACCGCTGATGATATCCGACAATTGAATGAAAAGATCCAGTATCACAGTTCATTTATAGATAAATTAAGGGATGAAATCGGGCGGGTCATTGTAGGACAGCATTCCATGGTTGACCGTTTGCTCATAGGCCTGTTAAGCAATGGCCATGTTCTGCTAGAAGGTGTTCCCGGGCTGGCCAAAACACTTGCAATTAAATCTTTGGCACAAGCAGTAAATGCCCGTTTTAGCCGGATACAATTTACTCCTGATTTGTTGCCAGCGGATGTGATCGGCACCATGATCTATAACCAGCAGAAAAATGAATTCGTAGTCAGGAAAGGTCCCATATTCGCAAATTTCATCCTGGCGGATGAGATCAATCGTGCTCCGGCAAAAGTTCAAAGCGCATTGCTCGAAGCTATGCAGGAAAGACAGGTAACCATTGGGGATAGCAGTTATCTGCTCGACGAACCTTTTCTTGTGCTTGCCACACAGAACCCTCTCGAACAGGAAGGAACTTATCCTTTGCCGGAGGCGCAGCAGGACCGGTTTATAATGAAAGTGATCGTTGACTATCCTTCAAAAAAAGAAGAGCAACAGATCATAAGGCAAAATGTGCAGGGAATAAAAAGCAGTGATATTTCACAGGTTGTTTCCATCCAGGAAATTGTTCAGGGAAGAAATCTGGTGAAGCAGGTGTATATGGATGAAAAAATAGAAAATTACATTCTTGATATTGTGTTTGCCACCCGTACACCCGAAAAATTCCGGCTGGAAAAAATCAAACCACTCATTGCGTATGGCGGATCGCCGCGGGCAAGTATCAACCTGGCGCTGGCTTCAAAGGCGCAGGCATTTCTTAACAAACGCGGATATGTGATTCCGGAGGATGTCCGAAGTATTTCAATGGACGTATTACGACACCGCATCGGACTGACCTATGAAGCAGAAGCGGAAAACGTAACTGTGGAAAATGTTGTTGAAGACATTATAAGAGCAATTCCGGTTCCATGATCATCCCATCACTCAATGCTTACTACAAACGAAATAGTAAAAAAAGTCCGCGAGCTGGAAATCAAAAGCAAAAAGCTCACGCGACATCTTTTCAAAGGAGAATATCACAGTGCTTTCAAAGGCAGGGGAATGCTTTTTAAAGAAGTGCGTGAATACCATCATGGAGATGATATCCGATTTATCGACTGGAATGTATCTGCACGCTTCAATCATCCATTCAGTAAAGTATTTGAAGAAGAAAGAGAACTTACAGTGATGTTGCTGATTGATATCAGTGCGAGCTCGCTGTTTGGTACAAGTAACCGGAAGCGGGATTTGTCAACTGAGATCGGTGCGGTACTTGCATTTTCCGCTGTAAGTAATAATGACAAAGTAGGAGTACTTTTTTTCAGCGATGTCGTGGAAAAATTCATACCGCCTAAAAAAGGTCGTGATCATGTGCTTTATATCGTACGTGAATTGCTTACTATTGGCTCGAAGAATAAAGGCACCAATCTTACAGAAGCATTCCGGAGATTTAATAATGCAACACGTCAGCGGTGCATCACCTTTGTTTTGAGCGATCTCCTCGATAACAATTTTGAAGATGCCTTGAAAGTAGCCGGTAAAAAACATGATGTGATCGGTGTCAAAGTATATGATAAAATGGATATGGAGCTTCCGGCTATCGGTTTGATAGAGGCGAAAGATGCAGAAACCGGAGAAAGAAAGTGGATAGACACGAATGATTTTTTAACGAGGCAGAATTATCAGGCTACATTTTTCCAGCACACGGCTTTGTGCAAAAATATTTTCCGGAAGGCGGGTTGTGATCTGTTACATATCCGCACAGATGAAGATTATGTAAAAGTGTTACAGAAATTTTTCATCAGCCGAAACTGACATGAATATGATCTCCGGAAAACGGTATACCTGCTGCATTCTTATCTTTTTGTTTTTTCATCAAATGACTACTGGTCAGGTTGCATTACGTGCATCTGTTGACAGGAACCGTATCCTGATCGGTGAGCCGATACGTATTACTATTGATGCTTATTTTCCTCTGGGAGTGCCGGTAAATTGGAAAACTCCAGATACCATACCGCATTTTGAATATCTTGAAATGGGCAGGTCTGATACCGTTGAATCCATTGATGGAAAAAAAATCACGCAGGAATTCAGCATTACCAGTTTTGATTCGGGAAAATGGGAATTGCCTTCCTTCCGGCTCATGGTAAATAACAAGGCATATTATTCGGATACTTTGATGATAGATGTCGGGTTTACACCATTTGACAGGAATGCAGATTACCGCGACATCAAGGAGATTGAAGAAATAAATCAGGCCTCAATGGAATATCTTCCGTGGGTCATCGGCATTGTGACTTTATTGAGTATCGTTGTGTTGGTTTTTTTGATGCGAAAGAAAAAATCTGTTTCGGTGATACCCATTAAAGAAGTTCCGTTATTATCTCCCTATGACGAAGCAATGCGTGCGCTGGAGGAATTGAAGAGGAGAGGATGGCCGGTAAATGGGGAAGTAAAAAATTATTATACGCGACTGAATGCTATTCTCCGTGAATTTCTCTTCAGAAAAATGAATATACGCACGGCGGAGAAAACAAATGAAGAGTTATTACGAGAGATGCAGGGAATGAATTTTTCGAGGGAATCGTTTACCCAGATTGCCGACGCATTGCGAATGAGTGACTTTGTAAAGTTTGCCAAATATCAGCCGGGCGTTGAACAGAATCAGGCCAATTACCAGATCATTGAATCTGCCATCCGTATCGTTAACAATTTTCAATGAAAAGATCTTGATCAGCGAGTGGTTCCGTAATATTCAGTTTGCTTACCCGCAATATTTTTTCCTGCTGGCGTTGCTTCCATTATTGGCATGGTGGTATACAATGAATTATTCAAAGCAGCAATCATCGATCACTGTTTCCAGTATAACCGGAATCAAAACTGCAGGGTCGTGGCGTACATTTTTCCGTCCAATACTTTTTATATTGAGATTACTTGCACTTGCTTTGCTGATTATGGCATTGGCGAGACCGCAGTTACGTTTTGACGAACAATTAGTGACTGGTGAAGGTGTTGACATCATGCTTTGCATGGATGTGAGCGGTAGTATGCTTGCTCAGGATTTTACACCGAACCGACTGGAAGCAATGAAACAAATTGCTGCAGAATTCGTAGAGAGTCGGCCCACGGACCGCATCGGACTTGTAATTTTTGCAGGAGAAAGTTTTACATCCTGTCCCCTTACGACTGACAGGAATGTATTGAGAGCCCAGATCTATTCGGCCCAGAGTGGATTTATGGCAGATGGAACAGCTATCGGGGATGGACTGGCAACGAGTGTGGAGCGATTAAAAACGAGCAGGGCTAAGAGCCGTGTGGTGATTTTGCTTACGGATGGTGAAAACCAGGGAGGATTGATCGATCCATTAACAGCAAAGGAAATTGCGAAGTCGATCGGCATAAAAGTATATACGATCGGTATGGGAACTGATGGATATGCTCCTGCACCTATGTACACACCTTCAGGTACGGTTACCCTTCAGCAACAAAAAGTAAATATTGATGAAAAATTGTTGCGTGCCATCGCCTCTGAAACGGGCGGGATGTATTTTCGTGCCCGGGATAATTCAGGATTGAAAAATGTGTATTCAGAGATCGACAAACTGGAAAAATCGCGGATTGAGGTGACTGCCTTGAAAAGATATACTGAAAAATTCCTTCCGTTTGCTTTGGCAGCAGCTGTGTTGCTGCTCCTTGAGTTGGTATTAAAGTATTCCATCTTTCGTAAATTTCCCTGAAGCCTTACCGAGATCTTTTAAAAATCAAATGAAAGCAACCGTTTATAAATCTACCGGCAGTTGGTATATCGTAAAAGATATGCATGGAAAAAGTTATCAGGCAAGGATGAAAGGATTATTTCGTATGGATAACATCACATCTACAAACCCGATTGCTGTTGGTGATGTCATTGAAATCGAGATGGAAAATGAAGGTGAGCATACCGTGACCATTACGAAAATTTATGATCGGCGCAATTACATAACCAGACAATCTCCAGGTCACCGGATGCAGCATCATATCGTTGCATCTAATATTGATCAGTCACTCTTATTTGCGACGCTGAGAGAACCGCGTACATCGCAGGGTTTTATTGACCGCTTTGTAATGACTTCCGAAGCATACCATGTACCGGCAGTAATTGTTTTCAATAAAACGGATCTGAATCGTAAAAAAGAACAGATCAAATTCGATGAGCTTTATGGAATGTACACTGCGATTGGATATAAAGTGTTTTCTATGTCAGTGGAGAAGAACACTGGTGTTGATGAAGTGAAATCCATTCTGCAGAACCGGGTAACACTGATGAGCGGGCATTCTGGTGTTGGCAAATCATCTTTCATCAATTCGATATTTCCTGAAATGCGGTTAAAGACGCAGGATGTCAGCGGATGGAGTGGCAAAGGCTTGCATACTACAACTTTTGCTGAGATGTTTGATCTTCCTTTCGGTGGGCAGATCATTGATACACCCGGTATGCGCGAATTTGGTATTGTAAATATTCCACGACAGGAGATCTCTCATTATTTTCCCGAGATGAAATTATTGTTACCAGAATGCCAGTTCAATAATTGCCTTCACCTGAATGAGCCCGGTTGTGCCATTAAAAAGGCCCTCGAAGAGGGCCGTATTCATGTAGAACGTTATATCAGTTATTGTAATATTGTCGATTCAATAGAGGAAAAATCTTATTGAATTAAGACATATATTTTTTCGCCTGGTGGATCAATAATTTATTCTCAAGAAATTTGGCGACTTCTACAACAGCATCATTGTCTTTTCTTGGTGCCTCGCGGAATTTCCTCGGGTATATAGAAATGCCCGTATAAATGTTGTAATGAAGTGTGAGGATATGGTGTTTGTAAAGAAAATCCCAGGTAAGTGTATCGAAGTCGTCTTCTTTGTTTGTGAAACGGATCTCAAGATCATCACTCAGAATATTTGCCACTTCGTAAAATCTTTTAAGGCCGCAATCATCATCAATAATGGCTTCGGTGCAACCGAAATCGGTGCGCAGGGTAAGGCTCATACGGTCGGATTTAGGGTTATCAATTGGGTACGAAAAAACGAATCAGGCTTTGAACTTTCTGGCTTTCGGCACCTTCTCTCCACTCAGAATTCGTTCTGCACCCACATTTTTTCCATTACCGGGACAGCCATATTTTGGAGCGAAAACACTGCAGGAAGAAGCTGTGAAAATAAGGGCTGAAAGAATTGTAAGGAGCGTGATTGTGCGAAACGTTTTCATAGAAAGTGTATATGGATATAAACGTCTCTAAAGCTAATTAAAGTATCCCATAATTGCAACATATACGCCTAATGAACCTGATCGCGGAACCAGTCTGCATACCGAACATAATTATGAGCTATTCTGTTGATTTCCCCACTGATATGTTCAGGAGATACGTCCTTTACTTTCCGGGCTGGAATGCCTGCATAGATCGATCCCGGTTCCACTTGTACACCTTCGAGAACAACGGCTCCTGCAGCGATAATACTATTGGATCCGATGACAGCATTATCCATAACAATTGCCCCCATTCCGATCAGTACATTATCATGAACTGTACATCCATGAACAATTGCATTGTGGCCGATTGATACATGATTTCCAATAATAGCCGAAGTTTTTTTGAAAGTGCAATGAATTACGGCCCCATCCTGCACATTCACTTTATTCCCCATTCTTATTGTGTTTACATCACCCCTCACAACAGCGTTGAACCAGATACTGCAATCATCTCCCATCACGACATCGCCGACTATTGTTGCATTGGGCGCAAGGAAACAATTATTACCAAAAGCCGGGAACACACCGTCTACATGAAGAATGATTGCCATAGAACGAAGATATTTTGTTTTTAATTATTAGGTATCGGGTATCAGGTATCAGCTGTCCCGCTAAGCATTTTAAATTATTTTTAATGAATAAGTGACAGTTGAATTGATTATAGGTTTCTACCCTTGAATTCGGGTGGGATTTCTGATACCAGATACCTGAAACCTGTATCGACTGCACCTTCCATTTTGTAACTTCCCCACATGAATACACGAGAACTTTTTTTACAGCATGTAGCACAAACATCTCCTTCGCCTGTAGCTATTGAGGTAGTGAAAGCAAAAGGATCCATTCTCATCGATGCAGATGGCAAGGAATATCTCGATTGTATTGCGGGGATCAGTGTTTGTAATCTCGGTCATGGTCACCCGAAAGTGATCAAGGCAATTAAAAAACAACTGGATGATTATATGCATGTGCTCGTTTATGGTGAAATGATAGAAAGTCCGCAAGTAGCTTATGCGAAGTTGTTGACAGATCAATTGCCACCGTATCTGAACTCGGTGTATTTCACAAATTCGGGAACCGAAGCGACAGAAGGATCTATGAAACTGGCAAAACGTTATACCGGCCGTCCTGAAATTATTTGCTTCAATAAATGTTATCATGGATCCACTCAGGGCGCTTTGAGTCTGATCGGTGATGAATACTGGCGCAGCGCATTCAGGCCTTTATTACCAGGTGTATTCCATCTTGAATACAATGATTTCGTTTCGATAGGCTTTGTTACAAACCAAACCGCCTGTGTGATTCTTGAATCAGTACAGGCGGAAGCAGGTGTAATTGCTCCATCGAAAGAATGGATGATCGCATTGCGTGACCGTTGTACTGTTACGGGCACCCTGCTGATCCTCGATGAGATTCAGACAGGATTCGGAAGAACCGGCACATTGTGGGCATTTGAACAATTTGGAATAGCACCGGATGTATTGCTTTTGGGGAAAGCATTGGGGGGCGGAATGCCTTTGGGGGCGTTTATCGCAAGCCGATCATTGATGGAAGTATTCACGAAAAATCCGGTGCTGGGGCATATCACCACGTTCGGTGGTCATCCAGTATCCTGCGCGGCCGGACTTGCTTCATTGAAGGTTTTGCTGAAAAAAAATATCATCGCGGAAGTTGACACCAAACAACAACTGTTTACGGAGTTGCTTGTACATCCAAAAATACTTGATGTACGGGCGAACGGATTGTTGATGGCCGTGCAGTTTGAAAATGCATCACTGGCAAAAAAAATAATTCAGGCATGTATCGAGGAAGGCGTATTAACGGATTGGTTTTTATTTGCACCGCAGTGTATGCGGCTTGCTCCGCCGCTTACGATCACTGAAAAAGAAATCCGGCAGGCATGTAAAACTATTCTTGCGGCGATGGATTCTGTGCAAGAGGTTTAATCTGGTTTCACGCAAAAAAATTGTTCACGCAAAGGCGCAAAGTAAGCAAAGACGCAAAGGGGAGTTTTTATTTATACCAATGTTTCCGGTATTCTATGGGGTTTCTTCTTACGCGATTTAGTTATTTAGGAACGGCAATAAAAGAATAAAGGACTGCTGCCAGCAATGCTCCAACAATCGGTGCAATCACCGGAATCCAGGCATATTGCCAATCACTTGTTCCTTTACCGCGAATCGGCAGTATTGAATGCATGATGCGAGGGCCTAAATCCCTTGCAGGATTGATCGCATAACCAGTAGGACCTCCAAATGACAAACCGATCCCCAATACCAGCAAAGCAACCGGGAGGGCATCCAGACCTCCCAGCGAACTTGCCGGTGAAGCAAGGTGCATCACCCCCAAAACGAAAATAAAAGTGCCTATGCATTCAGTCGCAAAATTGTTTGTTGAATGACGTAGTGCAGGTCCGGTACAAAAGGCAGCAAGTTTATTGGAAGCATTGCTGGTTTCATCGAAGTGCTGACGATACGAAAGCCACACAAATAAAGATCCGGTCATCGCGCCCAACATTTGAGCACTAAGATATCCCGGCACTTCTTTCAACGGAAATTTATCGATCGCTGCAAAGGCAAGGGTAACAGCAGGATTCAAATGTCCTTTGCTGTACCAGGAGGCAACAAACACCCCGGCAAATACGGCCATCGACCAACCGAAGGTGATGGCAATCCAACCTGGATTATTTCCTTTTGTTTTATCCAGCACTGCATTTGCGACAACGCCGTTTCCGAGTACAACGAGGATGGCAGTTCCGATAAATTCACCAATGAGTGGAGTCATAGCAGATTAATTTGGTTGTTAATTTCAATTTACATTCGATCAGTTCAACAGATATTCAGTAAAATAAAATATTTGTACACTGGGTTTACTATACCGGCAAATATTTTTTTGCAAGTGAACGAAATGATTCAACCTGGTTTTGTTGCCACGATTCACTCCTCGGTAATTCTTTTGCCATCCAGCCGGCAACTACCGGTGCAATTTCGATTGCTGCTTTTGCGTCGAGTAGTAAGGAACGGGTTCTTCTCGACAAAGCATCATCAACGGTCATGCAATATTCATTTCTGACTGCCCAGATGATATCCGCAATGCAGTAAGGAAGATCCGGATGAAGCGGTTGTGCGTAATCGTCATGCTCTCCGATTAATTTCAGTACGAGGTGCCGGTCGGTTCCATAATAATATCTTTCATCTGAGGTTTTATTTTCTTCGTTGCCATGTAAAGGAAGTTCTTTTGTGCGACAAAGTCTTTCCGGCAATTTTGCTCGTAAAGCCGCAAGGTTTACAACATCTTCCGCCATTTTGCGATAGGTTGTCCATTTGCCGCCGAGTACGCTGATCAATCCGGAAGTAGAAATTACAATGGAATGATCTCTCGATAAAGCGGCAGTTTTTTTTGCACTGCTTTTCACGAGTGGGCGCAGCCCGGCGAAAATACTTTTAATATCGTCGTACGCAGGAGTTTTTCTAAGGTAGCGACTTACATGCTTCACGATAAAATCAATTTCTTCATCCAATGCAATGGGTTCATCAGAAATCATATCAACGGGTGTATCCGTAGTACCTACAATGATCCTGTTATGCCAGGGAACTGCAAACAAAACACGGCCATCCTCCGTGTGCGGTACCATGATAGCAGTATCACCTGGTAAAAAATTTTTGGGAAGAACAAGATGAATTCCCTGACTCGGAGTGATCGATGACTTTCTTTCAGGGTCATCAAGAAATTGTACAGCATCTGAAAATACACCCGTTGCATTCACAATAGATTTCACTGGAACTTCATAATCATCGCCGTTAATCTGGTCATTTACCTTTACAGCGGTGATAATGTCTTTTACTTTTTTGAATCCGGTTACTTTAAAATAATTCAACACCACACCATTTTCTGAAGCTGCTGTTTGTGCGAGGTTGATGGCGAGCCGTGCATCATCAAATTGTCCGTCATGGTATAATACGCCACCACGAAGGCCTTCGGCATCCAGCGTGGGTGCATGCAGCAGCACTTCCTCTTTGGACAACAGTTCTGAAGTACCAAGTCCCAGGCTACCACTCATCCAGTCATAAACTTTCAAGCCGATCCCATAATACGGACCTTCCCACCATTTATAATTCGGCACAATAAAGGATTGGTTCTTTACTAAATGACCTGCATTTTTTTTCAGAATGCCTCTTTCGCGCAATGCTTCCATTACAAGTTTTATATTGCCCTGCTGGAGATAACGAACGCCGCCATGCACCAGTTTTGTGGAACGGGAAGAAGTGCCTTTTGCAAAATCCGCCTGTTCGAAGAGAATGGTTTTATATCCCCGGGATGCCGCATCCACCGCAGTACCCAAACCGGTGGCGCCACCACCAATAATACACAGGTCCCACGGACCCGTTGTATTTTTTAAAATGTTGATATGATCCTGTCTGGTTATGGGGATGAATTGGTATGAGGTATGAGGTATGGGGTTTCGGGTATGAGGTATGGGCTGAGCTGTGAACAGTCAGCTGTCAGCTATAGAGTTCGGGGTCTATGATATACATTTTGTTTCATTTTAATATTCCAAACTAAGAACCAAGAACTAAGAACCAGGAACTATTTCTCATCCGCCCATGCAATACTTGCATTAACTGCTCTTTGCCATTGTTTACGAAGAGCATTCACATTTTCTTGCGGCATGGAAGGATAAAATCTTTGATCTGCCTG
>DATLDA010000036.1:0-5046 GCA_035526135.1 Flavitalea sp.
TCCTTATTATGGATGGCTCGCTTTACTTTTGAAATATTTTCTTGAGATAAAAATTGTTTTACATGCCCATAACATTGAGGCAAACCGTTTTCACACGGTGGGGAAATGGTGGTGGAAGATCCTGTGGTACTACGAACAATGGATTCACAGAAATGCAAATACAAATTTTTTCATTCATAATGATGACCGGAACTACGCGATAAACCATTTTGGATTAAATCCATCGAAATGCTTTACTATAACGTATGGTATTGAATGGAGTCGGCCCCCTTCGGTGGAAGAAAGAAAAATAAATGGTGATATCATCCGCCATAAACACGGTGTTCCACAAAATCATCAACTGTTCTTATTTAATGGTGCATTTGATTACAAACCCAATGAAGAAGCGCTAGGCATCATTATAAACCAAATTAACCCCCTCCTTACAGCCGCGAATTATCCGTATTCAATACTGATTTGTGGCCGTAACATTCCACCCGCCTTCACCCGAAAAAAAATTCCGAATATTATTATAGCTGGTTTTGTTGAGGATGTTTCAGCGTACTTCAAAGCAGCCGATGTATTCATGAACCCCATTACGGACGGAGGTGGAATTAAAACAAAGTTGGTGGAAGCACTAGGCTATAATGTTAATTGCGTTTCCACACCCCATGGGGCCATTGGTATTGATCGTGGGATCTGTGGTAACAAATTAAAAATTGTTAATGACTGGAATTCATTTGCTCTTGCTGTAACCGAGATCTCGAAAGTTAAGACCGACATTCCCGATGAATATTACGAACATTTTTATTGGGAAAATATTGCCAGGAAGGCCGCCGAATCTATCTGATTAGTGTTTGAAATAGCACCCTGATTAGATTGAATTACCATGAGCATCGATGAATGTACAATTCCTGCAATAATTCAACGCTTCCTGTTTGATCTCTTTGATATAGTTTCCATTCATAATGATGACGACAACTTTTTCATGAAGGTTTTCTAAAATTGAGGGAGCATGAATTTGATGACCGGTACCTGGTATGTATTTATTTTGCTTAGTCTCATTTATGTCAATGCAGTAATCGATTATTTCCCTTCGCGGATCAATCCTGTTCGAGAAGATCACGCCTTTCGTAGCCATTCCCCAGATGGCTATTTTGACGGAATTCGTTTTATACATGGCTAAAACTTCCTTAACATGAGATTTTGCTAACTCTATGTTTTTTATAAATTGCTCAACACGATTCACTTGTAGGAAAGGCAAACCTTCCAGATTATTTTGAGATTTCTGAGAAGGATTAATTACCCCTTCTACCCAGAGGTACTGCAAACCGAATGCAGGGGTAATTGCATTCAACCTGATTGCTGCAGCAGTAAATAGTTGTTGCAGCGGGTATGGAGAAAAGTAATTGCAGTGTTCATAACAAATATCCCAGAACGTTTCATTTTTAACGATCCATTCAAAGTCTGGTACTTCTATAAAAACAGGGATGTCCTGAAATCTTTTTAAAGGTTCCTGGATGATGTTCAGGAATGAAACCGGGTACTCAATGTGTTCAAAGACATGACGGGAGATTAAGAGTGCGGGTTTTTCAGTGACATGTTCCGTCTTGAAAAAATCGTTAATAAACCGAAGATTGGCGGAAGGTTGTGTGTCCCCTTCATAACTTGGATCAATCCCGATGCCGTTTACATCAGTGTACTTTTTACACAATAATTTCAGAAAGGTGCCTTTACCACATCCGATATCGTACACATATTCATTTTTCAAACGGTATTTTTCGTAGAAATAATCAACGATCTGCTCATAATAATCCTGAAATAGTTTTGATGGTACGGAATTGTCATAATTTTCATCATACACGATCGCATTCTCATCAAAGGCAGCATTGAATGCGAACCCGCAATCACCACATCTTGTTAAAACCATGTTTCCTTTACCCGACCCTATAGCAGCGTCTCGCGATTCGTACACGCGATTCTGCAAAAGGGGAACATCCACCTCATAAAGATTTGTAAGCCGGTTACTTTCGCACAACGGGCATGTGTTTTTTTGTTTCATTTTTAGACTATTCACAATACCTTATAGAAAAAAGGTTTTCCGGATACAATATGCGGGACGTATTTCCATAACCGAAAAATATTTGCTGCATATCCCGAGCCGTCCCTAAATCCGTTGAACAGATTTCTCAATCGGATAATATTTTCGAAGAATCTGAGAATAAAAAAAACAGGAACTTCTGCCGTGTACAGCAGGAGTTGGAGGAAAAACCATCCGGTGCCAAATTGTTTTTTCAGCCGGACAAAATTGGACAACATGATCTGCAATCCTTTCCTGTCGTGTAATGTTTTGTATCCTTTTTCAGAAGTCGAAAATGCAGAACCTGCACTTTCTCCCTGGAGATGAATCACATGATGGCGACCATAAATACAACATTTGCCATACCGGCGAATGCGTCCACACCATTCAGCTTCTTCCGCGTAAAGAAAAAAATCTTCATCGAGTAATCCGGCCTGGCTGATAGCATTTTTTTTCACCATCAGGAAGGCGCCATTGATCCAGTCCACCTCTACACGCAAATTTGTTTCGCTTATATTCGGCTTTTTTATATTGAAAAGGTGGCCTATCCCTTTTATCAATTTTCCAATATAAGTAAGAGACAAAAGATTATTTAATCCTCCCGTCATAAAATAATTTCCGGAAATCTGGGGTGTTCTATCAGGGTTCAGCAATTGAACGCCACACGCAAGGCACTCATCTTTACTAAAATCCAGGTAACAATTCTCAATGGCGTTATTTTCATTCAACGTGTCTGAATTCAGCAGGAGTATTACATTGCCGGAAGCCTTTCTGATACCTTCATTGTTTGCGCGGGCAAAGCCTGCATTGTAATCCATTTCTATCCATTTTACCGATGGAAATTCTGTTATAATCATATCACGGTTATGATTTCCTGAAGCATTGTCAACTACGATTACTTCGAACTCAATAGTCTTTGTCTGTTCAAAAACTGTCCGGAGGCAATCCACGACCAGTTGTGGTGTTTTATAATTTACAATGATGATCGATAATTGCATCGCGGTACTTGATGTAATGAAATCAAGGGTGATATTAGTATTTCCTTCCGAAAAACCTGATCATAAATTGTCGCTTGATTTCTTTCAGCCTCCATTTGATCAACAACCTCGATGGAAATTGAAGTACTCCCGTTTTATTCAGGTTGTGAATGATCGAATTCATATCCTCTCCTTTCACTGCTCCCAGGCTTTGCCAGCCGCTTCCTTTTAACGGATGAAAATCATGATATGTTTTATAGTTTTCTTCGCTTGCATTTTTCCAAAGTCTAAAATGCGAAGAAGTATTAAAATCGATTGTGTGACCCCAGTTTGCGAATTTGAATGAAATTTCATCCTCGTTGCGTGCCCAGGATTGATGGAGGAGTACCTGCGGCAGGAAAATTCGTTTGTTGATGCCCGTACGGGCAATATTATAACGTGGAAAATTCGTAGCCAGCACGCAGAGATCATAATTTTCATTTACATAGAGGAAGCCACCGGGTATTTTTTTATACAGCACCACCAGAAATGCACATATGTCGACCGGGTTACTCGCAGGATCGTCAAGCCACTGGGGATGTGCTCTCAACCACGATGCAAAAGTGGCAAAGTTGAGGAAGTATTCATCCGCATCAACCTGCACATGCCATCCTCCTTTTTCCATAAATTGAGCGAGCATATTCCGTTCCCGCGAATCGTTTTCTATGGCTGTCAATGCAGGATCATAAAAATCATCTTCGTAGATGCTGATCTTCCTATCAACGTCGATGGCATGAAGCCAATCAAAAAATGAATCATCAATAGAAAACGTACCGCCATTCCAGGTGCGTCGCTGCTGATCGATGGCCAACCCAATAAAATCAGCCTCCTTATATACAAGTGGCAGGGAAATGCGCAGGTATTCGTAATCATAGGAAACAAGAAATCCGACTTTAATGAGCATCTGGTTGAATTTGCAAATCACTTACCGATGAAAGAATAAAGATACCGTCTCAGCAGGTATTTGCGCTCGTCACTAAACAAACAGAGCCAGGTAACATAACATATGCCCTTCAGCCGGGAAAGTATGTTCGTAAATTTATTTTTCCGATAACTGCCGGTGAATCTTACATCAGGCTGATAACGGGATCCCAGTAAACTCACATCATAAACATTGGTTATGCCGTATTCTGCAGGGAAAAACCGGACAGCATTCAACCCTATACTATAACTCCCTTTTTTTGAGGCTTTATCCCGATGCACAAAAGGATGCATCTTTAAAAGTATTTCAAAGTCTGACTGCAAAGAATTCCGGCTTGCGATCTCTTTCAATACAGGAACAGTTTGTTGATATTTTTGAAAAGAAGCACCATGTGATACCAGTGTTAATGCTTTTGCCAATACGCATTTTATATCGAGAACCGGAAGTTGGGAACTTCGTTCCTGCGCATGTAGATACGGATCTGCCAGTGCTGTAATGCCATCAATTCCAAAAACGATCCTTTTATGAACTGGTTTGTCAAGTTGCGCAAAGAATTCATTACGTCCGTTTGATTTTTGTGCATCCGGTGAAACGAAGGATACACCCAGACTTTTTGGAGAAGTACCGCCAATACTAAATGCAGCATCTGTATAAAGGTAACGACTGATCACACCTGCCAGGATGGAGGCCGCATAATAGTCGGGAATGGAAGAATTAAAAAACTGCCCGTCTCTTTGCTTAATCATTTTGTAGTAACGGATGTCAATAAACCCCCAATAAAATCCAGGCAACGCCCTTATTTTACCAACATCGGTTTTTACTTCCTGAAGCACTTCCGCCGTAGTCCGGAAACCAACCTCATCGAATAATGGATGATAAAACAAATTCCCGATGCCTGGCCACAGATAAGGTGCATACCCCCAGCAGATCGCTTCTGCCTGATGCTGTTGAAGTAATAAGGCCACTTTGTCAACGGCGTTCCTATATAACCCATCATCATCACCCAGAATCATAACATAGCCCTCATCGATATGATCCAGCGCAAATTC
>DATLDA010000044.1:0-5844 GCA_035526135.1 Flavitalea sp.
GCCTGTTTTTGTGCGGCTATATAATTCTTCAGAAAACCTGCTGTCATTAAATCTTTTTAATTTTTAATTTTAAATTTTTAATTTATTTTTCGCGTACTCAATCGCACCGACAGGCACCACCTCCACTCCGAGGCTTGCAAGTAGTACAGAGGGACCAGGCTGGAAAACAGTCATAAGAAATCCCTTCAGATGTTTTTGTACTTCCTCACACACAATTTCACCCATCAAGGATAGCCCACCTCCGATCACGATCACATCGGGTCCCAGCAGGTGCACCATGTGTGAGAATGCAAATGCAAGTGTAAGCATAGAATCGGAAAATATTTGTTTAGCCTTAGTATCTCCTGCCTGTATCGCTTCTTTTAGATTTTTTGCTTCATGCTGTGGATTCGCACGAACCAGTTCTGCAAGGAAACAATCCGGATAAAGGATCACCTGTTCACGGATCTTTTTATTGATTGCCCAGCCTGAACATACCTGCTCCACGGTAGTTCCTGAATGATCAATTTTCATATGACCGAATTCCATTTCAACAGGAATGCCTTCATATAATAATCCGTCATTCACGAAACCGCTTCCTACGCCGCTGCCGAGTGTACAATAAAAAACTTTCCTATATGGTTTGCCCGCGCCTAGCGTTGCCTCTGCTATCGCGGCAACATTTGCATCGTTCTCAATATATATCGGTACGGAGATCCATTCCCCGAACCAGTCAATAAAAGAAAAATCTTGCCAGCCGGCCACCTGGAAAGATTGAAATATTTTTCCATTCACCCGGTTAACAGGGCCGCCAAATCCAACACCGATTGCACGAAGTGAGTGCGCTTTATGAAAATCAATAATCTGTTCGCGGATGATGTTTCTTATAGATTCCGCATTGTGCCGGGGATCAATTGCCGTGCGGAAATGCGAAATGATTTTCCTGTCGGAATCTTCAATGCGTATTTGCAACTTGCTGCCGCCGATTTCGATGCCTGCAAACATGCTACAATATACGCGGTTGACCTCTTTATGAACTGATAATCTAATTCAAAATTAAAAATGCAAAATGAAAAATCTATACTAGGGTCAATAACTCTGTGTCCTCTTGTTCTCGCGGTGAAAAATGAATTTCACGCAAAGACGCAAAGAGAGCAAAGATGCAAAGTATGCCTTGGCGCCTTTGCTTTCTTTGCTTCTTGGCGTGAAAATGAAGAACAATTACTTGATCCGAACCAGCTTCTCCTGCTGTGCAGGCGAAAGTTGCGCGAGATCCAAAATTTGCAGCGAACGTGTCGCACCTGTAGAAGATTTGCTTTCCAGCTTTTCAGAGATGCCGGCAGCATCCAGACGGTACATCGCGCCTGTAGCAGGGTCAACGATAAGCATACCGATGACTCCTCCAATCAGGAGATTACCAAAATACCATCCATTGACACGGCATTCCACCGTTACTTTTTTGGATTCATATCCTTCCATACCCAGAGCTACCGTATAGGACTCTTTTGTAAAGAAAGAGGATCCGGATTTCAACGTCATGGTAGCCGGTGATTTCCCATTGAAGACTTCTATACCTTTTCTATTTGTGATCACCACATTAGCACCCTGAGGAGCGGTATCCACCGTAAAAGGCCAGTTGCTTTTACTGACGATGGTTGCACAATTGGAAAAAAAGATAGCAATGAATAATAATAATGTTGCGGAGTGAATTTTTTTCATGTAAAAAGGTTTTGGGGTTGAAGAAGAAGTTAAGATAATTAAAAATGAAAAAAATGAAATGCTAAAAATACAGTAGCGGTCATGAAACTGAAACTTATGTAAATTGACAGGAAATGCCGGCTATGATGAAAATAAAAAGTTCCCTTTTACTCATTGTTCCCCTATTGTTGTTGCTTTATTGTACACCGGCACGCCGGGAGAGTTCCCCGAATGGAGAGGAAACGTTTCGAAACCCCCTGAAAGTGGAATTTGGCGACCCTTATATTTTGAATGATACAACCGGCCGGTATTTCATGTATGGCACTGGCGGTGTCAGTGATGGTTTCGCCGTCTATTCATCTTCCAACCTCGTAAATTGGAAAAATGAAGGACGGGTATTTCAGGGGAACACCGGCGATTCATGGAGTACCGGAGCATTCTGGGCACCGGAAGTGTACAAAAGGAATGGAAAATATTATATGTTCTATAGTGCACAATGGAGAACTAATCCAACCAATGAATTGGAAAATTTCAGAATAGGGGTTGCGGTTTCTGACAGGCCAGAGGGACCTTTCAAAGATCTATATAACCGGCCCGTTTTCGATCCGGGATATCCAATCATCGATGCAAATGTTTTTTTTGACCGCGATGGAAAAATTTATATGTATTACTCTAGATGTTGTTACAAACATCCTGTTGAGAGTGAAGTGGCGGACTGGGCAAAGAAACAGGGATTATATAACGAAATCGAAGAAAGCTGGGTGTATGGTGTACAACTGAAGCCGGATTTTTCAGGTGTCACCGGCGAGCCGGTTCTGGTATTACGTCCGCCCGTAAAAATGTCAGATAAACAAGCGGAATGGGAAAGCCGCTCGGTAACTTCGAAGGAAGTGAACAGGCGATGGACTGAAGGATCGTTCACTTTCCGGAAAGGGAATACGTATTACATGATGTATTCAGCGAATCATTTCGGTGGTGAAAATTATGCGGTGGGATATGCTACCGCTTCACAACCACTGGGTCCTTTTGTAAAAGCTGCGAATAACCCGGTACTGCAAAAAAATACGCGTTCAGGCGGTGATGTTACGGGCACTGGGCATAATAGTATTTTATTTTCTGCGGATAGTTCGCGGATGTATTGTGTATATCATGGAAGAACAAAATCAACCGGAGATGAACGGGTGGTGTTCATTGACAAGATGGAAGTATTAAAGAATGGAAAGCTTGTAGTGAATGGGCCATACACCGGGTTGCAGCGATATCCGGTTATTTCAAAGTGAGCAATTTTATTTCACGCCCGCCCGGCTGACGCAGTCGACAGGCAAAGATGCAAAGGAAGCAAAGACGCAAAGGAAATATTTTAAGATTTGTAGTGTTCTCCGTGCTTCGCAATGAACGCTGTAGTTCGCCGTGTACGCTGTAATTCGCTGTGTCCGCTGTGGTTCGCTGTGTACGCCGTGCTACTGTGTTTAGAAAGTAATAGTTGTCAGAATAATAGTTATATACAGGAACACAGCGGACACAACGGAACACAACGGAACACAGCGGACACAACGGACACAACGGAGATTCATAAATCTTAAACCATAAAAATTGAAATCCTTTTGTCTTTTATCAATGTACTTTTTTGTATTAACGGGTCATGCGCAAGAAAGTACCATTGATATACAAAACATAACCAAAGTAACGGTCTTCCAACTAGGGATAAGTCATGAACACCGGGTCGGTAAATTACAATCACTCTATCTCCAACCGTATATGAAATCCGGAGTTTCATTTAGTTATTCATCTTCGTTTGGAACCAAATCCTATGTATTTAGTGATCCGGCTATAACAGCACAATACCGCTATTATTATAATGCCGCGCGCAGACTTACAAAAGGAAAACAAACAAATAGAAACAACCTGAATTATATCGCCGCTTATTCTGAAGCTGTTTTCTATCACGAGAAATCAACCGGATGGCGAACTATTTACACGATCGGACCGGTATGGGGAATACAAAGAAATTATGAGAGCCGGTTCAGTTTGGATTTCAACTTAGGTACAGGTTTTTATTTTGGAAAAGGATGGATAGAAAGTTTTAATGATCTGCCGAGGATAGGAAACGTCTCAGGTTTTGATCTCATCCTGCAAATAAATATCGGGTTCTGGTTAGGGAGCAAGCGGAAATAGTTTGGAAGTTTGGGAGAAGTAGTTTGGAAGTTTGGAGAGTCTGGGAAAGTTTGTTGGAAAGATTTCATCTATCCAAATTACCAAACTCCAAAACTACCAAACTGCCCAAACTCACCGAACTCCGAAACTCCAAACTCACCAAAAACCCCTTCATTACCTTCGCGATAAATCATACCTCATGCGGTTTGTGGGATTGTTATTGTTGTTTGTCTATTTTCAATTGCAGCTTTCCGGGCAAACAATCGTGCAGGGAACGGTTACAGAAAAAGCTTCCGGAAAACCAATAGAATTTGCTTCCGTCGAGCTGGTGCAATTACCCGACAGTACTACCGCACGTGTAACGGCCACAGATAAACGCGGAAAGTTCTCATTTGCCGGCATTCCTGCTTCCACCTATTTTATCCGCTCCAGTTACATTGGTTATGATAAAATTTTATCAGCTCCTTTTTCTATTCAATCCGGCTCACAAAAATATACCGTCGAATCATTGGTGCTGATCAATGCTTCAAAAACACTCACAGATGTTACCGTGACTGCCAGACGCGCGCAACTGAATGCTTCCATTGACCGGAAAATATACAATGTCGAACAGGATATCATGAGCCGTTCCGGATCAGTTGCAGATATCCTGAAAAATATTCCGTCCGTGGAAGTTGACGTGGAAGGAAATGTAAGTCTTCGCGGATCTGGTGATATCACCATCCTTATTAATGGCAAGCCGAACCCACTCATGGGAAGATCCAGGGCCGAAGTACTACAACAATTACCCGCTAATTCCATTGAGCGGATCGAAGTGATCACCAATCCTTCCGCTCGTTATCGTCCGGACGGCACATCGGGGATCATCAACATTGTTTTGAAAAAGAATGTAAAAAATGGTTTCAACGGATCAACTACTGTCAATGCAGGAAATAGAGATCGGTACAATGGGAACATCAGCCTGAATTACCGCCCCAAAAAACTTAATCTTTTCTCCAGTTACAGTTACAGACAGGATAATAGAAAACGCTTCAATACCATTGACCGGGTTTATCTCGATACAACGAATCATACGGTTACCAGCTTTTTCAATCAGGTAACAAACACCGCCATGCGCCCTAAAGGACATATTCTCTCCGGCGGGATAGATTATACGATAGATGACAAGAATAGCATAGGCGTGTCCGGTAGTTATTACGACCGGAAGATGCAGCGCAAAGATGTGACCAACAATTTCAGCTACAACAATCAGAAAAGCCTCATCCAGGACTTCGACCGGTTGCGTTATGATCCGGAAACACAAACAGAAAATAATGCCACTTTATATTACCAGCGTGATTTTAAAAAAGAAGATCATGACCTCCGCGTGGAATTCAATACATCAAATGAAAATGAAGTAGAAGATAATCACTATACTACAAATTACCGGTTGCCTGCTCCTTCGAGTTTCTTGGATAATACATTGATAAAACAAATTCAACATGAGAATCAACTAACGATCGATTATTCCAACCCGCTCAGTGAAGATTCAAAATTGGAAGCCGGGTATGACGGTGCCTACATCAAACAGGACCTCAACTTTTATGGAGAATTTTTCGACAATAATCAAAGCCGCTTTATAAAGGACGCAGAAAAAAGCAACCAGTTCGTGTATAATGAAAACGTGCATGCACTGTATGCAACTTACCAGCGTGCCTTTGAAAAGTTTGGGTATGAAATTGGATTACGGGGAGAGGCTGTCTTTACAAAAAGTCATCTCGTTACCCTGGATTCTACTGTCAACAATACTTATTATAAGATCTATCCCACGGTGCATTTATCCTATAAGCTGAATGATGTCGGTGAACTTCAACTGAATTACAGCAAACGAGTCAATCGCCCGGAAGGAGATGAACTAAATCCCTTCCCGGAATACCAGGATCCGCGGAATCTGCGGGCGGGCAATCCCAAGTTGTTACCCGAGATCATTCATTCTACAGAATTTGGATTCAGGTGGCAGAAGAAACGATTTTC
>DATLDA010000064.1:0-11570 GCA_035526135.1 Flavitalea sp.
GCCTGTGGTGGATCCTTAAAGAATTATATAATAAAGACCTGCTTTATGAAAGTGTCAGTATCCAACCTTATTCCCCGGCAGCAGGTACCGGTTTAAGCTCCCACGAACTGAATCAACCGGGCACCTATAAAATGGTGAAAGATACTTCTGCCATTGCCATGTTCAAACTGGTGGAAAATAACCAATCCCACAACCTTTTTGAAGAGATCCGGAAAAAATCAAAAGAGAGGACACCGGAAGTTTTCCTGCTTGCATGGACAACTACCCCGTGGACGCTTCCTTCGAATCTGGGTTTAACGGTGGGTCCAGGTATTGTGTATAGTGTGATTCAAACATTTAATCCCTACACCCACCTGCCGGTGATTGTAATTCTTGCAAAGGACCTCGTACAGAAATATTTTAAAGCCGAAGGAATTGCAGCTCCCATGGAGGTGAATAAGGAGGATAAATTGATGCCCTGGCGCTCAATAACTGAAGTGAAAGGAAAAGATTTTGAAAATTTCAGGTATGATCAACTACTTCCATTTGACGCCAATACACCTGAGAAATCAGGTGGTGATCCATTTCGTGTTTTGCTTGGTGATTTTGTAACAACAGAAGACGGTACAGGTATTGTTCATACGGCTCCTGCATTCGGCGCCGATGATTTTCGGGTAGGTAAAAAATACGATATCGGCATCCTCGTGCTCGTTGACCGGCAGGGTAAATTCATAGATGGGGTTGGAGAATTTAGCGGCCGTTTTGTAAAGAACTATAAAGATGATAAAGATTATGAAGATGTCAATATTGATATCTCTGTAAAACTGAAAAAAGAGAATAGGGCTTTCCGCGTTGAAAAATACGAACACAACTATCCACACTGCTGGAGAACCGACAAACCTATTTTATACTATCCGCTCGATGCGTGGTTCATCAGGACCACTGCCGTAAAAGATCGGATGGTAGCGCTCAATAAAACGATCAATTGGAAACCAAAAAGCACCGGTGAAGGAAGGTTTGGGAACTGGTTGGAAAATATGGTCGATTGGAACCTGAGCAGGACACGGTATTGGGGAACGCCACTTCCAATTTGGCGTACGGAAGATGGACAGGAGGAAATCTGTATCGGTTCCATTCAGGAATTGATGGAGGGAATCCGCGACGCAAGTGAAAAACTCGGGTCCGAAGTAAACAGCAATTATCTTCATGAAGGAATTCTGGACCTACATAAACCTTATGCAGATGAAATAATTCTGGTCAGTAAAAGTGGCAGGCCGATGCGCCGAATTCCTGACCTCATCGATGTCTGGTTTGATAGTGGAGCTATGCCGTACGCCCAATGGCATTTCCCTTTTGAAAATAAAGATGTCTTCCAACAAAATTTTCCTGCTGACTTTATCGCCGAGGGTGTTGATCAGACCCGCGGGTGGTTTTATACCCTTCATGCTTTAGCTGCGATGTTGTTCGATAAAGTTGCCTACAAAACATGCGTTTCGAACGGCCTTGTTTTAGATAAGAATGGAAATAAAATGAGCAAAAGGCTCGGAAACGTAGTGGATCCTTTCAAAACAATTGAACAATTCGGTGCGGATGCTACCCGGTGGTACCTCATTTCAAATGCATCACCCTGGGATAATATGAAATTCGACATGGAGGGCATTCGTGAGGTGCAAAGAAAACTTTTCGGAACGCTTTATAATACGTATCAGTTTTTTGTTTTGTACGCCAATGTCGATGGGTTTGCATTTCAGGAAAAGCCAATAGCTTGTGATAAGCGACCTGAAATAGATCGTTGGATCATTTCATCCCTCCACTCTCTGATAAAAAAAGTGAGAGCTTATCTCGATGATTATGAACCAACTCAAGCAGCGCGTTTGATCGAAGATTTCATTGATTCTCATTTGAGTAACTGGTATGTTCGGCTTTGCCGGAGGCGGTTCTGGAAAGGAGAATATGAGGAAGATAAAATCGCCGCGTTCCAGACTTTATATGAGTGCCTGGAAACGGTGACGAAACTAATGGCTCCTATCTCGCCTTTCTTCACCGACCTGCTTTATCGCAATTTGAATAGCGTAACCGGAAGACAAAAAGAATTATCGGTTCACCATACTTTATATCCTGAATCAGAACCTGTATTAATAGATTCATTTCTCGAAGAAAGAATGCAAATGGCGCAGGATATTTCTTCTCTGATTTTGTCACTTCGCAAAAAAGTTAATATCAAAGTTCGCCAGCCGCTACAGAAGGTACTTGTTCCTGTTACTGATCCGAAAATGAAAGAACAACTTATTCAGGTGGAAGACCTTATAAAATCGGAAGTGAATGTGAAAGAGATCAGCTATTTGTCAGGCGATGACCATTTTATTCAAAAGAAGGTCAAACCGAATTTTGTCTTGCTGGGTAAAAGGCTCGGCCCAAAAATGAAGGCTGCAGCTAATGCGCTGACGGCACTTTCTCAGGAGCAAATTTCGCTTCTTGAAAAAGAAGGTTCCATCGCATTGGAAATCGACAATGAACCCTTAATATTACAAAGGCAGGAAGTTGATATTACCAGTGAAGATATACCGGGCTGGATGGTCGCCACAAAGGATTTGCTTACAGTTGCACTCGACGTTACGATCACTCCTGAACTTGAAAGTGAAGGCAATGCCAGGGAGCTCGTCAACAGGATTCAAAAAATCAGGAAGGATAGCGGATTTGAACTCACAGACCGGATCATTGTACAATTGACCGGAGACGGACAACTAAAAAAATCAATCGCTCAGTTTAATAGCTATATTTGCGCGGAAATTTTGGCAGATAAGCTTGAACTGGTGAGCGAACTACCAGCTGGAACCGAGATCGAAGTCAATGATATTCCTTTAAAAGTGTTCGTTACAAAAAAAGCCTAATTGTATGGCAACCAAAAAGAAAGCCGCTAAAACGGCAAAAAAGTCAAGTCCTGTAAAAAGGGCGACCCCTGCTAAAAAAGCTCCTGCCAAATCCGTAAAATCAGGTAAATCTGCTAAGCCGGCGGCAAAAAAGCGGCTGTATCTGGAAATAAAAAAGACGCAACCAGTAAAGCAACCAAGGCAGGTCCTAAATCGTCTCGTCCTAGCGGTTCGAAATCAATCCTTGCCAAAACGGCCCCTGCTGCTAAATCCATTAAACAAGAAGACGTGAAAAAAAGCGTGGCTGTAAATACAGACAAGAAAAACGACATAAAGAAGACAGAAGTAAAAAAAGCGGAAGTAAAAAAACCAGAGCCAGTTAAAGCAGATATCAGGAAGCCCGAAGTCAAAAAACCCGAAGCTGTAATACCTCCTCCACCTCCGCCGCCTCCGGTGAAGAAAGTTGTTCCTCCGGCGAAACCGGTCAAGGTGGTTATTCCGGAGATGAAGACAAAGACTTCACGCCGGTACGAACCGGAATTTACAAAATCAGTACTGGATCAGGCTGAGAGCATTCATCTGGGTCCTACAATGCGTTACAGTGATAGTGAACTCACTGAATTCCGGGAACTGATCCAAAAGAAACTCGACCAGGCGAAAAAAGAGCTGGCTTATCTACAGGGTTTGATCACCCGAAAGGATGAGATGGGTGGTGATGAAACGGAGAACAGGTACATGACGATGGAAGATGGCAGTATGAGTATGGAAAGAGAGCAACTCGCTCAAATGGCCAGCCGCCAGATTAATTATATTGATCATCTCGAAAAGGCGATGGTAAGGATTGAAAACAAAACTTATGGCATTTGCCGGGTCACCGGTAAACTCATAGATAAAGCGCGCCTGCGTGCAGTGCCACATGCAACTTTAAGCATTGAAGCAAAGCAAACAATGAACAGGTAACGAAATGAAAAATTAAAAAGTAAAAATGAAAAAGGGCTTCCGTTTAAGGAGCCCTTTTTTTTAATTTTTCATTTTTAATTTGTCAAAATCCACGTTGAGACGAACCACTAAACACTGCAGGCATTGGCTTGTTCAATAACTCTTTGTAATAAAAAGCCAGCGCTTCATTCCTGTTGTGCATTCCTTTTGCACCACCAATTCCATGTCTTTCACCAGGATAAAACATCATTTCAAAATGTTTGTTTAAATCCTCCAGTTTGTTGATCAGTTGAATACTGTTTTGCATGTGGACATTATCATCTGAGGTACCGTGAATAATTCTCAACAGGCCTTTATAATTTCCTGCGTACGTGATGGGTGAAGTATTTTTATATCCTTCCGGATTTTCAATTGGTGCATCCATAAATCTTTCTGTATAATGCGTATCGTATAGTTGCCAGTCCGTCACGGAAGAATTGGCGATGCCATGCGTAAAAACATCGGCTCCATAAGTAAGTGCCATGCAGGTCATATATCCCCCAAAACTTCCTCCTGTTATTGCGAACCGGGTAGTGTCTACCCATGGTTTTGCGCGGAGAAATCTCCCACAGCTCATATAATCTTCAATCTCCCATTTTCCCATTTGCCGATGTATATAATTCAGCCCTATTTTTCCAAAGTGACCTGAACTTCTGTTGTCGAATGAGACCTGTATGATACCTTCCTGTGCAAGCCATTGTGTCGTTCCGCCCGTCATCCGATACCGATCGTAAACCGTGCCGGCATTAGGGCCACCGTAAATACTGATCAATACCGGATATCTTTTTAACGGATCAAAGTTTACCGGGTATGTGATCACAACAGGCAATTGAAACACGCCATCAGAAGAAGGGACCCTGATCATTTCCATTCTGGGCATTGCATAGTCAGCAAACTCTGCTCCTTTCATATTTCCAAGTTCCCGGATCACTTTTCCTTTCATGTCAGCTAATGCAACTGTTGTGGGAGTTGACAGGTTTGAATAAGTTGTAATAAAATATTTTCCATCGGGAGAAATCATTACCGCATCATGTGAATAATCTCCAAAAGACATCCTTACCAATCCTTTTCCATCAAATTGCACACGATAGAGGTCATACCGAGCGGAGTTTTCTTTACGCGCGCGGAAAAACAAAAGCTTTTTCTTCTCATCAATTTTTAGAATTGAAGTACCCCAGAAATTACCCGTTGTGATGGCATTGCGTAATTTGCCGTTGCTATCATGGAGATACAGATTCTCCCATCCGTTCTTATCACTTTTTAGAATGAATCCATTGTTGCCTGAAAGAAATTCTACCCGGTTTCCTTCATCCAGATCTATCCAGGTAGGTTGCTTTTCATCATAGATCTCCGTTTTGTTGCCATTGGTAAGATTGATCTCATATATTTTTAAATTGTCTTGTCCCCGATTCATCCACTGTACCCACAGACGGTTGTCATTCGTCCAGAGAGGAGAACCGAAATACTGATCGTTTTTGGGATCGAAGTCTGCCCAGACGGTGGCGAAATTGTTCTCAACCATCGCAATTCCGAATCTGACTTCAGGATTTTTATCGCCGGCTTTTGGATATCGCTGATTTTCTACTAATCCATGCTGACCGGTCGACACATAGATCGGGAATACCGGAACCTGGGAATCATCAAAACGCATGAACGCTATTTTTTTACTATCAGGGCTCCACCAGAATGCCCGGTACCTGGAAGCACGTCCGAGAATCTCTTCAAAATAAACCCAGGATGCATATCCGTTCAGGATCACATCACTTCCGTCTGACGTAATGGCCCTTTCTTTTTTTGTTGCCACTTCCGTTACGAATAAATTATTGTTGCGTGTATAAGCAACCCATTTGTAATCGGGAGAGAAAGTGACATTTCTTTCATTATTATTTAATCCGAGGGATGAAGTCGACGGTGCACTTTTTATTTCCGCTTTTTCATCATAAGGAATGGCTTTACCGGATTTAACTTCAACGGAATAGGTCTGGGATTTACCCTCTTCATTCTTTTTGATTTCCAGATAATGTTCATCATCTGCCCACCCTCGTATCACAGGCAAAGGTTTAAAAATATTGGTGGCAGTTCCCTTGAATAGCTGATCGTAGGTAAACAATTTTTGTTGCGCAATTCCATAGCTGCCCGAAACGAACACCAATGAAAAGAACAAAACCCGGATGAAAATTCTCATGTGTATGGTTGTTATTAATAAATTTAAATTCAGTTCTTGGTGGGATTTCCAAGTTCTAAGTTCTTAGTTCCTGGTTCTTAGTTGACATTGAACTAAGAACTGCAAACTAAGAACTAAGAACTATTCTACGTTATCTCACTTCCTGCATCTCTACAAGTTTGCGATAAAATCCGTCTCCGCTGATCAGTTGCTCATGTGTTCCTCTTTCAACGATCCGGCCTTTTTGTAACACGATAATCTCATCAGCGTGACGGATAGTACTTAGCCGGTGTGCGATGACGATGCTGGTGCGGTTTTTCATCATCTTATTGATCGCATCCTGAACGAGGCGTTCACTTTCTGTATCGAGCGAGGACGTCGCTTCATCAAGGATGAGGATAGGAGGATTTTTCAATACCGCACGCGCGATGGTAAGTCGTTGCCTTTCCCCTCCACTCAATTTCCCTCCACGATCGCCAATATTCGACTGATAATTTTCTTCCTTTCGCATAATGAAATCATGTGCATTCGCAATCTTTGCGGCTTCTTCTATTTCGGCTAAGTTCGCAGCGGGGTTGCCTAATGCGATATTGTTTGCAATCGAATCGTTGAACAAAATTGGTTCCTGTGTTACAATCCCAATCAATTGGCGTAATGCATTCAAAGAATAATCACGGATATTGATCCCGTCAATGATCAATTCTCCCGAAGTAACATCATGGAACCGTGGAATTAAATCAGCCAGAGTCGATTTTCCTGCCCCGGAGGACCCTACGAATGCTACTGTTTTTCCTTTCGGTATTATAAGGTCAACATGCTCGAGTACATGTTTGCCTTCGTATGCAAATGTGACATTCCGGAATTCGATGGACTTTGTGAAATTATCGAATGGAAGTTTTTTATCATTATCTGTTACGGTGACAGGGGTAGTAAGAATCTCTTCAATCCGCCTTACTGCAGCACTTCCTCTTTGCACATTATAAAATGCAGTTGAAAGTGCCTTGGCTGGATTTATAATCTGTGTAAAGAAAAGAATGTAGGTGATAAAGCCATCTGCATCCAGTGATGAAGAATTATTACCAAGTACAAGGCGGCCCCCAAACCATAAGATACCGCACAATACGAGCACACCAAGAAACTCTGAAAGGGGTGACGCCATATCGCGGCGGAAATTCATTTTATTCCGCAGATTATTAAGGGCTGTATTCAATGTATCGAAACGTGTTCCGAGCATTTTCTCTGCAGTGAATGCTTTTATCACACGAATACCGCCGAGTGTTTCATCAAGCATCGAAAGCACCATTCCATTCTGTTGTTGCGCCGTGGTCGATTGTTTTTTCAATGACCGGCTGACCCGGCCGATAATAAACCCGGTAACAGGAAGAAAGATGAGCAGGAATAACGATAACTGAGGACTGATCACGATCATCAGACTGATATAAAACAGAATTGTAAGCGGCTCTTTGATCACAGCTTCCAAAGTACTCATCACGCTCCATTCTACTTCATTCGCATCATTGCTCATTCGGGAGATCAGATCACCCTTTTTCTGATCGGTAAAAAAACTAACGGGTAGTTCAAGTATTTTATGATACAGATCAGATCGCAATCGTGTCATAACGCCATTGCGCATCGGTGCTAGTACATAATAGGAAAAATAAAGAAAGAGATTTTTAAACAGAACCGAGGTAATAATGACAAAACAAATGTAGGCCAGCGCTCTGGTTCTTCCCTCTTTGGTGATTACTGTGCTGAGAAAATATTTTATGTATTCGGTGATCCCTTTGGCTGAAAATTGAAAAACGGGTTTGTTTGTATCAATGGTATCGAGACCGAAAAGTAACTTCAAAAAAGGGGCAAGCATGGCCAGTGAAATGACCGAAAAAACAATCGAGAGCAGGATAAAAACGATGTAAAGAAAAATATTAAGCCGGTATCCCTTCAGGTATTTAAAAATCCTGGAAAAACGCTTCATTTGTAATAATAAAAGATAACCAAAAGCACAAAGTAAGTACATTTAGGACGATTAATCAGTTAAGAAAAATGGAAGAAGGCAAGCGTCAGAAACAGATTGGAGGATTGCTACAGGAAGAATTGAGTTATATTTTTCAACGGCTAGGGTTGAACGTTGTAGATGGAGGAATGATCTCGATTTCCTCAGTAAAAATAACACCTGATCTCCTCGAGGCCAGAGTATATCTCAGCATTTTCAAGATCAAGGATCCGGATGCAATGATTAAAAGAGTGCAGGATAAAAGCTGGGAGATCAAAAAGGAATTGTCGTCACGTGTTGGAAAGCTTTTACGTCGGATGCCGGAACTCCAATTTTTCCTTGATGATACACTCGATCAGGTTTTCAAAATGGAGGAGCTGTTCAGAAAACTTCATGAAGGGAATCCCGGGCCTGCACCCGCAGAAGAAACGTCATAGTTTCTAAAATTTCTAATTTTTAATTTTTCATTTTTATTTTTTTGTGTACCTCACTTTTGCCTGGAGATATTTCAATGCAAAAAAATCAACGAATGCAATCAATGTCATTGCATGGGTAAGCATGCTGGCTATTGTCGTCATCACTGCCGCGTTTATTGTGTTGCTGAGTGTTTTCAACGGGTTTGAAGGTTTAGTCAAATCGCTTTATTCAACTTTTTATACTGATCTGAGAGTTATCGCTGCAAATGGTAAGGTGATGAAGATAGATCCACTGCAGGTGACGCGCATTCGGACACACCCTGACGTAAAAAATTTCACTTTTATTGTTGAAGAAGAAACGCTTTTGCAGAATGAAGGCGTTACCACCCCCGTTTTTGTTAAAGGCGTAGATTCCAATTACAAACACGTTACCGGTGTAGCAGACAAAATTATCCGTGGAGAATTTCTGTTAGGCACTGCTGATGAACCTGCCATTGTGCTCGGTAGTGGAATTGAAAATGCGCTTGGTGTTGAAACCGACCGCAATATTTATCCACTCACTGCCTATATGTTCAGGAGGGGCGTGAACATTAACGTTGTGGATCCCATGCAGGCATTTGCCGCAGCGAACATCGTGACAAGCGGAACTTTTTTTATTCAACAGGATCTTGATAATAAATATGCTTTCACAAATCTTGCTTTTGTAAAAAGAATGCTTGCGATGAAAGATGATGAATTTGGTTCTGTGGAAATTACTTTAAAGGATCACACATCGGCCGAAAAAGCTAAAAAGGAATTGCAGATATTGCTCGGAAGAAATTATCTCGTTGAAACAAGGTACGAACAGAACAGAAGTCTGTACAGTGTGATGACATTGGAAAAATGGGCAATTTATGGTGTCCTTACCCTGATGTTGATCGTTGCGACATTTACGATGGTAGGCGCATTAGCAATGCTTGTTCTTGAAAAACAAAAAGACATCCAGGTATTGAAATCAATGGGCGCCGGCCGGCAATTGATTCAAAAAATATTTTTGACAGAAGGATTATTACTTGCAGGCATTGGCACGGTGGCCGGAATGCTGCTTGCTATCGGGATATGTTGGGCTCAGGTACGATTTGATCTTGTTCGCATTCAGGGTGGAACTTTTCTCATTGATCATTATCCGGTTGCCATGAAGCCGCTCGACTTCCTGATTGTATTTGCAACCGTCGCAATAATCGGATTTACCGCTTCATGGTTTCCTTCGCGCAAAGCTTCCTTTCAACCAATTGAATTAAAAAGTTGATACGCATAAAAACTTAAAAAAGCTGATTTTTAATAATCTCCGAGTGTAACAGGCAATACTTTGAGGGCTTGTTCAAGTTGGACATCACTCGGCGCAACTCCATGCCAGTTATGATCACCTTCCATAAAAGGAACACCTTTACCCATAATGGTTTTCATGATTATGGCAACCGGCTTTCCTTTCCTGCTCATTTCTTTTGCTTTGGCTAATCCACTTAGTACCTCATCCATATCATTTCCATTCATCTCCATCGTCGACCAGCCAAACACATCAAATTTTGCACGGATATCTCCCAGCCTCATTACTTTGTCGGTTGGTCCATCGATTTGCTGTCCATTGAAGTCAATGGTGGCAATCAGGTTATCAACTTTATGATGTGCAGCAAACATGATCGCTTCCCAATTTTGACCTTCGTCCAGTTCTCCATCGCCATGAAGTGAAAATACATGTGTGTCTTCTCCATTTAATCTTTTGGTTAGTGCAGCACCGATTGCCACACTCATACCCATCCCCAATGATCCGGAAGCGATCCGAATTCCCGGAAGATGTTCATGCGTTGCCGGGTGACCTTGTAAACGCGAATTGATCCGGCGAAAAGTTGCAAGTTCCCTGATGTCGAAATATCCGGAACGTGCAAGTGCTGAATAATATACAGGGGAAATATGCCCGTTCGACAAAATAAAAACATCTTCATTCCGTGCATCCATGTCGAACTTCGGATTGTGTTTCATAACCTGGAAAAACAAAGCTGTAAAATATTCAGTACATCCGAGAGAACCTCCCGGATGTCCACTTGAAGAACCATGAACCATGCGTAAAATATCACGGCGGATCTGCGTTGCAATTTCTTTTAATTCGGGCATAAAATTGAAAATATGATCGCGCCAAATTACATGATTTCCCCGTGGCTTAAGAAACTTATACAATTTGTTGCGGAATCGGTCAAAGAGGCACATTTTGCCACAATAAACAAACGATTAAAAAGTTGTTATTCGGTAAACATGCTTTAATTTGCAGGCCCGTCCCTTTTTTTCGACCCCTGATTATAGCTGGCATGATGAAAAATACCGTTTGAAACAAAACCAGGCTAATGTTTGATGTAGTACTGTCTGTTGCTATTTCATTTACCATCACTTTCCTGGCCATCCCTGTAATTATTACAGTGGCGGAAAGGAAAAAATTGTTCGATATTCCGGATGAACGTAAAATTCACCAGACCCCCATTCCTTCATTGGGAGGCCTTGGGATCTTTGCCGGTTTCGTTCTGGCTTGTCTGGTCACCGTCCCGTTCCATATCGCTTCCGAATTTCAATATTTCTTTGCTGCGGGACTTGTTATTTTCTTTCTCGGATTGAAAGATGATATCCTCGTGATTTCGGCAATAAAGAAATTTATTGGCCAGGTGTTGGCAGCTTTTCTTATCATTTACAAAGGTGGTGTACAGATCAGAAGTATGCATGGGTTTCTGGGGATCTATGAATTACCAGAAATGTTTAGTTTGCTGCTTACCTACTTCACCGTAATCGTGATCATAAATTCCTTCAACCTAATTGATGGCATTGATGGTCTTGCAGGAACTCTTGGCGTTATGGCCGCGGTCATCTTTGGAATTTATTTCCTTCAGGTAGATATGCAGGCTTATTCGATTCTTGCTTTTGCATTGGCCGGAAGTGTTGCCGCATTTTTGATTTTCAATTTTCCACCCGCCAAAGTTTTTATGGGTGATACCGGATCAATGTTGATCGGATTAGTGAATGCCATACTTGTGATCAAGTTTATCAATGTGGCTCAACTTCCCGCCACAAGCATCACAATTGATGCATCTCCTGCTATTGGTTTTACAATTTTGATGATTCCGCTTCTTGATACACTAAGAGTTTTC
>DATLDA010000103.1:0-17673 GCA_035526135.1 Flavitalea sp.
TCAAATACCTATTGCGGTATAAATGCCTGTGACCGATGTTGTTTTGTTATTCTATTTGACCCTCTCTGGATTATCAGGCGCGAATTCCATTTTTTTTTTAATCCTCATCCGATTGTTTTAAAATAAAATCGTTGAGTTGCACTCCGATGGGTATTTAAGAATTCTCAATAATTGGACATGGATAAAGAACACTTAACAGCTACTGGACGGCATGAATTATGCAGTTGGATTTTCTATTATCTAAATTCATTAAAATAACTACCATGCCTGCAAAATCAGCTAAAAAGACAGCAACAAAATCAGGAAAACTGAGTACGGCAGCAAAAGATAAACTACCCAATAAAGCTTTTGCATTTCCCGAAAAACGGAAAGAACCGCTTGAAAATGCTACTCATGTTCGCAATGCATTGGCCCGTTTCAACCAGGTAAAAGGAGTAAATGATGAAGACAGGAAAGATGCGTTTGAAAATATAAAAAAAGCTGCCAAAAAATTTGGTGTTGAAGTAAATGAAAAGGACTGGAAAGAGTTAGGCAGATAAAAATAGATGCTGTCTACCGGTGGTTAATCCCTTGCAGTTTGATAATCTGGGGAAAGTTATTCTCACCAGAACCATGAAATTTTTCCACAGGCTTTAGACTGAGAAAAGGCTGCGCTTCGGTCTAAAGTCTTTTATTTTTCAATTCTATATTGTAAAAAAAAGTTGTCAATATTTGCTATAGTCGGGCAATTGCATTTTATATTCTTTATTCATCAAGGTTGAAGCAAGTAGAAAATCAGCGGTAGTCCGGTTATTGGCAATTAATATATTCCAGGCTACGGCGATCCGTAATAATGCTTTCACATCGCTATCGTGCGGCTGTGCTTCCATTGGATCCCAGAAAAAAATAAGAAAATCAATTTTCCGTTCAGCGATTAAAGCACCTACTTGTTGGTCACCTCCCAGGGGACCGCTCAATAATTTCTCGACCGGTAATCCTGTCTTTTTTCCTATCAATATTGCTGTACTTCCAGTGCCACACAACTCGTGATGCGATAAGGAATCTTTGTTATCAGATGCCCAATTAATAAGGTCGTCCTTTTTGTTATCATGCGCTATCAAAGCAACTCTCTTTTTCGTATGCAGCTGTTCAGTCCTCATATTTTAATTTCCAAAATAAATAGCCATAACAATGCCACGAGAGAATTCGGTCCATTGAAAGAAGGAATCATGATCCGCATCTTTGATACTCTTTGCCTCCCTATTGCTACCCTAGTTCCTACCCGGATTCTACCCGGATTCTACCCGGATTCCGGGGTGAACAGAGTACGAACAGAGGACAATCCGGGTAGGCAATGAGGTAAATCGGGGGCGAAAATGCAGTTCGTCCCAACTTTTGGAGAAGGCCGTCACAACTTCTCCTGAAGACCGTCACATTTTTGAAAGAACAAATTGAATGTTCACAGAGATTTGTGGTATCAGTTCCTGCTAGAAAGTTCGCACAGGATTTTCGGGTGTGCGAACCCGGAAGTCCTCTCTCCGGCAGCGACTGATAACTTTGATAGACGACTTACCATAATCAGCAGACCACAGACGATAGACGATGTACGATGTACGATCGACGAAGACAGAAGATGGACGACAGATGAGACGACCTACAACGAACCTCTAAGTTTCGCAGATGAAAGGAGTTTTTATCAATTGCACATGACTAATTGTTATCTACCCGATCTCATGTTCTTTGCGGTGAATAAAAACTTTGTACTGAAGCATTGCAGGAGAAAGTGATATATCGCTTCTCGTCCCTGTCTGTGGTCGGTCGTCTGTGAATAAAAAACTTGAACAGAAGCATTCCAGAGAACAGCAGGGGTTTGCTTTAAGACTAATTACCAACAACTATTATCCCCTCTTTACTCCGCCTTTGAGCGGGTTCTTTATTGAATCCTCATTATCGCTCACTCGTCATATGTTTATATGATTGACTTCGGTATTTGAATGGCTCACATTTGTATGTCCTCACCGTCAGTTTATGAAATCGTTTCTGCTCATTGCCTTTATTCCTGTCTCTTTTGCAGGATTGGCACAGACTTCCCTGGCCCGGTTTGTAACTTCTAATTTATTCTGGTACCCCGGTACAAAACAGGATCAGAATACGCTGACCAATGCAAAAGGAGATATCATAAAATATAATAAAAAGGATAACACGATTCGATTTGTTATCAAAAAGGAAGATGAAGTAGTGAAAAGTGTAAGGAAAAAAATGCCGGCTTCAAAGAAGCAGAAAGAGTTTTTGATAAAAACTTCCATTGATAAAAAAGGCCCTGCTTATTATTCCCTCACACAGCAAATGGTGGATGAACACGAATCGATTGATAAAGCCTATGAAAGTGTTACTTCCGACAAGATTAGTTTGACAGATCCATTCCAGTCTGCAGGGGAGGGAACGAATCGCACGTCTCCATTACAAGTTCCTACTCCGGATTGGATAAAAATCAGGCATAAAGAAATTATGGACTATGCAAAGTTCATTGAAGTCAACACATCTTTTAATCTGCCCAAACCCGCTGAATTCGATTTCGCCTGCAATCTTTGCGAGAAAGATTCAACAGTCAGAAAAAAATCAGCCTCCACCCGGAAAGAATATTCTGAAGAAATATTTCAGAAAGAGAACGAAGCGATAAAAAATATCATTACAATAGAGCGAGCTTACTCTCTTGATCTTGGTGAACCTACCCATATGAAAGGTATGATGAAGGAGCTTCATCAAGCACGTTCTGTCATTTTCCGGCGTGTGAAAGCTAAATGTAGTAAGCTATTGGAGGAGAACGCTCACGATCTGGAAGCCCTTATTACCATCATTCCGGTAGTACTTCAAAAAGAACGGGAAAGACAACTGATCGATGCAGGAAATGATAACGGGGACAACAGTATCATGGTGAAAGCAGCTGAATTATTCACTGAAAGATCCATACACAACTTTATTGAAAAGAAACTAGACGCAAAGGATTTCAAGTATATCATCAATCCCGCTCCATTAATTAGTCTGATCAGGCAGAGCTTGCTCTTGGGCGGAATGGAAGAAAATCAATACCAGGATCTGATTTCAAAAATTATCGATAATAATCGTTTTGAACTCCAAAGCACCATGGAGATAAAACGAACCTATAGTGGAAAAGAGGGAAACACTTTTCTGCAGGCAGTTTTCGTTTCGGAACCGTTTTACTATATGGTCGCAGAAACACCAGATTGCAAACTTGTACTTGTTCCTGATACCGGTTTCCAAACCGTATATTCAAAAAACAGACTGATGACGTACGATATAAAATCCATGCGTCACACCGAATGCACTTATTCGGGGCCGGTACAATTGCAGATCCCATCACCCATTATTCATTTGGACTTCTGTGCAGATACGGCACAACTCGAATTTTCCTTTGCGATGGACTGGGCAGGAAATGAAGAAAAATGGAGCTGTTCTTATGGCAGTGACGGTGATCTGATAAGTAATCTACTTTCCGAAGGTTATAATAACCGGGTCGACGACACCAATTCACAAATGGATGAATTGATCAATAACAATACGCAGGAAGGGTTGGAACAAATGGTTGCCGGTAAAGAACCTGTGATCAATAATCTGGAGGAAATGAAAAAGCACTATCCCAAATCCATTGAAACGGCACAAAAATCATTTGATTTCCGTCAATTTATAAAGACAGTGCCTTTGTCAAATTTCCAGTCCTTGCTGATACAGGAAAAGCTGAATGGAAAAGAAACCCATGATGCGGACGATGAGCGGTTTGAATATTCCTGGTTAAAGATCAGACTTGAACATGCACCACGGATACATTAAAACCTACAGCTTTTTAATCACATCACTATACCAACATCCAATAGGAATCGATACCGTTCACTTCAACTATGTTGCTGAATAGGATCCAATTTTACTTACAGAAACAATATATGACCGGTGAATTCTTTTGAAGAGCGTTGTAAGTAGTACTTATCAATTGCGCCTGACTCTGCAATACCGATCCGGTCTCATGTTCTCTGCGGTGAATAAATATTTTGCATAGAAGCATTGTAGAAGAAAGAGAAATATCGCCGCTTGTCCAGTCTATGGTCGGTGGCCTCCCGTCGGTGATCCAAGTTCCGTCGTTCAGTAAAATTTCTCTTTATTTCAAACTTGAGTAAACCAGCGCCTCAAATTTTTCCACAACATCGCCATGACTATTCGGAGATTGCTGCGTTAAAAAAAGACAAACAAGATGGGCTTTCGGATCAGCCCAATAAGCGGTTCCGTAATATCCACCCCATGAAAAAGATCCTTCGTTTTTGGGTGATCTCGACGCGGATTTTGCTGAGGTAATATTGAAACCCAATCCGAAGTTGTCATCCCCAAACATGCCTGGATTCAATTGTGCACTGGTCATCATCTGAACTGTCCGCCTGGATAAAATTTTATGCCCGTTATAGACACCGCCGTTCAATAACATCTGCAAAAAAATTGCATAGTCAAATGCGGTTGAAGAAAGTCCGGCGCCGCCAGAAAAATACTTCTTATTCATCGTAGGATAATCTGGGTCAATATGACGAAAATCATGACTCCATTTTATAATATGGTGCAATGAATCTTCCGTATACACTGATGCAAGTCTGCTTCCTTTAGATGACGGAACATTGAAATAGGTATCTTTCATACCGAGCGGTTGAAAAATATTTTTAGAAAAAAATTCTTCCAGATTCTCCCCGCTTATTATTTCTATGAGTGCCCCTAATAAATCACTGTTTAATCCATATTGCCATTTCTCTCCGGGCTGAAAACTTAATGGCAACTTCGCGAGCGCCTTCATTCTTTCAACCAGGTCAACGTTGAAATAACCCAGCCCTGATGGTATATTTTTTCTTGTATAAATAGCCTTAACTTTTGTACTGCCGATATCAGTGTAATCCAGCCCGGAAGTATGCGTCAGCAGGTCGCGGAAGGTAATCTCTCTTTTTGCCGGGACCGTGGTATACGTCGTATCTGCGTCATTAAATTTATCCAGCACGACGGGATTTTTGAACTCGGGTATGAAGTCAGATATGGATTGATCAAGTAAAAGTTTTCCCTGCTCATACAAAATCATTATACCGACACTTGTTATCGCCTTGGTCTGCGACATGATCCGGAATATTGCATCTTTTTTCATCGGTATCCGTGACTCAACATCCGCCAATCCGTAACCCTTATACTGTACAACCTGGTTGTCTTTTATCACAATACTTACGGCACCGGTAAGCCAGTTTTTTGAAATATATTCATTCACAATACCATCAATCTTTTCCAATTGTACATAGTCAACAGAACTGTTTTTTACATTGGTCTGTATTACCTGTGCTTGTATAAACGCCGGCAACATCATGAGAAATGAAACGACAATTTTTTCGAAATACTTCCTGGTCATCTAATTTTTAATTTATTTAGAGAAAGGTAAGAAAATGTGAGTTCATAGCATCTGGATGATCGCTATCTCAGTAATATGAACGATGACTGCTAAAGATTTTCAATGATATCCCTATATCCCCTACCGATAGGTATTGACACTCCGTTTACTTCCACCATGTCCGCCGAATAGGATTCAATTTTACTGACTGATACAATAAATGACCGGTGGATCCTTTTAAAAAGCGATGGAGGCAAAAGATCTTCGATCTCATGCGTGCTCATTTTTGTCGTGTAATCTCTCCTTGTGGTAACGATCCGGATATATTCCTTTTGACTTTCAATGTATACAATCTCGGAAAATAAAATTTTCACTTTCTTCTTTTGCACATTGATAAAAATAAAATCCTTTGTATCTCCTTCCTGCAATTTTTGATTATCAGCGCGACCTGATTTTACTTTTGTAACGGCGATAAGAAAACGTTCGAATTCAAATGGCTTCAGCAGGTAATCGGTTACATTCAGGTCAAACCCTTCAACGGCATATTGATGATAGGCGGTTGTAATAATCACCGCTGGCGGATTGGTAAGTGTTTTCAAAAACGCCATTCCTTTTAATTTTGGTAAATGAATATCGAGGAAAATCAAATCTACCTGATGGTCACGCAGGTAATCCGTTGCAAGAATTGCATCCTTAAAAGATCCCTGTAATGCCAGAAAAGGGATCTGCGAAATATAATCACTCAACACCTTTACTGCCAGCGGCTCATCTTCTATTATGATACAACTCAGGTTAGACATGACTGGCAAGATTGATTTTCAAGGTAGCAGTAAAGACTGAATCTCCCTGCTGTACAGAAAGATTATAATCTGTATAAAGTAACTCCAATTGCCGTCTCAGATTGGAAAGCCCGATATTTTCCTTAAAACCGTCAATGGAAAAAATCTCTGTTGAATTCTTTACAGAAAATGTCAATTTTCTTTTGCTAACTGAAAGATGAATATCCACAAAGGGTTGGTTCCTGGTTTCAGACACACCATGCTTAAAGGCATTTTCCACCAGGGGAATCAATAATAGTGGCGGGACTGACTGCCGTATGTCTTCGATGTCGTGGTTAAAATTCACAGTCAGCGTTTCATCATACCGCAATTTTTCAAGCGCTATATAGTCACTGATAATTTTCAATTCCTGTTCAATAGCAATATAGGCTCCACCCGCTTCATACAACATAAAACGTAATATTTTCGAAAGCCGTAGTATTGATTCCGGTGCCAGGTCTGATTTATCCCTTGCCAGGGAATAGATATTATTTAAAGTATTGAATAAAAAGTGCGGGTTGGTTTGAGATTTAAGATAGTTCAACTCCGCTTCCTGTTTTTCAATTCGCAGCTGCTGCGCGGCCCTTTTAAGTTTCCTGTAATTATAAGCATGCAATAGAATGCCAAAAAAAGCAATAGAGGAAAAGCTGTAGGAAACAACTGTCTCAACGCCTTTCATTAATGTGGTATAGTGTGTCAATTCAAAATAAATATGGAGCCGGATCCCCAGCTGCCTCCAGCCATAAAAGCCAAAAGAATACAACATCAGCAGTGCCCATATGAGAAACGGCGCAATCACAATTCTTTTCCAGCGAAGCTTAATGAAAGGAAGCGCATATTCGTACACTATAAAATTCAGGATCACCAGATAACTGATCAACCAGATATTATTCACAATTCTTTCCAAAAAAGTTTCGGGGTTTGATACCAGGGCATGAAAAACATTCAGGGCAAGAAATGCAATCGCAATCCATATATATACGAGCACGCGTTGTTTGATGATTGATTTCTTCATTCAGTTTTCTAAGCGATAAATATCGTCAAATCTTTTTCTTTTCATTTGCCAATCTATCGAATGAAGTTATTGGTAAACGAACGACAGCGGAAAGTCAATCAACCCTGTAAAATCAAATCAATACCTCTTGTGCTCTGAGAAAAATTGATAAAGGCTTCAAGGCTCAATTGACATCCTCATGCTGTTCGTTTACCATTTCCTGCTGTTTATTGACAACCGGTTGCAATGCTTTCTTTAATTAGATATTCTTGTGTAAGGATGCCTGGAAACAATATATCAAGACATTAAAAACAAAAAATATCAACTCAAAAAATTACTAATGAAACAAATCATTTTCTGTATTGCAACCACATTTATGGCCATTACGGCAACGCCTCAGTTAAATGCCCCGAAGCAGTCTGGCAATTATGAAGCCGCCAACTGGTCTACCCGGCTGGTAAATGATGCAACCCAGATTTCCCTGATCGCCCCACCGGGAATTGCACAATCAAAAGTTGAATTGAAAACGATCAGACAAAACATGGGTAAAATTGATGCAAAGAAAATGGAAGAAATAAATTATTGGAATACTGGTGCACCCTCCTACCGCTGGAACCAGATTGCGCCGAAATTTATCAATATGAAGCCGGAATCAATGCTTCGATTTCCGACAGCCTGGATCAACATGGCTATTTATGATGCGACCATCTTAGCGTGGAAAGAAAAAGTGAAATATAAGAGAAGCAGGCCACAAGAAATAGATCCAACCTTAAAACCGCTCATTAATGCGCCGAAAACATATTCCTACCCCTGTGAACATTCTGTAACGGCTGCTGCGGCAGGTTATGTTCTTGCCTATTTTTTCCCGGAAAAAGCGGATTCCATTTTACAAATCGCGCATGCTGCCTCTCAATCCCGGATCGATGCGGGAGTTCAATTTCCGAGTGATGTGGAAGCAGGATGGAAATTAGGAGAGCAGGTGGCGAAGCAGATCATTGAAAAAGCAAAAATGGATGGATCTGCAAAAGTATGGGATGGCAAGATGAACAAAGATCCAAAAAAATGGACCGGTACTTATCCTCTCGGCATTACGCTTGCTTCATTCGAGCCCTTGGTCATTCGCACACCAGATCAATTCAGGCCGCCTGCTCCACCCGACTTCGAACCAGAAATGAAAGAACTCAAAAATTTCAAGTCAACTTTTAAATCCCGCTCCCTGGCCTATTTCTGGGCCAACAATGGGGGATTTGATTTCTGGTCAGAAGTAGCGTCATTGAAGATGTTTGAATACCGGATGATGGATGATGCACCGGCAGTGGCCCGTATCTATGCGGTATTGCATACAGCATTTCATGATGCCGGAATTGCCATCATGGATGCGAAATATGCGTATTGGGGGATCCGTCCCAATCAATACGACACAACTTATAAATCACTCATATCAACACCCCCATTCCCCGGTTATCCCTCAGGTCATGCAGCAGGTGCCGGAACAAATAGTGCCGTGCTCGAATATTTTTTTCCTGCTGATGCGAAAGAATTCCGTCAACTGGCGCAGGATTGCGCAGATTCACGGTTCTATGCAGGTATTCATTTTAAGATCGATAACGAAACAGGATTGCAGATGGGACAAGCACTGGGGAAATATGTTGTAGAAACCTGGATGAAGAAATAAACATTCGAAAAAAATATTCTCACTTCAACCGGAATTTATAGATTATCAGCATTAAACTTTTCTCATATGCATGGTTGATTAGATAAACCATTGCGAGCCTCGTTTCAACGAGGCTCTACACTTTATGTCAACTGAATATGAGTAAGCAATGCAGGAAAGATGTCGCCGAGGCTTCGTTTACTTCAGGCGTGGTATAAAATATTTCCAATTACATAAACCATTTCATCACCAGTATAGAAACTTCCTGAAATAAAAGGTAGCATGCAAGGATACTAACGATACTTTTTACGATGATCCACCAGGTGGGTTTATCATTAAAAAAATTCACGTATGTCCAAACATTATATATGGTCAAGACGATCAGTTCTATCAGTGAAATGCTTTCAGTACTCAAAAAGAAAGCAAAACAATTGATGGGCAGGATCAGCAATAACATAAATCCTACCATATAAATATTCAGCACCAATGCTTCGGCATAATACAGTTTACGACTGTAAAAAAGAAGATAAGTTATCAATGCATAAACAGGCAGCAGTACCGCTTGCACAAGAAAATAATAATTTTTGAAATATTGATCTGTCAATACAGGCGCATTCTTATACAGAAGATATAAGGCGAGTGCACATAGGGTTCCAGAAATTGTAAACATCGGAAATGGCTTCTGGTAATGCAGGCGTAATCCCGATAGGTATTTTCGTTGCATAATACCTGGTCGAAACAACAATTCACGAAGGGTAAAAAGGTAGCCCCTTTCAAAATGTGTGAAGGTGTGAATGACCTCGTGAATCAGGTGAGGCAGACTGATTCGTTTTGCTTGCAGAACCTGACCACATATGGAGCAATAATTATTTTCTCCTTCATGTCCGCAATTCTGGCAGATTATCATTTTAGGAAGCGCGTTATATTTACAAGGCTGGCGCGCGCATGAAAATAAGCAGTACAACTTTTCCTTACAAAAAATTCTCAGGGAAGAGAAACAGGCTGGATTGATTTCCGCATTTCTATTTCATACATGGCACTGGCAGCAAAGCGAGTCAATATTTCGCTTTCATTTTCGGAGAAAAGCCTTGGTTTTTTGTCAACTATACAAACCGTTCCAATATTATATCCGGCAGGTGTCGTAATCGGAGCTCCCGCATAAAACCTAAGTCCGAATGAACCGGCAACAAGTGGATTTGTCAATAAACAGGGTTCTTTCAATGCATCTTCAAACACCGTTGGCTCCGCTTCAAGAATAGCCAGTGAACATAGACTAATGCCTCTGTCTGCTTCATTCGTTCCTTCCATCCCGGCATTTCCCTTGTACAAAACACTATTTTTCCCCACTAATGTTACCAGGGCTATAGGTGTATTGAATGTAATAGCGATGATATGCGCAAGGTTGGCAAAATACCTGTCCGGTAGATCATTCAGAAGATCATAATAATAAAGTGCGTCTAACCGTAAGGCTTCATTCCAGGGAATAATGTTTTTGCCAAAAAATTTTTTCATGTAAATGAAATAACACTTTTGTATGGAAGATCTTGAGTTCCAGGTTCCAGTACAATCCATAAAAAAAGTTCAAAGCTTCCCGACACCTTAGCACCGGAAAACTTTGAACTATGAACTTGAACCATGAACTAAGAACGATGAACTATTATTTCTTTGGTTGCTTTTTTGTCATTTTACCATTTTCTGTAAAATGAGCTTTGTATTTTTCATCACCTTTTTTCAATTCCACTTCATATAAATGATCATTCTTTCCATATTCTTCTTTATCAACTTCAACAACCTCAAATCCCGGAAATTCTTTTTTTATTGTTGAATTTATTGCTGCAGGCAACCCGTTAGGATCTTTAACAGTAGTGCGTGATCTCAGCCATGTTCCATCATCGTACCATGCAAAGTAATCCACGTCGTTAAAAGTAAATGCTACTTCATAATCATTGCTGTCGAGTTTAGAATTCCAATCTGAATTGTCTACAGTTACTCCCTCAGGCCTTTGATACCTCCGCCATTTCACATTGGTGGCTTTTGGATATTTGGTCTCAAAGGTAGTTTTGGTTGTTGCAGGTACTTCAACCTCTGCAGTAGCAACATCATTCGTTGCCGGAGTAGTTGTTTCAGCTGCCGGTGCAGAAGCTGTTGCCGCAGTACTGTCTGCATCAGAGCGGGAGGTATCGCTATCGTCATTGCAGGAGATCAGGCCAAAAGTCAGGCCCGCAGATAAAATAATAATAAGTGATTTCATAAATGGATGATTTTTACAGCCCTCACATAAAAATTTATGCCAAATTCATGATCTTTTACTCTTTTTTTCTATATCACTCAATTTAAGTTGCGTAATACAAATTGATCGATGTGCTATTTGCCATAGCAGCGGTCTATTTGAAGGTCTGTTATAATTATTATATCCGATCGGCCGTTATCGTGGTATGAAAGTCCGCATAACTCAAATCCTCATCTTACTTATTTTTTCGGGGTTAGCCTGCCGGAAACAAAAGGACACAGCCTGTGCTGACAGTGGTTTCTCGTCTTCATTTGGCGGCCGTAACTTTTTTATGGGATTTACAACATGGCCCTTCGGCCCGGATTATCAAGACCGTGAAAAGACGTATCAGTTCATATCAGATAATGCAGATATCTATGCGGAGCAATTTGACACATATATTCCGTGGAAAGCATTGATTAATAATCAGCCACTCCCTGCAGATCTTATTAATGATATCACTTCACGGCGGGGGCTACGTAACCCTGCACACAAATTATTTCTTTCAGTGAGCTTGTTGAATATCCAACGAACTGATCTTCTTGCGGATGTTGACGGAACAATTCCCGGTTATACCACGATGGATGAACCCATTTTAATTGACGCTTATGTAAAATTTGTAAAGTATCTCGTGGATCAGTTTCAACCGCAATATCTGGTGATTGCAATGGAAGCAAATGTGCTCAGAATAAAACAGGAAAGTAAATGGGCGGGATACAAATCGATGATACAGACCGTAAGAACAAAACTCAAACAGGATTATCCAGCTCTGAAAATTTCAGAATCGGTAACCCTGCACGATTGGTACAATCCACAGGTGCCCGATCCGATTGCGTATGCTGCCGAAATTTCAGATTACGTAAAGCAGCAGGATTTTCTTGCCATCAGCTTTTATCCTTTTCTGAAAGGACTGCAAAGCAGACAGGGTTATCAGCAGGCTTTCGATTTTTTACATAGTCAGACGACAAAGTCGATTGCATTTTCAGAAACAGGAGATATTGCAGAAAATCTTTCCATACCGGCGTACAATGTATCTATCAAAGGCGATGTCTGCGCGCAGAATGAATACCTTGAAACGTTACTCACCAATGCAAGAAACCATGATTACGAATTTATCATTTGGTGGACACATCGCGATTATGATGAACTCTGGAAAATTTTTCCTGACAGTACCAAAGACCTTGGTAAATTCTGGAGAGATACCGGACTTGAAAATGAAAATGGCGAGGGCCGGCCTTCATTAGCTACGTGGAAATTTGCTTTACATAAATAAGATTGGATCAACGATAACCTGCCGCCTGCAACTCAAATAATCCGGCATAGCGACCTTTTTTCGCGAGTAATTCTTCATGCGTACCCAGTTCCATTACCTTACCATCGTCGATCACGGCAATACGATCCGCGATCCGGACTGTCGAAAAACGATGTGAGATCACAATACCAATCCGTCCTTTGAGATTTTCCTTTAATTCAGAAAAAATAGCAGCTTCTGCTTCCGGATCAAGAGAGGAAGTTGGTTCATCAAGTATCCAGATATCCGCTTCGCGATACATAATGCGTGCGAGTGCAAGCCTTTGCCATTCACCACCGGAAAGATCATGTCCTCCTTCGAACAATCTTCCCACTTTAGAATCAAGTCCGTTCGGCATTTTTTTTAATAACCATTCACTGCGTGCATTTCGCAATGCTTTCATGATCTTCTCGTCATTCAGTTCACCATTAGGGCGACCCATCATCACATTTTCCCTGATAGATAATTCGTAACTGGCATAATCCTGAAATAAAACGCCAATCCTTCCACGCAAATCTTCCGGATCCGTATCACGAACATCTACTCCTTCAATGCGAATGGCACCTTTATCGACATCATAAAAACGCAGGAGTAATTTTATAATGGTACTTTTTCCGGCGCCATTTTCTCCTACGAGTGCAATCAGTTCACCGCTGTTGATCCTCAGGTTAAAGCCTTCCACTGCAAGACCGGAACCCCCGGGATAAGAAAAGCCAACATCATCAAATTCAATATGGGATATAGGTCCGACAGGAAGTACAGTTGCGGGAGATGGAACGGGAACGAGTGGATTGATTAATAGAAAAGAAAAGTAGTCATCAAGAAATGTAGTGTGCTGATCTACCGCGACAAATGTGCTGGAGATCTGTTGCAATGTTCCGGCAACAGAAGAGAAAGCACCGATCACCAACACTACTCCTCCGGGATCGATGGTACCGAGAACACCTTTCCACGCAACAAAAAGATATGCAAGTGCCAATGTTGTACCTGTAACCAGTCCGGTAAGCATCGATACACGCGTTCCGGAACGATACATTAATTGTCGTTGTTTAAAAAGATCTTCAGATATTTTGCGATGCCGGCCAAGCAGGTAGTCAGCCAGTACATAGGCTCTTACCTCTTTTGTATTGCGTGGTTGGACGAGCAAATCACCTACATAATTCCGTTCCCGTTCTTCAGGCGTTTCTTTATAATAATATTTATACAACCTGGATGTCACCCGGCTCTCCAGGGCCAATGAAAGCAATGCTGCAGCGAGTGCAAGTACGACCAATACATAGTGCAGGCTTGCCAGGAGACCTGCCATCAAAACGATGGTAACAATGTTACCGGATAACCCGAGGACTGACCAGGTGAGATCTCCAGGTCTCCACGAAACATCCCGCTTCGCCCGCGCCAACCGGTCATGCCAGTCGGAATTATCAAAATGCCCCAAGTCAATTTTCGAAGCTTTGGCAAGAAGTCTTCGTTCTGCTTCCAACTCTACACGTCTTACATAGAGGTTTCTTCCATATCCAATGTATGCGCCTAACGCGCGTTGTAATCCAACGGCTATCCATAAACCAAGAACAATCGGCAGTATATCATTAAAGGTGATCGCATGAGCGCGTGCTTCAGCAATTTTGTTTACGAGCACTGCACCCAGATACACTGCAACCGGTGGCATGACCGCACTGAGCATCCCCAATAAAGAATATCGAATGAGAAGCCTTGGCGAAGCCGCCCAGGCCAGTGACATGCCCAGCTTTAAATTCTTAATTACCCGGCGGGCCCGACCTCCTTTTTTTTCATCTCTATCCTCCATTCGTACAAGTTAAGAGAAATAAGAAGTTTTTATATACTGAAGATGCATACCGGATCGTTCCCATATGCTTGTTTCTAGCAAGGTTTTTGCATTATACCTGTTGAGCATCTAATATATACTTATGAAAACCTATTACCTCTTTATCCTGGCACTCTTTATTGTGCCCGCCTCAATGGCCCAACTAATCACGAAGGCCAAATGCCCTGATTTTGAAGTGGATATTCTCGACGGAAAAGTGAACGGCCACAGGCCTGATATTCCGAATGACCGCCTGAAAATTGTTTTGCCTTGTTTTACGAGCAGTACTGATAAAAAGGACAGCTCGAAATGTGGTACAACCGTCTTCTTCAAAGACCGTGACGTTTATTTTTATACGGAAAGAAATTATATCGAACTGGGACCGAAATTCAAAGGAAAATTAAGTGTTCCGCTGATGGGCGTTTCCAGGAATAATCTGTTCCAGTATCTGGGAAATCCCCGTATCAAGGATGATAAATGGAGTGCGTTTCAAACATCTTACGGAATTATCATACTGTATTTTGATAACGCCAATAAGGTGAATAAAATTCAAATCAGTACGAAAGGGATTGATACGATTAACTTATGTCAGTAATAGTTCTGAGTTCACGGTTCTTGGTTCTCAGTTGAACCGATTAATTCTGATTATTAATTCCTTTTCTTTTTCAGCTTCAGGTAATCGAGGAAATAAATCACTTTCAGTGAAAGGTTATTATTCTGATCTGATTCGAACGTATTGGAAAAGTTTTTGAAATAACTTCTTTCTATCTGGTCATGATAGGTGAATGCAGCATCCTTCCATACAATATTCAGGAAACTGCCGGGTGCAAATTGCCAGGTATATACCATGTCAATATTGAAGAAGTTCACATTTTGATTTACCGGTTCATTAAATGTCGGATTGGATATTAATTTTCCGGTTGATTGTATCAGGGTGAAGTGTTCAGCATAATCAACATTACTGAGGTAATGTCTTGCCCGGAAAGTAATTCCCATTTTATTATTGAATTGATATTTCAGGCTGATCACATTTTCAATGGTATTCACTTTTCTTCTGCCGAAGATAATATCAGTTGCATCCGACCATGCAAACCCGATATCGTTGAATCGTGGCTCCAGCGAAATACGGTGCATCACCGAAAACTTATTGTTTACACGGAAGGTTTGATTGAACAGGAAATCAATTCCGTAATAATCTTTATAGTCAAGAAATTTGCGTCCAAAAAATTCATAAAAAAATGAATAGCGCTTCGCTGAATTACTTTCAAAGAATGTTCCCCAACCTATACTGGATCCCCTGCTAAAAAAATAACCTTCGCGGCGTGGTTCGTAAAAATCATTCTGGTTGTGGCGGTAATTCATGAACATACCCACCCACGACAATTTTTTCGTCTGAACCTGCGAATTGAAATTAAAATTGGCCTGCTGAAATTTTTGATCAAGCGGTTTGATCTGAGAAAATAAGCGGCTGACATTGGTATTAAAATTCAGGAAGATTCGGTTATACCAACCCTTTGGTTCTGTCCAGCGGTATCCTACATACGCGCTGTGATCGAGGAAATTATTATTGGTAAAATATCCGAGGTCATTATGAGAATATTTTGTGTCGGTCATTTCCTGCGAAATATTGAAATTGAATCGTCCGCTGACCTTTCCGAAATAAGCCCTTGAACTGAATCCTGTTTGTGTTTTATTTCCAGGCAGGTAACCAATCAGATTGCTGGTTGCCAGCTTGCCTCCGAAATTCCACATGTTCTTTTTATCATTGAAATCGAACAAACCAGCAGTCACATTTGCATCATAATCACTGCCGCTTCTCCATACATTCGTGTTGACGAGGGAAATGCTCGAGTTGTTTTTAAGTGTCTGGTCAAGCACCAGAATGTTGTAGTTGGTCAGAGGATCTGTTTGTACTTTTCTTTCGGTTTTTGTGGCAACGTCCTCAATGGTTGCATACTGTGGATTTGTAATAGCATTCAGAAATCCGATTCCGAGTCCATGCCGGTTCCTTCCTGAAATTTTCGAAGCATTGATCAGTTTAGATTCAGATGGATTTTTCAGTACCTGTTCGTTTGCTCCGAGGTTATTGTAAGCATCGTACAAATGAAGTGGTGTCCCTCCTATCCTTCTTGAATAAAACATATTTCCCTTGCTGAATAATTCGGTACCCTCCATAAAAAAAGTTCTGTTCTCATTGAAGCGTACTTCAAATGGTGTGAGATTCAATACCTGGTTATCACTTTGCACCTGTCCGAAATCAGGGATGAGGGTGACATCTAAAGTAAAAGCCTGATTAAGCCCGTATTTTAAATCTAATCCGCCATTAATCTGTCCGGTAAGATTTTTCTGTCCGGCAACGTTTGAAGGATAGTGATTCGCATATACTGAGAAATAAGGGGAGAATTGTAACCGCACCGGGGGCTTGATGTTAGAAATTCCTTCCCAAATGCCTTCCTGTGTAAGAAATCCATTTACGTTCACGTCGATGGGATTCCAGGTATATTGTTGTTCTGATTTTCTTCTCCTGCGTGTAATATTTAATCCCCAGTTTTGAACATCCTTCTTAGAAAACCGGATTGCAGAATAGGGAAGGAACATTTCGAAGCTCCAACCGTCATTATGAATCACCGCGCCACTCTCCCATACGGCGCTCCAACTGAAATCTTCTCCCCCGTTATCACTGTCTGCGCTTGGCGGTGACATTTTTGAATCCCACTGTTCATTCAACGGGGTTACGAAATATTCAAATCCGTTTAATTTGTCGTAATAAGTGTCAAAAATAATTCCAACGTAATCGTTTGTACCAAATCCATCACGTCCCTTCAGCTCGGTGGCAATGCTGTCTTTCGAACGTTCATGGCAATATCCGCCGAAATAAATTCCGTCATCATTGTACATCAGATATGTCTCCGTTCTGTTCTCGAAATCTTCCTTCTTACCAACAGTCGGCCTGAACTCAATAAGGTTCGACATCATGGCAGCATCCTTCCACGCTGAATCATTTAATAACCCATCTATTTTGACGGGACGCGTTGTTCTTTTTGCAGCAAGCCTGAGTGGTGCATTGGTCTGTGCGTACACAGAGAGAAAAGTAATTAGAGAAACAACGAGGCAGGTAGTGGTTTTCAGCAGCATAGATATATTTCCCGTTTCTCTACCGTAACCGGCATGCAGGAATGTCCATACCTAAAAATAAATAGTCAGACGTGAAGCTTTTGATAAATTATCTGAACAGCGTGTTTCCCTTGTCGAATGGTAAAGGATAGAAGAAAATGGTATGAAGAATTATAAAAAAAGGCTTCCGTGTTGGAACAAGGAAGCCCTTTACTAATAAGTCTCAGCAATTAGTTCTTCAATATTTTAAATTCAACCCTTCTGTTCATTTGGCGGTTTTCGTCCGAGTCATTTGGAACCACAGGTTTTG
>DATLDA010000121.1:0-4469 GCA_035526135.1 Flavitalea sp.
AAGGATCCAATTCATGGTTAAAAATTAAAAATCAAAAATTAAAAATTAAAAATTTAAAATGAAAATTAAAAAAGTAAAACTTAAAAATTGAAAGAGTTAAAATCAGAAAGTAAAAAATGTAAAAAATGAAACAGTAAAAAATGTAAATCAACAAAATCAAAAGGGAACATATCAAAGATGCTCTATATAATTATTAATTATTAATTATTAATTGAGAATTATTAATTGCCAATTATTAATTTTAAAGAAACATTCTAACAACATGTCCGAAATCAAAAAAGAAGATATCAAACAGGAAGTATTTGATCTCTATGATGACTACGCCCACAACCGGGTTGACAGACGCGATTTCATGCAAAAGTTATCCCTCTATGCCGTCGGTGGCCTTACGCTGCCGGCGCTGATGAGTTATCTGATGCCTGATTACGAAGGTGCGATACAGATCCAACAAGATGATCCGCGGCTGAAATCTGAATATGTTACTTATCAGTCTCCAAAGGGAGGGGGAACCATCAAAGCGTTACTATCAACACCTGCCGATACAAAACAGAAACTGGGTGGCATCATCGTTGTTCATGAAAACCGCGGTTTGAATCCACATATTGAAGATGTTGCAAGAAGGGCCGCACTGGCTGGGTTTGTTTCTATCGCTCCTGATGCATTAACACCTTTAGGTGGTTACCCGGGTAACGATGATCAGGGCCGGGAACTACAAAGTAAACGTGATCGAAATGAAATGCTCGAAGATTTTATTGCTGCCTTTGATTATCTCAAAACCAATAAAAGTTGTAATGGGAAAATTGGTGTGGTGGGTTTTTGCTTTGGTGGATGGATAGCCAATATGATGGCGGTACGAATTCCCGGATTATCTGCCGCGGTACCTTTTTATGGAGGTCAGCCCGCAACAGAGGACGTTCCTAAGATAAAGGCGCCGCTATTACTTCACTACGGCGCCCTGGATACGCGTGTGAATGAAGGCTGGCCTGCCTACGAAACCGCTCTAAAGGAAAATAAGAAGGAATACCAGGCATTTATTTATGAAAATGCAAACCACGGTTTTCATAACGATACAACGCCGCGTTTCGACAAACCCGCAGCTGAATTGGCATGGAAACGAACCGTTGATTTTTTCAAAGAGGAATTGAAGTAAAAGTCAGCGATCAGCGGTCAGCTGTCAGCTGTCAGGTATCAGGTATCAGCGATCCGAGTCTTTAAAACAAAAGACTCTGAATTTATTTTTGTTCATTCTTAAAGAATTCAATTCTCTACTCCGGCGGTTATTTATTAAAAAAACAAAATCTATTCTCAATTCCCTCAATCCGAATCCTATGATTAAGCAAATTTTCTTTTTTGCCTTTTTAATGAAAGGGCTGGTGATTGATTGTAATGCTCAGGGAAAATTTACGTCCACCGTGGAAATCGGCACCTTGATTTCCATTGGCGCAAACAAGTATACCACTGAAACAACTATTGAGGGTAATGATATTTCCTCCTTTACCTATCCTTCCGTTTTAAGATTTAAACATCCCTCTTTCCGATTGAGAAGTAGTATCAATTATAATTTGTCTGAGAATTTCCTGGGTGGTATTGAAGCAGGAATAACAGTACGGTATTTAGAACCCTATTACGACAATAAAATGTTGCTTTCATTTCCTGTAGTTTCAAAGTTTCAATATAATTTTTATCGAATCAATGATAAATACCATTTGTTGTCGGAAGCAGGATTAGGGTATAGTTTTATGACAATCAGAAGCGGTCCTGTAAAGGAAAAAGGGGGATTGCTGTTTAATGGTGGAATCGGACTTCATCTCAATGCCGGTAAAAATATTTTTTGGAAAGTATCTGCAGGATTTGAACGTCAGGCAGAATATGTGATTTTTCCTCCAGCCCAACCTAATCAGCCATACGCGCCTGTAAAATTCAAAAGGCATAGAAATCAACTTTATATCTCTATGGGAATAGGATTCAATTGAACACCAACGATCCGGCATGTTTAGAAAGGATATGACAACCTATATTCAGACTAAGTAAAAGTTATCGAATCTGCTGATGAATGCTTTATTTGCGATCACCGCATTGATGGAATTGAGATTGCAATCAATCTCTTCGCTGATTTATCCGGACAAGAGATCATTCCCGAAGAATTTAATCTGATGATCCTCCCGAGTGAGTGCCTTATTCGAATCAAATCCGTTAGTCTTCAATACAGCCAGCCCAAAGAATGTATCATTTCCATCATCCCAACTTCACTTAACGTAGCAATGCCTGAACAATCTACAGGTATCGGCAATGAAGAACCATTACAAGTTTTGTGACTTTCAAATAAATACCCACCAATTCTTTTTGGCAAACGAAGGGTATATAACTATATTACCCGAATCCCATCAAGGCACACCATTTGACTGTATTACCTGGCATTACAGTAACATCGGAGCTACATCAGAAAAAATTTCATTTTAGATTCTCTCTATGAGCAAAATAGTACAAAAGTATAAGGATGAGCTGCTGCACGTCCGTAGAGAATTGAAAATTCAAAAGGAGGAGAAAGAAAGGCTTACAGCAGCGCTAACTATTGCAAATGAAAAGTTGCTATTCCAGGACAAAGAAAAAGGAAAAAGGGCCGCCGAGTTAGGAATCGCAAAAAAAGAACTTGTTTTTGAAGATGAAGAGAAGGGAAAAAGAGCAGCGGAACTCGGTATTGCTAATATTGAACTTGTATATCAAAAGGATGAAAAGGAAAAACGTGCAGAAGAATTAACGCTTGCCAATAGAGAGCTCGCATTTCAAGACAAAGAAAAAGAAAAACGGGCAGCAGAATTAAGTATCGCCAATATTGAGTTGGCCTACCAAAATGATGAGAAAGAAAAAAGAGCAGAAGAATTGATGCTCGCCAATAAAAAATTACTTTTTGAAAACGAGGAAAAGGAAAAACGCGCTGCGGAGTTAGTGGTTGCCAATGAGGAACTCGCATTTCAAAATTATGAGAAAGAAAAACGGGCAGCAGAATTAATTGTTGCTAACAGGGAGCTTGCCTATCAAAATAAGGAAAAAGAAAAGAGGGCAGAAGAGTTATTCACTGCCAACAAGGAACTTAAGGAGGCCGAAGACGCTATTCGTAAGCTTAATGATGAATTAGAACAAAAGGTTGTAGAACGGACTGCACAGCTCGAGTCGGCGAACAAGGAACTCGAATCCTTTTCTTATTCCGTATCACACGATTTAAGGGCTCCCATACGCGCTATCAATGGCTATACAGGAATTTTAGTGGAAGATTATGCTTCGAAATTAGATGCTGACGGAAAAAAAGTTCTTCAGTCAATTCTGAACAGTTCGAAGAGAATGGGTGAACTCATTGATGATTTGCTAGCGTTCTCGAGATTAGGAAGAAAGCAGGTATCGGTTTCGGACATCAATATGAATGCTTTGGTTTCCCAGGTAATAGAAGAATTACTAGCACAGGATCCGGATAACAGACGTGAATATAAAATGGCTGTGCTCCCTGCAGCGAAAGGAGATCAGGCACTCATCAAACAAGTATGGATTAATTTGATCTCAAATGCCATTAAATATTCTAAGCACAAGCCAGATACCAAAATTGAGATCGGTGCTAACCTGGAAGAGAACCAGGTGGTTTACTTTGTCAGGGATGAAGGAGTTGGATTTGATATGCAGTATTATGATAAACTTTTTGGTGTTTTTCAGCGTCTGCATTCGCAGGAAGAGTTTGAAGGCACAGGAATCGGATTAGCCATAGTTCAAAAAATAGTGGAACGACATAACGGGTCAGTTTGGGCAGAGGCAAAACTGAATCATGGCGCCTGCTTTTATTTCAGTTTGCCGGATAACCTCTTAAATCAACAAAAATGAGTTACGAAAACATAGAAATTTTATTTGCAGAGGATAGTATGGACGATGCGACACTGACAATTCGCGCCCTAAGGAAAAGTGGTTTTTCCAATACCCTCCATCATGTAAAGGACGGTGCCGAAGCGCTGGATTTTCTGTATTGCAAAGGTGAGTATGCTTCCCGAAATGCCGACTCGCGGCCGAAGTTGCTCTTACTCGATCTTAAAATGCCAAAAGTTTCTGGTATGCAGGTACTGGAGAAAGTAAAATCTGATCCGGCCCTCAAATCGATACCGGCCGTTATTCTTACATCGTCCAAGGAGGATCCCGACATAGCAAAGTGTTACTCACTTGGAGCCAATAGCTACATAGTAAAACCTGTTGATAGTGATAACTTTGTTCAGGCTATCAAAGAGCTTGGCATGTATTGGATGGTAATCAGTCAGCCTGCCCCGTAATGAATTAATGGTTCAAATGATTAAATAGTTACAAAATGTCAGTTGATCTTAAAATACTAATTCTGGAAGATAATCCTGTAGATGCTGACCTTATTCAACGTCATCTTAAAAAATCGGAGTTGTTATTTACTTCTCAGATCGTTCAAACGCGCGAAAAATTTGAAG
>DATLDA010000153.1:0-8538 GCA_035526135.1 Flavitalea sp.
ATTTTCCATCAGGTTCTTCGAATACCTTACCCTTTTGATAGATATTGTAAGGATATACGAAGTTAATGACCATCTAAGAAATGGTAATGAATTTACAGAGTTACCTCAGGCTTAACCGTTGTCATCCGGAAACGCTTCCGCAAGTAATGAGTAATAAATTATGCTTCTTCCTCAGTCGCCACTACGACATGATCTGATGCATGTCCATTACCGTTGCCATTGGAATTCATATGACACTGACCATTGAATGTTGCAGAAGGCTCGATCTGAAGTTTGCCCGCATGAAGGTTTCCGTTTATACTGCTTCCGCCTTTCAGTTGCAGGATTTCCTTTACTTTGATGGTACCAGTTATTTTGCCCATGATATCAGCCTGCTGACCGGAGATATCACCTTCGACTACTCCATTCGCGCCAATCACGACCTTAGCTGTGCAATAGATGTTTCCTTTGAGAGTGCCATCGATTCGTATATCACCATTGCTTGTGATATCGCCCTTCAAAGTAGTGCCTGCAGCGATGAGGCTTGCGCCGCCGGAAGGGGTGGCATCGGTAAAATTTTCTGATTTGGTTTTTCCATTAAACATAGAACTTGGTTTTAATCGTCGATATTTTCGGTTTTAGGAATGGTAAGCGAGGTTGTATCCCGGTTAAAGGGCGCATTTCCTTCGAGCACATTTTTCAGGTTGTTGAGATATTGGTCTTTATATCTCACCGCCTGTTCCAGAGAATCGGTCCTTATTTTCAATTCGCGCAGCTCTTTTGTTGCATTGATCTCGCCATAGCCTGGAATATAAAGCCGGAGCGGTGTAAAAACTATCAGCGCGACAGTAAGACCGGTCAATAGTACAAAAATGGTGCTAAGTGTAATGTAAACGCTAAGCCTCGATAGTTTAAACGTAACAACCTCTTCGTAAGTATCATCGTTCATCACAACAAGCCGGTAACGATTCTGCAAACGCTTGAGGGTGGAATTGGCATCGAATTTGGCCATAGGTCTTTTCTGTAGCTTTTAAAGGTAGCACTTATCGTAATTCGGTGTTAAAAAACACCCGCTGGAAATTAACCGTACTTTTAAAAATAAATTTGTTGAAAATCAGTTAATAAGAATCATTTATAGGAATGCAAAACGCAATTTTCCGGTTTATATTTTCAACCATTTTTGCACTTCTTTTCTGCCTGCAATCGAATGCACAGGGAGCCCTGACTTTTGACCTGAAAAAGCCCGAAAAATTCGAAAATAAAAAGCTGGGGTCAGAAAAAACGGGTGAAAAAAAATTCACCGTTCCCAGACGATTCATTCAGAATACGGTAACTCACTACAATTGGTATTTCAATGCGAAGAACAACCTCGACGAAATTATAGAAAGAGCAAAGGCTGCTCACGTGGATGATTACAACTCGCTCCTGCCATTTTATAATCTCTCGGTTGAAAACACACGTCGCGATAAAAGTGAACTGGATTCAATCATTTATAAAACCACAGCAGGCATTCTGATTCATGACCTGCGGAACGATTGGATCGACAACCTCTACCTGTTGATGGGTAAGGCCTATTACTATAAGGGTGAACTTGACTCTGCCTATCTCACTTTCCAGTATATTAACTATGCATTCGCACCTAAGGAAAGCGGTGGATATGACATTCCAATAGGCAGCAATGCCACCGAGGGAAATAATGCATTCTCAATATCCACCAGGGAAAAAAGAAATCTTGCCAAAAAAATTCTTTCTGAACCTCCAAGCCGGAATGAATCGCTGGTATGGCAAATTCGGACTTATATCGAAAATAATGAATTACCTGAGGCTGCCGGATTGATCGAGACGCTCCGCCATGATCCGAATTTTCCCGAAAGGCTGAATACCGAATTATCTGAATTGCAAGCATGGTGGTTTTATAAACAGGAAGTCTTTGACAGTGCAGCCATTCACCTTGAAGATGCATTACCCCATGCAGCAAATAAACAGGAAATCGCCCGGTGGGAATATTTGATAGCTCAATTATATGAAAGGACCGGGCACCACGACCTTGCCCAGGAGTTTTACGGAAGGGCAATACAGCATACACTGAACCCTGTTATGGAAGTATATGCAAGGCTGAATTCAATCAGACAAAACAAAGGAGATTCTGTGGCCATACAGAAAAATATACTTGAATTATTAAAAATGGCGAGAAAGGACCGTTATTCATCTTACCGTGATATTATTTATTATACTGCTGCCCAGATCGAACTGGAACGTAACAATGAAACCGCAGCAAAACAATGGTTGATCAGATCTACCGCAGCTACAAGCCCGACCTCAGCCGCAGGACTCCGAACAAGGGCATTCCTCCAATTAGGCGATCTCTCTTATGCAGAACGCAACTACCGGGACGCACAGCGATATTATGATAGTGTGAACAATACAGATCCCGGAATACCCGATCCACTGGCATTTGAATCAAAACGTACAACCCTGGGCAGTATCAGGGATCAACTCAATATAATAGCCAGGCAGGACAGCCTCCAGCGCATTGCGGGCCTACCCGATGGCGAGAGAGAAGCTTTCCTCAAAAAAATGGTCAAACAACTTCGAAAGAGTCAGGGTTTGAAAGAAGATGAAAAATCTGTTGGCACTACTTTCGTCAATCAAAAAAATGAACCAGAAGACCTTTTCAAAACTGAAGTAAAAGGAGAATGGTATTTCTATAACCCTTCCCTGAAAGCAAAGGGATATGCAGACTTTAAAAATAAATGGGGCAACCGTCCGAACACAGATAACTGGCGTCGGTCAAGCGTTGCCACGCAAGCTTCTAATCAGCCGGAAGGTCTGAATAAAGAAAATATGGCGTTGAAACCGGCGATCCTGGCAACGGATTTAAGTTATGAGGGATTATTGAAAAGACTTCCATTGCAACCGGAACAACTCGCAGCATCCAACGATTCAATCGAAGCAGCCATGTTTGCACTGGGAAAATTATATATGGATGGTCTGGAAGCGTACCCGGCCGCTATTGAGATCTTTAAAACATTCCTTGACAAATTTCCATACAGTTCCCGCCGACCCGATGTTCTTTTCCAGCTTTATTATGCATACAAAAAAACAGGCGAAGAAGAATCTGCCATATCGTTGAGAAAAGAAATGGAACAGAAATATCCTGAAAGCAAATTCAACGGACTTATTGCAAGATCGTTGAACGGGAATACCCCCGATTCATCAAATTCGGATATGCAGGCTCGTTATGAAACAGTTTATAATAGTTTCATAGAAGGGAATTTTGAAAAAGCAATGGCAGAGAAACATACTGCCGATAGCCTTTACAGCAATAATTACTGGACTCCGCAATTGTTATACATCCAGGCGATCTACCAGATCCGTCAACGCATAGATGATTCGGCTAAAAATACATTGAAGCAAATTTCCTCTTTGTATCCCGAGTCTGCACTTGCGGCTAAAGCAAAAACAATGCTTGACGTCCTGGACAGAAGAAAAGAAATTGAAGCTTACCTCACGCAATTGAAAATTGAAAGACCAGGAGAAGATTCTTTGCAATTAGCAGATACAACAACCGTCAGGGCGCAGAACCCTGCTCAGCCCGTAATTACAAAGGTGCCGGTGCAACTGCCTGGTAAGAAAACCGATTCGGTACAGCGAACCGGAAATCGGCCGGGTGCGCCACAGGACAATCCTGCAGTGCCACCGAAAGCGGTTTATGGATTTTCAGCAGAGATTCCTCATTATGTTGTGGTCGTACTTGACAAAGTAGACCCTGTTTATGTTTCTGAATCAAGAAATGCATTTAACCGGTACAATAAAGAAAAATATTACAACAGGCCCATTGATATCAGCAATCAGGTAATTGATGAAAATAATAAGCTTGTGGTAATGGCAGGATTCGAAAATGCGACGGTGGCGCTGGACTATCTTGAAAAAACAAGGAAAGCCGCAGCAAGTGAGATCATTCCCTGGCTACCTGCCTCGAAGTATTCGTTCATCATCATTTCCGCACCAAATCTGGAAATACTGAAGACGAATAAAGACCTTGATGTTTACCGTAAATTTCTCTCCGTCCATTTTCCGGGGAAATTTTGATGAAGATGTTTTATGCTGGCAAAGCATTTCAGTATGGTTTTTGCTTTTGATTTGATCTCTATATACCTAATACCATTATATGTCTAAAGCCGTTCGGATTTTCTGGAGAATATTCTTGTATGGATTTGCTGCATTCTTATTGCTGCTTGTGCTGATCAACATGGGTGTATTTGGAAAGATGCCTTCGTTGGCACAACTTGAAAATCCGTCTGTAACACTTGCCTCGGAAGTGTATGGAGATGATGGTACACAGATGGGAAAATATTTCCGGGAAAAAGGCAACCGGAGCTACGTACAATTCAATGATATATCCAAACATGTAATTGATGCATTGGTCGCCACGGAAGATGAAAGGTTTTATGAACATTCCGGAATAGATGGAAAGGCTGTACTTCGTGCTGTTATCCTATTGGGAAAAGAAGGAGGAGGAAGTACGATTACACAGCAGCTTGCTTTGAATATGTTCGCCGAAAGGGCTTCGAATCCCGTGACGAGGATCCTCCAAAAGTTGAAGGAAAATATCATAGCAGTAAAACTTGAACGGAATTTTACAAAACAGGAAATACTGGCTTTATATCTGAACACAGTAGGCTTCAGTGATAACGTTTACGGAATTCGGAATGCCTCCCGCACATTTTTTTCAAAAGAACCGGAGCGGTTAAATGTCGAGGAGTCAGCTGTACTGATCGGGATGCTAAAAGCAACCTACACCTACAACCCACGCACCAATGCAAAAGCATCGCTCGATCGTCGCAATACAGTAATTGACCAAATGGTCCGTAACAAATATATAGCAGAAGGTCAGGCTACTGTAATTAAGAAAAGTCCCATCCGTTTGAATTATAACAAAATGGATGAGAACAATGGCATCGCTCCTTACTTCCTGGATGTTATCAAAGACGATTTAAAAAAATGGTGTAAAGAACACCAGAAAGAAGATGGTGAAAATTATGATCTGTATGAAGATGGACTTCGCATTTTCACTACGATCAATCCACGGCTGCAGTTATATGCCGAAGAAGCTGTCGCCAAACACATGCCTGTTCTCCAGCGCGTATTGAGTTCTCAGCGAAGCCTCAAAACTGACGCTGTATGGAAAGGGCACGAGCATACTCTCGAACAATACATGAAGAATACCGATCGGTGGAGGCATTTACAGGAGGAAGGTCTTTCGGAAGATGATATCAAAAAAAATTTCCGGAAAAAGATCCAGATGAAAGTGTTTGCATGGAACTCGAAAAGAGAAAAAGATACTTTGATGAGTCCGTTGGATTCAATCCGGTATAACAGGGAGTTATTACAAACTGCTTTTATGGTGATGGATCCTAACAGTGGACATGTAAAAGCATGGGTGGGGGGGATCGACTTCAAAAATTATAAATACGATCACGTTAACCTGAAAACAAAAAGGCAGGTGGGTTCTTCGATAAAACCATTCCTGTATGCCCTTGCCATTGAAGAATATGGATTCACTCCGGAGACCCAATGTGAGCAGGTACAACAATACTTTCCCGGTTCCGGCTATGTGCCTGCAAAAAAAACTGATCGCGTAGGTACCCGTTCCATGGCTACCGGCCTTACGTGGTCGATCAATGAAGTAGCCGCTTACATCATCAAGCAGACAACACCCCAGCGCTTCGCTGATTTTTTGAAGCAGATAAATATTCAAACAAAAGTGGATCCTTATCCTTCTATTGCTCTTGGAAGCTGCGATCTTTCGTTATTCGAAATGATGTGGGGTTATTCCATGTTTCCCTCAGGAGGGTTTAGTACCAAGCCTGTTTATATCAGCCGGATTGAAGACAAAAATGGTAATGTGTTGGCACGTTTTGATACAGAAAGAAAAGAAGTGATCAGTCAGTCATCAGCGTATATTATGAGCCGTATGATGGAAGGACCTGTTACTGTGGGAACTGCTGCCGGATTAAAAGACAGACTGGGTGTAGCAGAGATGGGTGGAAAAACCGGAACGACAAATGACAATTCGGATGCATGGTTTTTTGGATTCACTCCTCAATTGATGGCAGGTGTCTGGATAGGTTGTGATGACCGCTTTATCCGGCTTGAAAGTAATCTGGGTATGGGTGGACAGGCGGCAAGGCCTATCTATGAATATTTTTTCCAGAAAGCATTGGCTGATAAAACGCTCGGGCTCGACAAGCAGGCAAAATTCATCCAGCCGGAAAGTTTGAAGAACGAAGAATATTATGATTATCCCAGTATCATAGAAAACAATATGCCTGCCGGTGCTGAAGGTGAAGATGTGGGAAATGGTCATGCAGATGCTTACCTGAGTAAAGAAGATACCGGGAATGTCCCGGTTGAATCAAAAGTACAGATGGAAGAAAAAAAGGTGTTGCAGGAAGCAAACGGCGATAAGAAAGAAACAAAGAAATTTCCTTCAGATACAACGAGAGACGAACCGAAAAAAAAAGGATTCTTCCGGCGGATATTCGGCAAAAGAGATAAAAACCGGGAAGATTAATTAGTGAGATCACTTCATTCCCTCACGACTGAGAATTTCTAAACCTGTCCGCAACGAAGCGACGGAATAGACTTTCGATATCAGGTCTTCTCGAAGAAACTAATTATACAATGCGACAAGAAGAAATACCTGCATAGAACTACAAGACAAGAAATAGTGATAAGAAAATCTTAAGGAGTTTGCTTTTTCCTGCCGATCGAACCGGCTAATCCTACACTGTGGTAAAAATGATAATTTGTAGTTTCGGTGATCGGGATCCTGTACTGTGTATTGATCAGGATGAATGCTTCTTCAAATATATTGATCTGTATTCCTGCACCTGCGGGTAAGAATCCACCGAAGTATCCTTTGTATTTGGAGGCTCCAACGCCAACTTGTAAATAAGGTGAAATCCAGTAATTGTTATTGACCATTTTTGCGCGAACGGAAAAATCACCTTCGAGAAGAAACGCATCTTTATTAAATGGACCCCGATTGCGGAATGGGTAATCAAGAAAACTACCACCAAGCGAAGTTGTGAGATCGAAATGTTCAGATAATCCCTGAATATAATTGACTGCCAGTCCCGGTGTCATGTCTTTTAGTTTTCCAAACTGATGGGTGCGGATGGCAGTTGAAAGTGATGAGGATCGAACATTGGCAGCTCCCTTGAAATCATTCAGAAAAAAATGAATCGCGAGTGTAGGAGGTTGTACTGAGCTTTTGTTCTGTGCCCATCCTGTACCGGAAAGAAATAAGAATGCCAATACAGTGCCCGGTATTTTCTTCATAAACTTAGTTTTGAAAGCGTTGAAGCAAAAATAGCGGGTGGAATGAATATGGTAAAATTATTTCTTAGACAAGTGATTGAACGGTGGTTTTTTCCCAAGTACTTCGACTTTCACCCAGGTAAGACCGCGACCTATATAACCAAGTTTCGAAGCAGCGCTTCGGCTTAGATCAACCAGCCGCGGATTGTTTTTATGAAGCCTGTCATTGATGCGGACAATAACAACTTTCATATTGCGCATATTCGTCACTCGTATCCAGGTATGAAGCGGCAAACTGTTATGAGCTGCCGTTAGCTTTTCCTGGTCGAAAGTTTCTCCCGAAGCGGTAAGCCGATCCTGAAATTTGTTGTGATAAAAGCTGGCGGTACCATATTCAATGGTTGCCGTCTTTTTATTTCGCTGGTTGATGAGCGTATCTGGTGGAGGGCCTGCATATAACAGGCAACCCTGTGCAAACAGGATCGTTATGAGCAATAGATTTTTCATAAGGGATCAGTTAATGGATTTCTGGGTAAAATACTTCTGGCGAAGTATCTTGTCCTCTCCATAAATATCGTCATAAAACCTGACTTTTCCACCCTTCCCCTCACAGGTGAAATACCTTATAAAAATGGGCACTTTCGGGAATCCGGAAACGATATGTTTTTCCTGCCTTACGATCCAGTTACGCAATGTATCAGGGTGATAGCGCGGTGTATCATTGCGAACCAGATAATGCGCAAGCTTTTGCCACTCCTGTACCCTTACACATCCATGACTCAATGCACGATTGGTTTTACTGAATAACCACCGGGCATTTGTATCATGAAGATAAACGGCATATTTGTTCCTGAAATTGAATTTTAATACGCCTAGCGAATTATCGTCTCCCTCCCGTTGTTTTAACAGGTATGGAAAATTCGTTTTACTCAGTACATTCCAATTAACGCTATCCGGATCGATGATATTATCATCGTTGTCGACCACGATCAAATTTTGCCTGATCAGGTAAGTGGTATCTTTTTGAATCTGAGGCAACATCTCCTTGAAAATGATGCTGTAAGGTACAGTCCATTGCGGGTAGGTGACGAAATTCGATATTTCAGAATTTAGAACCGGTGTTCTTGTTTTTGTATTGCCCACAATGATACGGGAAACGAGTGCGACAGCACCCGAATCAATAAGCTGGAGGTAAAATGATGGGATATTCACCCAGACATAAGTAGGTGGAAG